>CABVAO010000063.1 GCA_902496335.1 uncultured Collinsella sp.
TCGGAGGAAGAGATCAAGTACATGGTCTCGGAGCAGGACGACCTGCTCGACGAGGAAAAGCGCATGATCCACGAGATCTTCGACCTGGGCGATACCGTTGCCCGCGAGGTCATGGTGCCGCGCGTGGACACCACCATGTGCGAGGACGACGAGACGGTCGCCGACGTGCTGTCCACCATGCGCCAGACCGGCTTTAGCCGCATCCCCGTCTATCACGAGGATCCCGACAACGTCGCCGGCATCGCGCACATCAAGGACCTGATTCAGCCCGCGCTCGACGGCAAGGGCGACCAGCCCATCGCCGGCTTTTTGCGCGACGCCACCTTTGTGCCCGACACCAAGGACATCCTGCCGCTGCTGTCCGAGATGCAGACCTCTCACGACCAGATCG
Organism: uncultured Collinsella sp.; assembly: GCA_902496335.1. Lineage (GTDB taxonomy): Bacteria > Actinomycetota > Coriobacteriia > Coriobacteriales > Coriobacteriaceae > Collinsella. Next base: position 392 of record CABVAO010000063.1, read on the forward strand.
TGGTGGTCGTGGACGAGTACGGCGGCACGGCCGGCATTATCACCATCGAGGACATCGTCGAGGAGATCGTCGGCGAGATCGAGGACGAGTTCGACCCCGACAACAAGTATCTCACGCGCCTTTCGCGCCGCGAGTGGCTCGTTGATGGGCGTTTTTCGTGCGATGACGCGATTGAGCTTGGTTGGCCGCTCGAGGAAAGCGATGATTATGAGACCATCGCCGGCTGGATTTTGGAGCTTTGCGACTCGGTGCCCGACATCGGAGAGGTGTTTGAGGTCGCGGGGTACAAGTTCAAGGTGCAGTCGATGCGTGGCCAGCGCATCTCGCTCATTCGCGTGATCGCTCCGGCCGAAACCGATAAGAAGGATTCCGAGTCTTCGGCAGAGAAGCCGGCGGCGTCGGGTGCGGGTTCCGCGAATCCGCACGACGGCGACGAGTAGGACAAGGAAGAGTAGGGGAGAGTTATGGCAGGCCTGTTCAACATCCTTAAGGTCACCGTCAGCGAGGACAAGATCTGCGCGCATGTGCTGGTGAACCCCGGCATGCCGCTCATGACCTCGGAGGATATCGAGGCCACGGCGCGCGTGTACTACCTGGTGCCGGCGATTGCCAAGCACCTGTGCCTGGGTGATTCCGGTCGCGAGTTCCAGGACTGCATGGGCCAGACCGAGCTTTGCCATCTGCTGGAGCACGTGACGGTCGAGCTCATGAACGAGACCGGTCTTGCCGGTAGCATCTCGTGCGGCCGCACGCGCGTAAGCGAGCACGACGAGCGCGTTTTTGAGGTTGAGCTTTCGTGTCCCGACGACGCGCTGGCCATCGGTGCGCTGTCTTCGGCCACCTTTATGATGGACTGGGCGTACCTGCACGCCGACCAGCCTGCCCCCGACGTGGAAGGCACGGTCGCGGGCCTGCGCAACCTGGTGCTGGGCATGCGCGCCGAGGCCGAGGGCAAGGATCCTCACGAGGCCGTCGCCGCTGCGAACGGCGAAGATGCTGCCGAGGACGAGGGCGCTGACGAGGGCGATGTGCCGGTCGACGCCGAGCCCGTTGCCGATGCGACCGCCGAGCCCGTTCCCACCGAGCCCCAGGGCGTCCCCAACTTTGACGACGAGCCCCAGGTGGCGATTGATACCGAGGGTGCGGTTGCCGAGAACCACGAGGCCTCCGCTGCCGTCTTTGGCGGTGCGGCGACGATTCCGGCAGGACCTGCGCATGAGGGCGGCCTGCCGCTCGTGGACGGCGCCGGCGAGGACCTGGGTGCCACGGTGACCATGCCGGCTATGCCCCAGGAGTAGGCCTACGCGTTTATCACCATCACGTACCTGCGCCTTTGCCGTACGCAGATGAGCGGAGCGGCAAGTGATGCGCTGCGGGTATAATGGACAGCATTCAAACGGTGGGCACCGACGTGCCCGCAGGAGAGGAATGATCATGGGTAAGACTTTCAGCTTTGTCTCCGGCGCACTTTTTGGTGCCGCTGCCGGCGCTATTGTCGGCGTTGCTCTGGCCCCGCGCTCGGGCGCCGAGACCCGCGCCATGGCTGCCGATATCGCCAACGACGCCTGGGACAATATGCGCGACACCTACGAGCACAGCGCCGAGGAGGCCCGTGCTGCGGTGAATGACTTTGGCCCGATGGTCGATGCCAAGACCGACGACCTGCGCGCCAAGGTCGACCTGGCCCGCGAGCGCATGGACCAGCTGCGCGAGCAGCTCAACGACGCCATTTCGGGCGGCAACGTGACGCCTGCCGCCGACGTCGTGGTCGAGAACGCCGTCGAGGCTGATACCGAGGCTGCGGAGCCCTCGACCGAGGCATAATGCGCGCCGGGGATTTTGTCGGCGCCAAGATCTATCGCAAGCCTACCGAGGACAAGCGCACCAAAAAGGACGGCACGCCGCGCAGCCCTAAAAAGCTCGGAAAGATTCACTTTCCGGTCTTTACCCCGGGCGGTACGCGCGTGGTCGGCTTTATGGTCCGCCAGTCCGATATCGCGGGCATGATCGAGCGTCCCGACCGATTCGTAGCGCTCGACGCCATTGGCGTCTACGAGGGCGCCATTGCGGTCGATGACGTCAAGGACACGTACGATGCCGCCGCCGCCAGGCGCCTCGACATCAACCTGGACGATTGCATCATCTGGGTCGGTATGGACGTGCGCACGGAATCGGGCGACGTCGTGGGCTATTGCTCGGATGTTGAGTTCAAGCCACGCTCGGGCATCGTGCAGGCATTCTATGTGACCGCCGGTGCTGCTTCGAGTGTTTTGGTTGGTGACACGCAGGTGCCGCCGACGATGCTGCGCGGCTACGAGAACGGCGCGATGGTCGTCTCGGACGAGGTCAAGTCGCTCGGGTATTCGGGCGGTGCGGCTGCCAAGGCCGCCGAGGCCAGCGTCGTGGTGGGCGACAAGGTCAAAAAGGGCGCCAAGGTGCTCGACGACAAGGGATCGGTTGCCGTGGACAAGGGCAGTCGCGCACTGGGCAAGCAGCTCGGCAAGACGCGCGGCATGTTCAAGGCCTTTAAGGACGAATACCAAAAGGCGAGCGGAGGCTCGTCAAAAGCTACAAAATAGCGACGTACCAAATGATGGGAGGCAAGCCGGAGACCTGTTGCTCCGGCTTGCTGTGTTTATGGGGGAGGGCACATGCGCCAAAACGGATCCAACTTAAACGGGCGTTCGGGTGCGCGTCCGACGGCGCGCCGCGACCTGGGGCAGCTGCCCAGCGGTCAGCGCAAGCGTCACCGTAAGCCCGGCGCGATGTATCTCAACCATAGCCGCGGCTTTAGCGATCGCAGCGCGCGCATCGGCAACAGCCGCACACCCCGTCGTTCGTCTCGCCTGCCCTATGCGCTCATCGCCGTGGGTTGCGCGCTCGTGCTGTTTATCGCTGCCGTCGTGGGCTACGTCAACCGCAGCGTGGACGTGGAGCTCAACGGCCAGAAGACCGCGGTGCGCGTGGGCTCTACGCTGCAGAATCTCATCGACGAACAGGATTTGACTGACACCTACGACGCAGGCGACCTGCTGGCCGTCGATGACAGTGTGCTCAAGCGCCATGGAGGCGAAAAGCTGTCGGTGAAGGTCGACGGCAAGCGCGTGAAGCAGGGCAAATGGGATAGCCGCGAACTTGAGGGCGGCGAGAAGGTGACGGTCAAGGATGGCCGTAACACCTACGAGAAGCACGAGGTTCAGGCTACGGTTATCGAGCCCAAGCTCAAGGTCGAGGGCACGGGCGCTATCGAGTATGTGCAGACGTGGGGTGTCCAGGGCCGCTCCGAGGTGTGGGTTGGTGAGCAGTCGGGCAAGACGCAGGATCGCGGCGAGGTTGTGCCCGCCACCGATTGCGTTGTTGCGTGCGCCAGCGTGGCGCCCAAGGGCAACAAAAAGTACGTGGCGCTGACGTTTGACGAGGGTCCGAGCGGCGCCACCAAACAGATCTTGCAGGTGCTCAAAGAGAAGGGCGTCGCTGCAACGTTCTTCCTTTCGGGCGATAGCGTGGAGGGCAACCCCGCTACGGCCAAGGCGATTGTCGATGCCGGGTGCGAGATCGGATCCAACAGCTACAGCGACGATTCGCTCAAGGGTCAGGACCGTGAGGCGGTACGCGAACAGATCACGAAAGGTACCGATGCGATTAAGTCGGCGACCGGCGTGAAGACGATGCTGCTGCGTGCTCCCTACGCTGCCTTTGACGAGCAAAACTGGATCGATGCGATGGACCTGGTCTCCGCCGTGGTCTCGTGGAATATTGACTCGGGCGACTGGCTGCTCAACGGTGCCGACGAGCAGGTCTCGACGGTGCTCGATTCGGTGACGCCGGGCAATATCGTGCTGCTCACCGATAGAGACGAATGCGCCGAGCAGACGCTCGAGGCGCTGCCGCGGATTATCGACGGCCTCATTGCCGACGGCTACAAGATCGTGACGCTCAGCGACCTGGTCAAGACGGACATGTCGCTGAGCAAAAAGCTCACCTCGCTGACGAAGGTCACCATGCCCAAGGGCGCCGTGTTCCCCCAACTTGCCGAGGACGACGACGCCACAGAGTAGTCATTGGGTAGTCGTTTAAGAACGTCCCCAATGACTATGTCACGGATACGTCAGCGTTTGGTATGCCTGCAATGTGCAGCGCATAAATTCGATGCCGCAGGGCGATGCTGATGCTATAGTTACTGCGGTTAATGAGGGTCAAGAGAAAGGTTACAGGTGAAATCCAAACCTCGACCATACAGTCGATGACCCCATGCAGGTGCTTTTTGCGCATGCACGGGGTGTAAGCGTCGAGCGGCGTGCCGCCCGCGCATGCGTATACATATCCAGAAGCCCCCGGACGTCGCACATGCGGCCGCGTTCGGAGGAATAATGATGGGGAGCACCATTGAATTATCTGAGTGAGATGCTCAAATTGCCGGTCTTGGACGTCGATGGCGAAAAGCTCGGCGTGGTCAACGATTTTGGCATTGCTACCGGCGAAGTTTTTCCGCACGTGACGTCGCTCGCGTTCCGCGGACCCGGCAAGACGCCGTTTATGATCAGCTGGCGCAAATGGGTCGACCGTATCGACGAGACGGGCGTACACCTTAAGACGTCGGCCACCGAAATCCGTTTTTCGTACCTGCAGCCGACCGAACTCCTGCTTGCCCGCGACGTGCTCAACAAGCAGATTGTCGACACGCAGGGCATGAAGGTCGTGCGCGTAAACGACATCAAGTTTTCCATGTCGGGCGAAAACCAGCTGCGCCTGCTGGGCGCCGAGGTCGGTGCTCGCGGTCTGCTACGCGCCATCAGCCCCGCGCTCGAGCATATCGTCGAAGGCTTTATGAAGCACCTGGGCAAGCCGCTCAGTGAGGACATCATCGCTTGGTCCTACATGGACCTGCTCGATCGCTCGACCAAGAACATTCAACTCTCGGTGTCGCATAAGACGCTCGGCGAGCTGCACCCTGCCGACATCGCCGACATTATCGAGCAGCTCGACCCGCGCCTGCGTGCGCAGGTGTTTGCACAGCTCGATACTGCCCAGGCCGCCGAGGCCATCTCGGAGTTCGATGACGACGAGCTTATGACCGAGATGCTCGAGGGTCTGTCCGACACGGACGCATCGTCGATGCTGGCCATGATGGACCCGGACGACGCCGCCGACCTGATCGACGAGCTCGATTACGAGAAGGCCGAGAAGCTCCTGCGCCTGATGGGCGTCAAGGAGGAGAAGGCGATTCGTAACCTGCTGGGCTATGAGGACAACACCGCCGGCCGCATCATGACCTCGGAGTTTGTCTCGCTGCCCGCCACGGCGACGGTCGGCGATGCCATCGAGGCGATTCGCAAACTCGATGAGGACTTCGAGAGCGTCTACTACGTCTATACCGAGGATCCGAGCGGCATGCTGACCGGCGTGCTTTCGCTGCGCACGCTGATCGTAGCCGACCGCGACGCCACGCTGGGTCAGCTGGCCTATCGCGACCTGGTCTATGTGTCGCCCGACGAGGACCAGGAAGACGTGACGGACGAGATGACCAAGTACGACCTGGTTGCCATCCCTGTCTGCGACGAGAACCGTCATATCCTGGGTATCGTGACCTTCGACGACGCCATGGACGTTATCGCCGAGGAGCATCAGGAGGACCTGCAGATCGCCGGTGTCGGCTCGGGCGATAGCGCGTCGGACGACTCGACGAACGTGCTCAGCTGGTTCGTGCATCGTCAGTACTGGGTCGTCGTGTGGGGCATCGCCTCGTGCATTATGGCGACGGTGCTGGGGACGGCGCTGGGCTCCGCGCATCTGGTGGTGTTCCCCATGTGCGCCATGCCGCTCGTGCTGCTGGCTGCCTCGCGCATGGTGTCGTTCGTCAAGAACTACTTCTTGGAGTATGACGGTCACGACGACGAGCCCAAGCCATATCTGGGGTTCTTCTTCCAGAGCACGGGCATGGGCCTGATTCTGTCACTCGTGACCTATCTGTGCGCCCAGCTGGTGCGCACCGCCGCGTTTCCCGATGCGCCCATGTTTGAGGAGCAGCTCTTTACCGGCTGCTTTAATATCGCTGCCATCATTTGCCTGGTTGGCAACATGAGCGCCGTGATTTACCTGATGGTGCTGTTCTGGCGTGACGAGCATGACCTCAACACGTCGGGCACCGCCATGAACGTTATTGCCGTCATGATCTCGTGCATAGCGTACTGCGCCGCTGCGGTGCTGCTCACCATGTCGGTCATGGGTTAGGTGGTCGCGTGCAAAATACCAAGCAAAAGTCGGGCACCAAGCAAAAGTTGACCATCGCGGCCATCTTTGGCGCTATGGGCCCCGGTCTGCTGGCGGCGCTTTCGGGCAATGACGCCGGCGGCATTGCAACGTATTCCAGTGCGGGCGCCAGCTATGGCTACAAGATGCTCTGGATGCTTCCCGTCATGACTGTGCTGCTCATCGTGACGCAGGAGACCGCGGCGCGCTGCGGCTGCGTCACGGGCGTCATGACCGTGCTGCTCATCGTGACGCAGGAGACCGCGGCGCGCTGCGGCTGCGTCACGGGCAAGGGCCTGGCATCGCTCATTCGCGAGCGCTTTGGCGTGCGCAAGAGTGTACTTGCTATGGCGGCGCTGTTGATCGCCAACACGGCTGTGACCATTTCGGAGTTTGCGGGCATCGCCAGCGGCCTTGCTCTCTTTGGCGTGCCGGCGAGCATCTCGGTGCCGTTGGTGGCGCTGCTGGTGTGGATGCTTACCATGTCGGGTAGTTTCCAGCGCATCGAGAAGATTCTGCTGCTGGTGAGCTGCGTGTTCGTGACCTATATTGTCGCCGCGTTTATGGCTGGCCCCAACTGGGGTGAGGTCGCGGTCGACCTGGTCGTGCCTAACATTCAAAATGACCCCAGCTACGTGTCGCTCGTGGTCGCAACGATCGGTACCACCATCGCGCCGTGGATGATTTTCTTGGCGCAGAACAACGTGGTCGATAAGAACGCGGGCGAGGACGATATCGTGCTGCAGCGCATCGATACTGTGAGCGGCTCGATCGCTGCTGATATCATTGCCGGTTTTATTATCATCACGACCGGTACGGTGTTGTTCCCGGCGGGTATTCAGATTAGCGATGCCGCCGATGCTGCCCGCGCGCTGGAGCCTATTGCGGGTCAGTGGTCCACGGTACTGTTTGCCTCGGGCCTGGTCGCGGCGAGCTTCTTGGCCGCCTGCGTGCTACCGGGCGTTACGTCGAGCGCTATCTGCGAGGCATTTGGCTGGGAGCGCGGTGCCGACCGCAGCTGGGACGAGGCCCCGGTTTACCGCGGCATCATTACGGCCATCATCGGTATCTCTGCCGTGCTGGTGCTTATGCCCGGCGTTGATCTGTTCCAGATTATGATGACCTCGCAGGTCATCAATGGCGTGCTGCTGCCTGTAGTCTTGGTATTCCAGGTGGTTATCGCGGCGGATCGCCACATTATGGGTGCCAACCGCAACGGCCGTGTGTGGAACGTGCTCACTTGGGCGACTATCGCCGTGATTACGGTGCTGACAGTCGTCATGTTTGTGCTGCAAGCGATGGGCTACAGCGCTTAACGCCCACTTTTGCTTCCGAACAGGCCGCAGCGATGG
>CABVAO010000064.1 GCA_902496335.1 uncultured Collinsella sp.
CGTCAGCTCGGCCATGGTCTTGCCCGGCGTGTCGACCGGCAGGAACAGCGGGTCGTAGCCAAAGCCGTGATCGCCGCGGCCCTCGTGTGCGATAGTGCCCTCGCAGGCGCCCTCACCATAGGTGACCAAACCGTCCGTGTCGATGAGTGCAACGACGCTCATAAAGCGCGCGGTGCGATCCTCGTCGGCCACGCCTTCCAGGTTAACGAGCAGCTTGGCGTTGTTGGCGGCATCGTCGCCATGCACGCCCGCATAGCGCGCGCTATACACGCCCGGCTCGCCGTCCAGGGCATCAACGACCAAGCCCGAATCGTCGGCAATGGCCATGAGCCCCGTCTCCTCGACCGCAGCCTGCGCCTTGATGATGGCGTTCTCCAAAAACGTCGTGCCGTTTTCCTCGGGGTCCTCAAAATCGCCCAGCTGACCGAGCGCCACAAAGCGTACCTCGGGCATGACCTTGCCCAAAATGACCTCGATCTCGGTGAGCTTATGGGCGTTGCCGGTTGCCACGACGATGGTCGCCGTCGGGTCGAGGGTGTCGATGTCAATCTTCTCAAGTGCCATAGCTGGCCTCCTTGTCTCTATAGCAATGCCGTGTTGAGGACGACGAGGACCTCGGCCTCTCTCCCCTCTCAATCAACGGCAGTCTTATACTTCGACGTTTTCCCAGATAAAACCTACCAAAATAAACCTGTCCCTTTTTGGTAGGTTAGGCGAGGGCTTGGCGCTGAAGCTCGATGAGCTCGGCGATACCTTTGTCGCCCAGGTCGAGCAGGGCGTTGAGGCGCTTACGGTCGAAGGGCGCCTGCTCGCCGGTGCCCTGGAGCTCGATCATCTCACCGGTGTCGGTGGCGACGAGGTTCATGTCGACCTCGGCATGGCTGTCCTCGGAATAATCCAAGTCGAGCAGAGTGTTGCCGTCGACAACGCCCATGGAGATGGCAGCCACCTGGCCGATAAGCGGGATGCGCTCGATCTTGCCCGCCTCGACCCACATGGCGAGGGCGTCGTGCAGCGCCACCCAGGCGCCGGTGATGCTCGCTGTACGCGTGCCGCCATCGGCCTGAATCACATCGCAGTCGACGGTGACGGTGTACTCGCCGAGCGCCTTCATGTTGACGACGGTACGCAGGCTGCGGCCAATGAGGCGCTCGATCTCCATGGAGCGGCCCTTGCGGTTGGCGTGCTCGCGCTTGCAGCGCTTGCCGGTCGACGCCGGCAGCATGGCGTATTCCGCGGTCACCCAGCCGGCCTTAGCTCCCTTTCGCCAGCCCGGCACGCCCTCCTCGATAGTGGCGGCGCACAGCACGCGCGTGTCACCGAACTCGGCCAAACACGAGCCGTGGGCGTGCTTCATGACGCCACGGGTGAGCTTAACGGGGCGCAACTCGTTGGCGGCGCGACCGTTGGCGCGGTTGACCTGCATGTACTCCATAGAAATTTCCTTTCGGCAAAAGATGTGGCGAAGGCTTTGGCGGCTGCCTTACATCTATTTCAGCTCATCGATATCGATATGTTCGATGCTCTTGAGCGGCTGACCAAAGATAAAGCTGCCCGCCACCGCAAACTCGGCGATGTTATCGGCCGTCGTGGCAAAACGATGCTGCGGCTCGGCGGCGTCGCCCGCCAGCTGCTCGCGGCGCGTGAGGATATCGGTCAGCTCGCGCGTGGTCTCCTCGGCGGAACTCACGACGCGCACCCCAGGCCCCAGCGCATGGCGGATAGGTCCCACCAACAGCGGGAAATGCGTACAGCCGAGCACCACGGTATCGATACCGTGGTCGCGCAGCGGCTCAACCGTGGCACCCACCAGCGCACGTACGGCAGGCGTATCGAAGATGTCCTCGTTCTCAAGCCACTGTTCCTGCAGATGTGCACCCGAGGCGAGTTCGTGTTCGACAACCTCGACAAAGCTCGAGGCAGGACAGCCGTATACATCGACACCGGCATCCAGGTCCTGAATGGCGCGCGTGTAGGCGCCCGAGCGAATGGTGAGGTTGGTGGCGAGCACGCCCACGCGACGCGTACGCGTGCTGTTGATTGCCGCACGGGCACCCGGCGCGATCACACCGATCACGGGAACGTCGAGCACCTGCTGGGCCAGACGCAAGGCCGCAGCGGTCGCCGTGTTGCAGGCGATGACCATAATCTTGACGTCGTGCTTCGAAAGCCAACGACCCGCCTGCAACGCAAACGAGCGCACTTCATCCTCGGTGCGCGTGCCGTAGGGGCAGCGCTTGGTGTCGCCAAAGTAGTAGACGGACTCGTGCGGCAGCGCCGTCGCAATCGCGCGCGCAACCGTCAGACCGCCCAAACCAGAATCGAACACGCCAATCGGGCGCGTGTCGCCTGCCGGATTCTCGATATCGGACATTACCTCACCAGTCTCTCTCGAAAAGACGTGTCCAAGTGCGGCGACGCCGCGCTACGAACGCGCCGCGACCAGCAGCTCTGCCGTCGCCGCCCAACCGTCGACAATTTTGCCGCGCGTAACGAAAGCGTTCTCGCAAGCAGCCAGGAACTCGGGCGCGCCGGCGCTCGTCAGGCCATTCTCGACCAGGCAGAACGTGCCCACGTGATCGGCCATGTAGAAGTCGGACTCGGAATCGCCGAGCGCCAACGTCTCCTCGCGCTCGATCCCCAGGTGCTCGCAGAAGCGCGCAATGGCGACGCCTTTGTTGAGACCCGCCGGGTTGATATTGAAGGCGCGACCGTCCTCGACGCGATCGAGCTCGAGCGTCGTCGGCTTGGACAGGTGAGTCAGATGGCCGTTGCAAGCCCAGATCAGACCGCAGCCGGCCTCGTCCAGGATGGCCTGGACCTCATCGTCGGGCACATCGCCGCGCATGCCGACGGTGACCTCACGGTATTTGTAGCCGGTCGACATGTCGTTGTGATACTCGATCTTGTGCGGCCAGCGGGCGAGGATCTTCTCGCACACGCCGGTCTGCTCGATCACCTGGTGCGGCGTGAGGCCGCAAGAGGAGTCGTAGGGCATGTCGCCGGTCAGATACTCCCAATCGTTGGCTTTGAGGTCGTACATGACCAGGCCGCCCATCTCGCCGATGTAGGAGTTGAGACCGAGCACGCGCGCGTCCTCGTGGATCATGGTACGGTTGCGGCCCGAGGTGGGAACCACCTGAATACCAGCGCGAGCGAGCGCCACGACGGCCTTGACGAGTTTGGTCGAGGGGTTGCCGTCGTTGTCGCGTAGCACGCACGAGCGAGCATCGTGGCATCCAGGTCGGTAAAGACGTACTTGACCTTGGCCAAGCGCTCGCGCATCTCGCCCGAAAGCTCAGCGACGGTCGGCAGGGTATTGTGGGACATGGTTACTCCGTTTACGTAGAAGGGTTTGGACTTGGACGGCATGTTTTGATTGAGGGAACACGCTTATGGCGACAGCGCACTCAGGGCGCCGCCGCCATCATGGTTCATTAGTCAAACTGGGTAACATCGATCAGGCGATTGGCCAACGAAAGGTCGCTCTCGATGGGCACGAACTCGTCACCCACGTGCATGAGCTCCTCGTCACCCTTTGCCAGCAGCAAGACAACGGTAGGAGCATCGGGGTTGACGTACTCCTCGCGCGCCGCCTTGAACGCCGCATGCACAGCGGCTTCGCGGTCGAGGATGATCTTGTTCGGCGTATCGTCGGGAACATGCTCGGCAAGCTCGCGACAGACCTTCATCGGGTCCTCGTGAGCTGGATCCTCGTTCGTAAAGATCATCAGGTCGGAATACGGTGCGGCCTCGCGTGGCAATTGCTCGCGGCGCTCCTGCGCCTTGCCGCCGGCGGCGCCAAACAGCGCAATGACGGGGCTAGCGGGAAACGCGCGCTTGACCGACGAGAAAAGCGAACGGAACGAAAGCTGGTTGTGCGCGTAGTCGACAACGCAGATCACGCGGCCGTCCTTCGACTCCACGACCTCCATGCGGCCCGGCACACGCAGTTTGGAGAGGCCCTTCTTGATAGCCTCGATACCGATGCCGATCTCGCGCGCAGCGGCGATAGCGACCAGCGCGTTTTCCACGTTAAAGTCGCCCGCGATACCCAGCAGGACCTTCTCCCCCGCCTCGGACTCGTCGGCACACAAGCCATGCAAGTTGAACTCGATGCTAAAGCCGACCATGCGTACGTCGCTCGCCCACAGGCTTGCCTCGGGATGCTCGACGCCAACGGTCACCAAGCGCTCGGCCGTCGACGCTGCCTCTAGCACACGGTCAACCTCATCGGTGCCCAGATTCACCACGGCAGTCTTTGCCTGGTCAAAGATCCTGAGTTTGCTCTCAAAATAATCCTCAAATGTGGGGTGTTCGATCGGCGAGATGTGGTCGCGGCCGATGTTGAGGAAGCACGCCACGTCAAACGGCAGATTCTCGACGCGTTGGTACTTGAGCGCCTGGCTCGAGACCTCCATGACCATGGACTGGCGACCGGACGTGCGGCAGTTGGCGATATGGCGCCAAACCTCGGGGGCCTCGGGCGTGGTGTTGGTGCTCTCGTAGCACTCGATACCATCGTCGGTACTCACCGAGCCGATCATGCCGCAGGACTCGCCCGCCGCCTTGATGATGGACTGGAGCATAAAAGCGGCCGTGGTCTTTCCCTTGGTACCGGTGATGCCCACGATCTTGACGTCATGGTCGGGACGGTCGTAGACCTCGGGCGGCAACAGCGCCATCGCCGTGCGTACGCTATCAACAACCAACATCGCAGCACCTAATCGACTGGAGCATAAAAGCGGCCGTGGTCTTTCCCTTGGTGCCGGTGATGCCCACGATCTTGACGTCGTGGTCGGGACGGTCGTAGACCTCCGGCGGCAACAGGGCCATGGCCGTGCGAACACTATCAACAACCAGCATCGCAGCACCGCTCTCCTTCGCCAGCGGCTCCAGAGACTCGACCAGCGACTCCTCGCACACAAATGCGACGGCGCCCGCATCGAGCGCCATGCTCAAAAACGCGGGCTTAAAGGCAGCACCTTTACAGAAGAACACGTCACCTGCCGAGACCGCGCGCGAATCAAACGAGCAACCGGTCACGGCACGCTCGTCAACCTGCTCTGATGCGCGCAGCTCGCCGCACACATCGAGCAGCTTGGCAAGCGTATCGACCGTGGTCACGGTCGCGGAATCCGAATGGTGCATCTTTCACCTTTCTCAGCCATTTGGCAGGGACGGTTTTCATAGTAACTGAAACGTGCTCGCGCAAAAACGGCTCCCGGAGGAGCCGTTACGCGCAGGCATTCGTAGGCCGAGACTAGGCAGCCTGAACAGAAGGCTGGCCCTCGTCGATAAAGAAGCGCTTGTACCACACTAGGAACACGAGCGGCGTATAGATCTTGCGCTGGAAATCGCCCTTGCCCGCAAAGTGCAGATCGAGCAGGTGCATGAGCTCGTCGGTATTGAAGAACTCACTTGCCCACGGCGCGGTGAAGTACTCCTTGACATAGTCGTACCACTTTTGCTCGCGCAGCCAGTAGACAATCGGCACCGGGAAGCCCACCTTGGGACGGGTGGCCCACTCATCGGGCAGCGACTTGTTGGCAGCGTGGCGGAGTACCTGTTTGTTGCCGTTCTCGTTGATGCGGTAGCGGTCGGGAATGTGCTCGGCGAACTCCATGACTTTGCGGTCCAGGAAGGGCACGCGCAGCTCCAGCGAATGTGCCATGCACATCTTGTCGGCCTTGAGCAGAATGTCGCCCGGGAGCCACATGTTCATGTCCAGGTACTGCTTCTTGACCAGTTCGGGCTGACCCTTCACGCGTGCGTAGATGGGTGCAGCGAGCTCAAAGGCGCCGTCGCCGGTGTTGTACTCGGGCTTGAGCACGCCGTCGACCTCGCGCTCCGGCCATACCAGAGCCTGTCCCAGGAACGACTTCTCGGGGATCTCGGCACCCTTGACCAGGAAGTTATGTCCCTTGAAGTACGGCATATGCAGCGCCAGGTTACCGAGCGCGCGACGGATGGGCAGCGGCACCATCTTTTTGTACTTGCGCACCGGGACCGTGTCCTCGTAGTAGGCGTAGCCACCAAAGAGCTCGTCGGCGCCTTCGCCCGAAAGCACGACGGTAACGTCCTTGCGGGCCATCTCGGCCAAGAACCACAGCGGCACGGAAGACAAGTTGGACTGCGGCTCGTCCATGTGATACTGGATGTCCTCGAGCGCACCGAAGAACTCGTCGGCGGTAATCATCTTGCGAACGTTTTCGACGCCGAGCTTATCGGAAAGCTCCTTGGCGTAGTTGGTCTCGTTGAAGTTCTTGTAGTCAAAGCCCACCGAGAAGGTCTTGTCGGGCATGAGGCAAGCGGCGATGTAGCTGGAGTCGACGCCACCGGAGAGGAACGACGCGACCTTGACGTCGGCGATGCGATGGGCCTCGACGCTCTCGTGCACGACCTCGTCCAGCTCGTCGACGTACTCCTCGAACGGCTTCTCGACGGCAGAGTAATCGCAATCCCAGTAGCGCTCGATGTTCATCTTGCCGGTCGGGATATCGACGGTAAAGTAGTGCGCCGGCGGCAGCTTGTAGACACCCTCGAAGAAGGTCTCCTCGGTTGCCGAATACTGCAGCGTCATGTACGGACGCAGGGCCTTTTTGTTGACAGCCTTGTGGAAGTGCGGGTAGTCCAGGAAGCTCTTGATCTCGGAGCCAAAGAGCACGCCCGGAGCGCCGTCGCCCGCATCGGCCATGGGATAGTAGTAAAGCGGCTTGATGCCAAAGATGTCGCGGGCGCCAAAAAGCTTGTTCTTCTTTTTGTCCCAGATGACGAAGGCGTACATACCGCGCAGGCGATCGAGGACGGCCTCGCCCCACTCCTCGTAGCCGTGCAGGAGGCTCTCGGTGTCGGCGCCGCAATGGAACTTGTAGCCCTTGGCTTCGAGCTCGGAACGGAGTTCTTGGAAGTTGTAGATCTCGCCGTTAAAGACGATAACGACGCTACCGTCCTCGTTGGCCATAGGTTGGGCGCCAGCCTCGGTCAGGTCGAGGATCGACAGGCGGCGGAAGCCGAGGGCAACGCGGCCGTCGATAAACTGACCGCCCATGTCGGGACCGCGATGGACGATGCGGTCCATCATCTTGGTGAGCACCTCGGATTGGTTATCCGTCCCACCGACAAAACCGACAAAACCGCACATATACTATCCCCTCTGCTGTTGCTGGGCATCAAATCGAATCAGTAGCTTTTGAGTATACCCGAGGGCGTAAAGAGGGGCGGAATGTTCAGGCAATCTCAACTGAATCAGCTCCGCTGTGACACGCGCGAGTTACCTTTAATGGATATGAGGTGAATGAGGCGATTGTTTTGCTATACTCTCTCCGCACGGGCGATTGGCGCAACGGTTAGCGCAGGTGCTTTACACGCACAAGGCTGGGGGTTCGAATCCCTCATCGCCCACCACTGATTTGATAGGCTCCCAGCAATGGGAGCCTTTCTTTTTTGGGCCCAGTGCATGGGATTCGAACCCGACAGGGTGCGGAGCTGAGGAAACGCGCAAGCGTTTTCCAGCGCAGCACGCGAGGAGCGGAGCGACGAAGCGGGACGCGGGCGGCGCCAGCCGCACGCGACATCCCTCATCGCCCACCATTGAATTGGAAACGGTCCTCGAAAGGGGACCGTTTTTGTTTGGGCCCATTTCATGGGATTCGAACCCGCAAGGGTGCGGAGCTGAGGAAACGCGAAGCGTTTTCCAGCGCAGCACGCGAGGAG
Source organism: uncultured Collinsella sp. (assembly GCA_902496335.1). Taxonomy (GTDB): domain Bacteria; phylum Actinomycetota; class Coriobacteriia; order Coriobacteriales; family Coriobacteriaceae; genus Collinsella. The sequence goes on from CABVAO010000064.1 coordinate 7,717, forward strand.
CGGAGCGACGAAGCGGGGCGCGGGCGGCGCCAGCCGCACGCGGACATCCCTCATCGCCCACCACTGAATTGTTAGGCCTCCGGCGATGGAGGCCTTTCCTTTTTCAGGCCCAGCGCATGGGATTCGAACCCGCCAGCACGTCTGTCACAAAGGCCGTGGTCAAAAAATGGCAAAAATGAGTACTGCTACTTTGTTTGCAACATATAAATAGACAGTATTTGCTTAAGTTACGCAACATATGTCCATTATAAGGGCTAACAGTTG
>CABVAO010000065.1 GCA_902496335.1 uncultured Collinsella sp.
AGTTCCGCACGCAAAGAAGGCCACTTAATGTGGCCTTCGTCTTGCGCAGGACTGTTCGAAATTTTGAGGAAGCACCCGCCCTGCCGGGGCTCCCGGGTTCCCGCTTACGAGAGCGACGTTCTCAGCAATTCGTTGAAGAGCTTCGGGTTGCCCTTGCCGCGGCTCGCCTTCATGCACTGGCCCACCAAAAAGCCGATGACCTTCTGGTTGCCGTCACGATACTGCTGCGCCTGATCGGCACAGTTTGCCAGCACCTCGTCCACGATCGGCTGCAGCGCGCCGGCATCACTCACCTGACGCATACCGCGCTCGTCGACGATCTTGTTGGGGTCGTCGCCGGTCTGGGCCATGGCCTCAAAGACCTCGTGCGCCTGGTTGGAGCTGATGGCATCGGTCGCCAGCAGCTTAGCCAGCGCTGCCACCTGAGCCGGCGCGATGCCGGACTCGGTGAGCGACACGCCCGCGCCCTTAAGGTAAGCGATCATCTCGTTCACCAGCAAGTTTGCGACCGTCTGGGCCTCCTTGCCGGCCATACCGGCAGCGGCGGCCTCAAAGAAGTCGGCAAACTCCGGGTCGCCGGCAATCTGCTCGGCATCGGCCGCCTTAATGCCAAAGTCGGCCTCAAAACGGGCGCGCTTGGCATCGGGCAGCTCGGGGATCTCGCCACGGCAACGGTCGATAAACTCGTCGTCCAGGTCGAACGGCGCCAGGTCGGGATCGGGGAACAGGCGATAGTCGTCGGCCGTCTCCTTCACACGCATGACCACGGTGCGCTTGCGGCTGGGCTCCCAGTGGCGGGTCTCCTGGTAGATGATTCCGCCCTCCTCGAGCACCTCGGCCTGACGGCAGATCTCGTAGGCAAGGCCATCGTGCAGGCTCTTAAACGAGTTGAGGTTCTTGAGCTCGGTCTTGGTGCCCAGCTTGGTCTCGCCGCGGCGGCGCAGCGAAACGTTGCCGTCGCAGCGCATGGAGCCCTTCTCCATGGAGCAGTCCGAAATGCCCAGCGTCACAAAGATACGGCGGAGCTTCTCCATAAACAGGCGCGCTTCCTCGGGCGTACGCAGATCGGGCTCAGTCACGAGCTCAATCAAAGGCGTGCCGCAGCGGTTGTAGTCGACGAGCGACTCGGCCGCGGCGGTAATGCGGCCCTCGGCACCGCCCACATGCACCATCTTGGCGGCGTCCTCCTCCATGTGGATGCGCAGGATGCGGATGGGCACCGTGTAGGAACCGTCCTCGCGGCGCTCGGGCATCTGCAGGTTGGACGCGTCGTAGCTGGCCAGATGGCCGGCACGCTGGTTGCCCTCGCGCATGGTCGACGTCATGGACGTGGACAGGCCCTCGGCGTTGGCCGAAGCGCTCGCCAGGCTCTGGGCCTCGGCCTCGCCAAACGCGCAGTCGGGGCGCTCGGCGGCACCGCGACCGGTCACGTCCAGATCCAGGTGACCGTACATGGCAAAAGCGACCGGACCCTGCGTGGTCTGGAAGTTCTTGGCCATATCGGGATAGAAGTAGTGCTTGCGGTAGAACATCGAGTGGCGCTGGATCTCGCAGTTGGTAGCGAGACCGGCCTTGACGATGCTCTCGATGGCGCGCTTGTTGGGCACCGGCAGGGCGCCGGGCAGGCCCAGGCACACCGGGCACACGTTGGCGTTGGGCTCGTCATCGTGGCTGAGCCTGCAGTTGCAGAACATCTTGGTATCGAGTGCGGTGAGCTCGGTATGGATCTCCAGGCCGATCACGGCCTCCCAATCCTGCAGGACCTCGGAAAGCTCCTTCATTACAGCTCGCCTCCCTTCCCGGCAAAATCGGGCGCGACGGAAAGCGCGGGCGCACCCGTGGCGGCATCGGCAAAGCCGCGCTCCAGGGCGCGGGCAAACGTGAGCAGCTGACGGTCCTTAAAGGCCGGACCAACCAGCTGGGCAGAAACGGGCAGCTTGCTGTCCTCGCCCAGGCCCAGCGGCACCGAGATACCACCGTTGCCGCAAATGTTGAGCGAAATGGTGTACAGGTCGGAGAGGTACATCTGCGTGGGGTCGCTGATCTCGCCAAACTTAAAGGCCGTGCGCGGCGAGGCGGGCATGAGGATGGTGTCCACCTTGGCATACGCGGCGTCGTAGTCCCGCGTGATGAGCGTGCGAGCCTTTTGCGCGGCGTAGTAGTACTTGTCGTACACGCCCGAGCTCAGCAGGTAGGCGCCGAGCATCTGACGGCGCTTGGCCTCGGCGCCAAAGCCGTGGGCGCGCGACAGCGAGCTCTGGTCGGACAGGTTGGCGCAGCCCTCCTCCTGATAGCCGTAACGAATGCCGTCGAAGCGGGCCAAGTTGGAGAACGCCTCGGCCGGGCCGATGACGTAGTAGGCGGCGATGGCGGCGTCCAGGTGCGGCAGGTCGACCTCGACCAGCTCGGCGCCCTGGTTCTGCAGCTCCTGGGCGGCGCGCTGAACGGCGGCCTTGACCTCGGGCGTCAGGCCCTCGGCCTCCATAAACGCGGGGATGATGCCCACGCGCTTGCCCTCGATACTGTCGTTGAGATGCTCGGTAAAGTCGACGGCGCAGTCCTGGCTGGTGCAGTCGTACGGATCGTGGCCCGCGCCGGTAAGCGCGTTCATGGCCAGCGCGACGTCCTCGACCGTGCGGCCAAAGGGGCCCACCTGGTCGAGCGACGAGCCAAAGGCAACCACGCCGTAACGGCTCACGGCGCCATACGTGGGCTTAAAGCCCACCACGCCGCACAGCGACGCCGGCTGGCGAATGGAGCCGCCGGTGTCCGAGCCCAGCGAGAGCGCGACCTCGCCCGCAGCGACGGCGGCAGCGGAGCCGCCCGAGGAGCCGCCGGGCACGCGCTCGGTATCCCAGGGGTTGTTGGTGCGGTGGAACGCCGAGCTCTCGGTGGAGCTGCCAAAGGCGAACTCGTCCATGTTGGCCTTGCCCATGGGCAGGCAGCCGGCATCGAGCATGCGCTGGACGCAAGTGGCGGTGTAGACGCTCTGGTAGTCCTCGAGCATGCGGGAAGCGCAGGTGGTGCGCGTGCCCACGAGGTTCATGTTGTCCTTAATGGCCAGCGGCACGCCCGCGAGCGGGGGCAGTGGCTTGCCTGCGGCACGGTCGGCATCCACGCGCGCGGCGGCCTCGAGTGCAAGCTCGGGCGCCACCTGCAGGAATGCCTGGACCCCGCCCTCGCGCGCCTCGATGGCGGCAAGGGAGGCCTGGGCCACCTCGGTAGCGGTAAAGTCGCCGGCGGCAACGCCCGCGGCGATCTGGGCAGCAGTAAGGGAATCGAAGCTCTGCGCCATTATTCGCTCTCCCCCTCTCCCAAAATGGACGGCACGCGGAAGTAGCGGTCGCGCGCGCTGCCGGCGTTTTCGAGCGCGACGTCGAGCGGCAGGTCGCGCTCGGGCTCGCGCAGGTCATCGCCCATCACGTTGGACAGGCTTCCGATAGGATGGAACGTGGGCTCCACGTCGGGCAAGTCATATTGCAAGACGGGCTCGAGCATCTGGACGGCGTCGTTCAGGTAGGACGTCATCTGGGTGAGCTCGTCATCGGTCAGTGCGATCTTTGCGTACTCGGCGATGCCGCGCACGTCTTTCTCGCTGAGTGCCATAGGCGCTCCCTTCCGCATAACAGTTAAACCGCTCTAGTATACAGGGCGGCGCCGGCTTGGAGCAGGCGCTTTACCCAAATGCAGCGAAAACGTAACGAGGGCGGCGGACTGGCAGGCGGCGGGCTGGCGGTTCTGCAGCGAAACCGCACCGTCCATAGCGAAAACCGTCTCGTCCACAACGAAGACTGTCTCGTCCGCAGCGAAGACCATCTCGCCCGCAGCGAAAAGCATCACAACATTCGACGCTTTTCGTCAAAATCGCGATTTTCATCGAATGTTGTGATGGTTTGGAAGTCCCGACCACCACAAAGGCGCTTGTCCCCTTTGTGGTGGTTCTGAACGATGTCCTATGCCGAGGCCTTGGCCTTGCGGCGCTTGCGGACCGCGTGGATCACGATGTCCAGCAGCAACAGCACAATGGCTACGACCACAATGAGCACGGCGAACTCGCGCTTGCCCCAGTGGCGGCCGGCCAGCGACTTTTGCTTGTCGACGTCCTTCTTGCTGTACTTGGTGCGCACGCAATGCACCAGCAGGCGATGGTCGTTCACGCCGTAGGGCGTGCAGGTAACGAGCGTCACCTTGTCGGCGCCGGGCTCGATGGTCAGCGACTCCATCTCCTCGGGCAGCACGACCTCGGAGTCCACCATCTTGTAGGCGAGCGTCTTGTTCATGGTGTGCAGCAGCACCAGGTCGCCGGGCTCCAGCGAGTGAATGTCGTCGAACATGCTCAGGTTGCGCATACCCGAGTGCGCGGTGAGCACGCAATGCGTCGAGGTGCCGCCCACCGGCAGGCTCGTGCCCTCCAGGTGGCCGACGCCCGCCATGAGGACTTCCTCGCTCGTGCCGTGGTAGATGGGCATGCTCACGTCGATGGAGGGGATTTCGACCCAGCTCATCATGGGGTCGCGGTCAAAGATGAGCTGCTGAGCGTAGGGCTCGATCTGGTCGGCGGGAAGCTCGGTGGCCTCGCCCGCCAGCTGCTCGTTAAAGGAGCGCGCCTGGAGCAGGATGCGCTCGCGCTCCTCGGCAGACAGCGCGTCCACGGTGCTGGACACCGTGCTAATCTGGTTGAACACGCCCGAGGCCTCGAGCCGGTCCAGGATCCACGGCCAGGTCATAAGGCCCACGCCAATAAGGATGATGATGATGGTGATGAGCCGGTCGGCCCAGCGCGGCAGCCGCTTGCGACGGCGCTTGGGCTTTGGTTGAGGTTTGGGTTGAGGGCTTGAGCCACCGTTGGCCGCGGTGTTATTGCTCTTCATATGTTTGGCGCCCTGCACCATCGCCGGTCACTCCTTTACAGCTCAGGTTGTCTGAACAAATAATAGCCGATTAGCGAGCTTCCACGCCGGACAACGCAGCCTGGCAGCATTGCGCAGCGCGAGTATGGGCCCGCATTTGAGTTTTCAAAATGTCCCGAATCGGCTGAGCGATTCGGGATACAATGTCAATAGAAAACGACGCACCCCGCGTAAGTGTACGAGAGCGCGGGCGGCCTAGTTTTCAGCTTTTGTTAAATGCCCGGGATCCGACCCCCGGGCATTCTTATTTGCGCTTTCGACGCAAATGCCGTCCACCGTCCGCACCGCGCGTGCGCCTACGGACCTTAAACCGAACCTCATACGAGTCAAGAAACGCGATGACGGATGAGTCCGCATCGGACGGTGGAGGCTGCCTGTGTTGTCCAAAAAGAACGGGGCAAACTCCAGCGCGGAGTCTGCCCCGAAAAGAGAATGGCAAAGCAAGAACGTCGATGGACGAGAAAAGTGTCCGCAAGTCTCATGGCCATCACATCCCACCTGCCAAAGGGATGGGTGAGCGAGCGTTACTCCTGCTCGGACTCCTCAGCCTGCTTACGGCTGCGGATGAGGTGCGCCACGCCGATGCACAGCACCGCGCCACCAGCGATCCAAGTGAAGGTCACGCCGTTGAGACCGGTCAACGGGAGGTTAGAGCCCTTCTTGTCGACGATGGTGAAGCTGAGCTTGCCGGCCTCGGCCGTTGCGGTGCCGCCCTTGACAACATCTTTGCCAGCATCAATGGTGGAAGTATCAAGGTTCACATTCTTACCTGCTTGATCGAACGTACTCTTGATAGTGAAAGTAACACCATTTGCTGCAGAGTTATTGTAACCGGGCGCCGGAGTGACCTCTTTAAGGATGTAGGTGCCCTCATCGAGACCGACAACGTTAATCTTTCCTTCGTCCGTCGTCTTGAGCGTGGCATCCTTGGCTTCGTTGTGTTTTACACCCTGGGCGTCGATGAATTGGTTCTCAGGGTTGCCGTCAACAACCTCCTGCAAGGTGAACTCAACATCTTTGAGCGTCTTGAGGTTACCGTCTCCATCCTTGTCGCTACCGACCTTGGTAACATCGATACCATAGGTGTAGTCATAAGCAGGATGGTCAACCGTAGTGCCTTCACCTTCACCGTGCGGGTTGTTGGAGTAGGTAAGCTTAACCGTATTCGTCTGTGCGGTACCGAGCAAACTGCTGAATTCTGAATTGAGCGAACCGTCAGCATTGCAAACCTTGCTAGAGTCGAGCTTGGCCTGGTACTCAACGGTCACCTTAGAGTTGCCATCCAGCGAGATAGGAGTTTCACCCTCAGCCATGCAATTCTTGAGATTAAGGAAGTCGACAGTCAGCGTGTCGTTATCGTACTTGGCAGTGTAGCCGGTCTTAACCTCGGTATTGCCAATTTTGACCGTAACAACTGGCGTCTTGCCGTCAGCCCCAAGACGAGGCGTCATGGATTTGGGAAGATTATCCGTGAAGGTGTACCTGTAGGTGCTGTAAGTGTTGATGTTCCCCGCAACGGTGCCAACGAGCTGATAGTCGATAAACTGGTCCATTCGGGAGTCTGCAGCCATGTTGGGATTTTTGAACACATCGGTACCGAAGGTGCTGCCATCCTTGTCGTCCCTGACGGCCTTGGTCACAGTGGGGACCTGCTTCTTGGGAGTTAAGTTCTCAGCGGAACCGCCAACAACGGCGAAAATGGGCGAACTGAAGGTATCCGTGTTACCCTTTTCAGCATTAGCATTCTCGCCGACACTCTTAGTCACGAAGAGCCAGTAACCAGTAGCCAAGTTACTAAAAGAACCGGTGTTGTCAGCATTTAGCCAGCCGTTATTGCCTTCAGGAATGTTCGCCTTCTCAACGGCAGCAGCGATCTTGTCGAGCACGCTTCCGGCCTTGACGTTTTTACCCCCATCAGCATCGGACCCGTGCTTTTTGATGAACTGGGCCCACGCCTGAGCAGATTTAGCATCTTTGCCAGTCGGCAAGTCAACAGGCTTGGGATCATCGTTATTAAATGCCGTAGTCACTGCGCTCATTACGGGATCACTTGCCCATTCGATATCGGAAAGCGTCTTCTCCGCAGTGGAGTCCCAGGTACCATCATCCTTCCAGTCTTGCGTGACCTTCGCCGAGAAAATTTTGATTCCCTTAAAGGTCGTATCCTTGTAGGTATCCTCCTTAATCGTCACGCTGCCGCTCTCGGCCACCTTCGGCGTACCCGCAGCAAACGCCATCGTGACCGGGGCCATGACGCCGCCGAAACTCAGTGCTGCTGTGAGGCCGGCGGTTACTGCCAGGCGTGCGATGTTCTTGCTCATGCTCATCTTCTTTTCCTCTGCTTTCTGCTCGAATTCCATTTGATCTAAATCTGTCTGTCTGTGTCTTAGCATCTACTTCGCTACGTCTCGCCCCGCTCTCTGTGGGGCTGCCAGCTACTCTTTATGGCTGCCACCTCCCCGCTTGACCAGGAGCGCGACCACGATGAGCGCGGCTCCGACGACCGCAACGGCGGCCGCGGTGAACATTGCCATATCGCCAGTCGAGGGCATAAAGCCTCCGGTGGTAATGCTAGGGGGTGTGCCAGTGGGCGTGTTGATGAGCGACGCCTCCAGGCTGCCCGTCGACCCGTCCGCGCCGTCGGCGCGCAGGGGCGACTCGGCGGTGATGGTGAGCTTGGGCTTGGCGGCGGCCACCTGGTCGACGTCCAGGCCCTCGGCCTTGACCGTCACGGAACACATGCCCTCAAAGGCGGTGTAGCCCTTGGGCGCCTTGAGCTCGCGGACCTCCAGCT
>CABVAO010000066.1 GCA_902496335.1 uncultured Collinsella sp.
AAGGACATGCTCGACATCCGCAAGCGCTTCGAGCCGCGCGCCGAGGAGCTCGCCAAGAAGTACGCCCTGGCCCCCTACACCATGTTCATCGGCTCCGGCGCCCTGTGGGGCGAGACGATCCTGTTCTCGATGTGCATCCTCGAGGAGATGCAGTGGAAGCGCACCCGCTACATCACCTCGGCCGACTTCTTCCACGGCACCCTCGAGCTCGTGGAGCCCGGCGTCCCGGTCTTCCTGTTCATGGGCGAGGACGAGAACCGCAAGCTCGACGAGCGCGTCCGCGCCTTCCTGACCCGCGGTGTGACCGGCGACACCGACATCAACATCATCGACACCGCCGAGTTCGCGATCCCCGGCCTTGACGACGAGTTCCGCGTCATCGTCTCCCCGTGGATTCTGACGGTGCTCGTGACCGACCGCCTGGCTCGCTACTACGAGACGGTCACCAAGCACAACCTCAAGTACCGTCGCTACTATCACCAGTTCGACTACTAAAGAAAACGGGTGCGGGAACGTGCCGGGCTATTGAGGGGAACACAGAATGAGACAGTACATCATCGCCAGCCATGCGCACTTCGCTACCGGCATCAAGGAGAGCGTCGAGCTGCTCTCGGGCGCTCGCGACAACGTCCACGATCTTTCGATGTTCGTCGATGGCCGCATGGACGTGGCCGAGGAGGCCCAAAAACTGCTGGCAGGCATGTCTGCTGACGATGATGTCGTTGTCTGCACCGACCTCTTTGGCGGCAGCGTCAACAACGAGTTCACCAAGATCGTCCAGACGCGTCCCCGCACGTACCTCGTTACCAACATGAACCTTCCTCTCCTCATCCAGCTGCTGTTCTCTGACGAGTCGGCGCCGGTTGAGGAGACGATTCGCGCCATCGTCGCTGCGGACGATACGCGCGTGAAGTTTGTCAACGATCTTTTGGTCGATGGCGACGAGGAAGAAGAGTTCTAATCCGCAGCACCTACTGACACGCCGTAAGACGGCACAAGACCTTTGGGGGGTCACATTATGATTCAGCTACTTCGCGTTGACCATCGCCTGCTTCATGGCCAGGTCGCAGTTTCCTGGGTTCAGGGCCTTGGCTCCAACTGCATCTTCTGCGTGGGCGATAAGGTCGCTAACGACCCGGTGTGGAAGACGACGCTCAAGATGGGCAAGCCTGCCGGCTGCAAGCTCGTCATCAAAGATATGGAGCATGCAATCGAAGCTATCAACTCGGGCGTGACCGACAAGTACAAGATGATCATCTGTGTCGCCACTATTGCTGAGGCAAAGCAGCTTGTTGAGGGCTGCCCGCAGATCAAGTCGGTCAACCTGGGCAACACCAAGCCAAAGGACGAGAAGCGTCCCGATGCTCGTCAGGTCTCTCGTCAGATCTTCCTGACCGCGGCCGAGGAAGCCGATGTGCGCGAGATGCTGGATCGTGGCGTTGAGGTCGAGATTCGACCCCTGGCCGACGACCCCAAGGTCGACTGCGCCAGCGTGCTCTAGGCGTTCAATTTCGAAGAGTCTGAGCTCTTCGTAGTGTCCTATTAGGAAAGGGGGATATATGCTTACCCAAGCAATCCTCATCGGACTTATCGCCGCATTTGGTAAGTTCGACTGCCAGCTCGGTACGCTCTATGCGTTCCGCCCCATCGTCCTGTGCCCGCTCGTGGGCCTGGTGCTGGGGGACCTGCAGTCCGGCCTCGCGATCGGTGCGAGTCTGGAGCTGCTGTTCATGGGCTCGATCTCCATCGGCGCCTACGTGCCGCCTGATGAGACGATCGGCGGCGTGCTCGCCTGCGCCTTCGCTATCCAGCTGGGCCAGAGCACTGAGGCAGCCATCGCGCTTGCCATGCCCATCGCCACGCTGTGCCTTGCCATCAAGAACATCCTTAACGCCGCCCTGCCGATCCTGGTTGACCGCGCTGATGTCTTCTCCGGCCAGGGCAACCTTAAGGGCGTCTATGCGATGCACTTCCTGATCGGTTTGACCGGTATCATCATGGCGTTCCTGCTGTGCTCGCTGTCGTTCTATCTGGGTGCTGACGCCATCCAGGGCCTGCTCGACTTCATCCCGCCCTTTGTCCTTGCTGGCTTTGGCGTTGCCGCCAACTTCCTGCCTGCCATGGGCTTCGCCATGCTCGGCCGCCTGGTGCTCACCAAGCAGCTCGTGCCCTTCTACTTCCTGGGCTTCCTGCTGTGCTCCTACGCCAACGTGCCCGTCCTGGGCGTCGCCCTGATCGCCATCATCATCGGCATCGACAAGTTCGACCTGCTCGGCCTGGGCGGAGCCCAGCCCCAGCTCTCCGCGGAAGGGGATGAGGACGATGACTTCTAGTCCCGAGAACAAGATCACGCGCTCCGACCTCATCAAGAGCGCCGTCAACGTCGGCGCCCTGGGCATGGAGTTCTCCTGGACCTACTACAAGCAGATGAACATCGCCTTCTGCCTGATGGTCGCCAACATGCTCAAGAAGATCTACGCCGGCCGCCCCGACGACTACGCCGCGGCCCTGCACCGCCACTGCGCGTTCTTCAACATCACCGTCCAGTTCGCCCCGTTCGTCGGCGGCATCGCGATGGCCATGGAGGAGAAGGTCGCCCGCGGCGAGATCGAGCCCGAGAGCGTCAACGACGTCAAGGCCGCCCTCATGGGCCCGCTGTCCGGCATCGGCGACTCCATCTTCCTGTCGACGCTGCGCGTGGTCGCCGCCGCGGTGGGCATCAGCCTGTGCCAGGCCGGCAACCCCTTCGGCCCCATCGCCTTCCTGCTCATCTACAACGTCCCCGGCTTCGCGCTGCGCATCTGGGGCGCCGTCAAGGGCTACGAGCTGGGCGTGGGCTTCCTGGACGAGGCCCAGAGGACCGGCCTCATGCAGAAGATCATGACCTGCGTGGGCATCGTGGGCGTCATGGTCGTGGGCGCCATGTGCAAGGACATGTTCTGGGCCAGCATCCCGGTGGCCATCGGCTCGGGCGACGACGCCCAGACCCTCCAGGACATCCTGGACGGCATCATGCCCGGCATGCTCGGCATGATCGCCTTCTGGCTGTACTACTGGCTGCTGTCCAAGAAGATCAACCCCATGGTGCTGATCGTGGCCACCATGGTCGTGGGCATCATCGGCGCGTTCTTCGGCGTGCTGGCGTAGGTTCCTGCGTTCTATTCTGCCCCCAAGGGAAACGGCGACCCATTGCGGTCGCCGTTTTTTATTACCGAAAGCTAGCTGGAGGTGCTTCGTGATTCGATCTGACAATCCACCCGATAATGGCGTGAGCGGGGCGATGTATCTATTTGGCACGGCGCTCTTGTGGAGTTTTATCGGCATCCTCGTTCGCGCCAATTCGCAGTCAGCTCTTTTGATCGGTGCCGTTACGGCAATATTTATGGCGCTCTTTATCCTGCTCGTCGGCAGGCCCGTCCTCCGCGTCAGCCGTCTTATTGTCCTTGTGGCCGTCTGCAACTTCGTGACGGGCACCACGTTTAATTTTGCCAACCAGCTCACGACGGTCGGCAACGCGATCGTCCTGCAGTACACCTCGATGATCTTCGTTATCGTGTATCAATCGCTCGCAACCCGCACGTTGCCCTCGCCTGCGAAGATTGCCTCCGTGGTGGTTGCTTTTACGGGTATGGGACTGTTCTTTTTAGGCGATTTGAGTGCCGAGGGCATGCTCGGCAACCTGCTTGCCGTCATTTCGGGAGCCACCTTTGGGCTGTGTTTCTTTTTGAACTCTCGCCCCGATGCGTCGCCCATGGTGTCCTCGCTCATCTCCTGCGGTATCTCGATGCTGCCGATCGTCTATTTTGCTGGCGCCCTAGACTCCGTGAGACCATTTGAGTGGGGGCTCATGCTGGTGCATGGCCTTTTTTGCAGTGGCCTTGCGAGCGTGCTGTATGCCAAGGGGATCGCGCGGACCAACGCGTTTGCGGCCAACTTGGTTTGCATGAGCGAGGTCGTGCTCGCTCCCTGCTGGTCGGCGCTCTTCTTTGGCGAGGTCTTTCGCTGGAACGAGTTTTTGGGCGCGGCGATTATCGTTTTGGTGATTGTGGCCAACTTGGCATCCGATGCCTTTGGTGATGGCTTTCTGGTGGCGCTTGTCCGCCATCGAAACAAAGAGCGCGCCTGATGAGATACGTCTGCCGTTTACGGTAAAAAACACCCCGCTGAGCGAGTGGTATTAAATAGTAAGAACCTGCATATCTATAATTGGTATCAAATCATTTGTGCCTGGCATGGGTGTTAGCAGCACACCAGGTACGCTTCGAGCCGTGGAATCGAACTCCCGGAATTGATATCAACAACGCGCGCGACGGGAGTGACGACGGTTCGAGATTCCTTATTGGGAGGAATTATGCTTGTCCAAGCAATCCTCGTCGGCTTAGTCGGAGCGTTTGGATGCCTCGACTACCAGCTCGGCACCCTCTACGCGTTCCGTCCCATCGTCCTGTGCCCGCTCGTGGGCCTGGTGCTGGGGGACCTGCAGACCGGCCTTGCCGTTGGCGCCAGCTTGGAGCTACTGTTCATGGGCTCGATCTCCATCGGCGCTTACGTACCGCCTAACGAAACCGTCGGCGGCGTGCTCGCCTGCGCGTTTGCCATTCAGCTCGGTCAGGGTACCGAGACAGCCATTGCGCTCGCCATGCCCATCGCCGTCCTTTCGCTGACGATCGGTAACATTACGGATGCTGGATTCTCGATCATTGTTGACATTGCTGACAAGTGCGCTGCCAAGGGCAACCTCAAGGGTATCTACGCGGCACATTGGAGCATGGGCCTCTTTGGCTGTCTTGAGTACTTCCTGCTGTGCGGCGGCGCATTCTACCTGGGCTCCGACGCCATCCAGGGCCTGCTCGACTTCATCCCGACCTTTGTGATCGACGGCTTCGGCGTTGCAGCCAACATCCTGCCTGCCATGGGCTTCGCCATGCTCGGCCGCCTGGTGCTCACCAAGCAGCTCGTGCCCTTCTACTTCCTGGGCTTCCTGCTGTGCTCCTACGCCAACGTGCCCGTCCTGGGCGTCGCCCTGATCGCCATCATCATCGGCATCGACAAGTTCGACCTGCTCGGCCTGGGCGGAGCCCAGCCCCAGCTCTCCGCGGAAGGGGATGAGGACGATGACTTCTAGTCCCGAGAACAAGATCACGCGCTCCGACCTCATCAAGAGCGCCGTCAACGTCGGCGCCCTGGGCATGGAGTTCTCCTGGACCTACTACAAGCAGATGAACATCGCCTTCTGCCTGATGGTCGCCAACATGCTCAAGAAGATCTACGCCGGCCGCCCCGACGACTACGCCGCGGCCCTGCACCGCCACTGCGCGTTCTTCAACATCACCGTCCAGTTCGCCCCGTTCGTCGGCGGCATCGCGATGGCCATGGAGGAGAAGGTCGCCCGCGGCGAGATCGAGCCCGAGAGCGTCAACGACGTCAAGGCCGCCCTCATGGGCCCGCTGTCCGGCATCGGCGACTCCATCTTCCTGTCGACGCTGCGCGTGGTCGCCGCCGCGGTGGGCATCAGCCTGTGCCAGGCCGGCAACCCCTTCGGCCCCATCGCCTTCCTGCTCATCTACAACGTCCCCGGCTTCGCGCTGCGCATCTGGGGCGCCGTCAAGGGCTACGAGCTGGGCGTGGGCTTCCTGGACGAGGCCCAGAGGACCGGCCTCATGCAGAAGATCATGACCTGCGTGGGCATCGTGGGCGTCATGGTCGTGGGCGCCATGTGCAAGGACATGTTCTGGGCCAGCATCCCGGTGGCCATCGGCTCGGGCGACGACGCCCAGACCCTCCAGGACATCCTGGACGGCATCATGCCCGGCATGCTCGGCATGATCGCCTTCTGGCTGTACTACTGGCTGCTGTCCAAGAAGATCAACCCCATGGTGCTGATCGTGGCCACCATGGTCGTGGGCATCGTCGGCGCGTTCTTCGGCGTGCTGGCGTAAGGGCCCGGCTGCATAGACTGTCATTGCAACCTGGTAAGGGGATGGAGCGGGCCTATGCCCTCCATCCCCTTACTTGTATAGAGGGAGTTCGTATGTTCGCGAAGGATCGCGAAGCAATGCGCCTGACGCCGGCAGAGGTCAGGCTGATTCTTATTGAGTCCCTGCAATGGTGCGCCAACAACGCGGTGTACTTTTTAGGGCTTATCGGCGCGGCGACGTATGATTTGGCTGGCACGGCCTTTTTGGTTGCTGCCATTACGCTCGTACGCAATCTTATGACGTCGGCGGGCAATATGGTGTCGGGCTCGGTCATCGACCGCTTTGGACCGCGCCGGACGTCGTTTGTGACGTGCGTGATTACGGCGGTGCTATCGCTTGGCGTGGGGTTGGCGCCGTTGTCTGTCCCCGGGCTTGTGTTTGCCGCGTGCGTCTTGGGGCTTGCGGGCGGCTTTATCAACACCTGTACGCATGCGTTTCCGGGATACCTGGAGTCGACCACCGAGGGCCGTACCCGCGTGAACGGTCTCATGGTGTTCTACAGCAATATCGCCTATACCGCTGGCCCGCTGCTCGGTGGTGCCATCGTGAGCTGTTTTGCCACGCAATCGGTCTATCTGCTCATGGCGGGCATGATGGGTGTGGCGGCCGTGCTCTCCTTGGGCTGTCACGAGTGTGTTGCTCCCGCAAAAGGGGAGAAGCCGAAGGGCGGCATTCTGGGCGGCATGGCCGAGGGCGCGCGACTTACGTTTCGCGACCACGACCTGCGCCTTATCTTTATCTCGGGCTTTCTGGGCTTCTTTGCGTTTGGCGCGTTCGATTCGCTGGAGTCGTTGTTCTATCGCGATGTGCTCAACGTGGATATCGTCTGGCTGGGCTGGCTGTCCTCGGTCGTGGGCCTCACTTCCTCGGTGGGCGCGTTCATCCTGACCAAGCTTTCTGCCCGCCATGTCAACCTGCGATTGCTGCTCGGCGCGCTCATGGCCGTGGGCATTGGGTCCATGGTGTACGTGGGCACCGATATGCTGGGGGTCGCGATTATCGGTCAGGCGATTAACGGTCTGGCCTGGGGATTCCTGGAACCGCTGCAGATGATCTTGATTCAGGAGCGCGCTGACATCAAATACCTGGGGCGCATTACCGGCTTTGTGCGTTTTGGCCTGATGAGCGCCGGCGTGCTGCCGCTGCTGGCGGCTCCGTTTTTGGCGGAGGCTTTGGGTGTCCAGACGGTACTGTTTGGGGCATCGACCATTATTGCGCTGGTAGGAACGCTGTTCTTTGTCACACAAGGGAGGCGCCAGAGGCGTTAGCTATACATTCAATTCTAATTTAATACCACTCACCAGAGAATTTCGACCGTTCACCGAGGATTGGAGCAGATTGATAAGTGGTATTAAAAACACATTAGGTGTATGTCTATAATTGGTATCGAAAAGAAACGCGATGTATAGAGTTGCGTGCAGGACAGAAAGGAAAAGCCATGAAGGAAACCGAGAAGATCGAGATCATGCACTTTAGCCAGGAGGGCTACGTCGAGGACGGCAAGAACGTCTACGAGACCGGCAAGAAGATGATTGAGCTCGCCGACAAGGTCGCCGACGAGGGCTACGACGCCGTGTTCCTGATGGGCGTCGGCGGCACCTGGGACGAGCTCATGCAGCTCGAGTACCTCATGAACAAGTTCGGCGACCGCGACCTCGAGGTCTACCTGATCCACGCCGCCGAGTGGAACG
>CABVAO010000067.1 GCA_902496335.1 uncultured Collinsella sp.
TCCGCACATGTGCGGATGAATGTGGGAGGTGTTCGGATAAAGTTGATAATCAAGGCCGGCCGACGGGATCCCTAAGCACGCCATGCTTCTTATGTGCAGTAAAGCTAATGCTGCTAAAATACAAAACGCTCATGTAGTTTAAACGCACGACGATAAGGAGCACCAGTGGGTAACCACTTCCGTACCTCCGGTGCGGGCGATGATGCCCCCAAGACGCAGGCAGGCGTCCAGGGCAGTCGTTTCGCCACTCCGGATTCAGAGGGCCAGCCTGTTGCTCAGGCCCCCGCTCAGCCGGCAGATCAGGCACAGCCGGCATCCGATCCCTTTGCCTACAATCCAACCAGCGATGTCGCGCTTTCCGGCACGGCGGGTTTTGAGCCCGTTCAGGCCGTGACCGCTCGCGTGGAGCAGCCTCAGGCTGGTGCCGCCACGCCGCAGCCTACCATGGCCGGCATTCCCGACCCCTTGGCCCCTGCGACGCCGGCTCCTCAGCCTGCGCAGTCCGGTCTCTTTGCCGCTATTCCCGACCCCACGCAGCCTGCTGCCCCGGTGGTCGAGAGCGATCAGGCAGCCGAGGTCGCAAGCCTCGATAACGCGCTCAACAACCCCGATTTTACGTCGGTGTTTGCGCCCATCGATCCGCAGGCCAGCCGCAAGAAGATGGCCAAACAGGCCGGTGTCGAGCCCGTCATCCTTATGGAGCATGTCACCAAGATCTATCCGGCACAGCCCAACAAGCCTGCACTCGACGACATCAACATCGAGATCTATCCGGGCGAGTTCGTCTTCCTGGTCGGTCACTCCGGCTCGGGTAAGACCACGCTGCTGTCGACGCTCAACCGTGACGTCAAGCCGACGAGCGGCCGCATCCTGGTTGCCGGTCAGGACCTCATGAAGATCAAGAACCGCAAGGTTCCGTTCCTGCGCCGCCAGATTGGCGCCGTGTTCCAGGACTTTAAGCTTCTGCCGCAAAAGACCGCCTACGAAAACGTGGCGTTTGCCCTGCAGTGCATCGGCAAGCCCAAGGGCGTCATTCGCAGCCAGGTGCCCGAGGTGCTGCGTCTGGTCGGCCTGGCCGATCAGATGGACTCGCTGCCCGACCAGCTTTCCGGTGGCGAGCAGCAGCGCGTTGCCGTCGCCCGCGCTATGGTCAACCGTCCGCCGCTGCTGATCTGCGACGAGCCGACGGGCAACCTCGACCCGGCGATCTCGCTGGGCATCATGAAGCTGCTTGAGCGTATTAACCGCACCGGCACCACCGTGATCGTCGCCACGCACGACCGCGAGATGGTCGATAGCATGCACCGTCGCGTGATCGCCCTCGAGGGCGGCCACGTCATCC
Organism: uncultured Collinsella sp.; assembly: GCA_902496335.1. Classification (GTDB taxonomy): domain Bacteria; phylum Actinomycetota; class Coriobacteriia; order Coriobacteriales; family Coriobacteriaceae; genus Collinsella. The sequence continues at coordinate 1,343 of CABVAO010000067.1, forward strand.
GCGACCAGGAGAGGGGAGGTTACGGCAACTATGGCACCAACTAACGTGGGCTACTCCTTCAAAGAGGCAATCAGCCACTTCTTCCGTAACTGGACTACCTCGCTCGGCGCCGTCATCACGATCTTCCTTTCGCTGTTTATCATCGGCCTGTTCATCATGGGCTCTGCGATGCTGAACTCCGTGATCGGCACCGTCGAGGATCAGGTTGTCATCAACGCGTTCATTAGTGATGACGCCGATCAGGCCGATGTTCAGGCTTTTGAGGCCGAGCTTAAGACGTGGAATAACGTCAAGTCCGTGACCTATAAGGACAAGGACGACGCGCTGGCCGAGTATACGAGCAAGATGTCGGGCAACGCCGACGCCACCATGAGCGCGCTCGATGGCCAGAACCCGCTGCCGGCTTCCTTCGCTATTGAGATGGACGATCCGTCCAAGGTCGAGAGCACGGCAAAGAAGCTCAAGAAGGATGCCGATTTCCAGAAGATCGCGGATGACGGCGACGTCAACGCGAGCGTGCTGTACGGCCAGGAGGAGGTGAGCCGCCTGTTCCAGGTGACCAACTACATCCGCATCGCCGCCGTGGTGCTCGTTGGTCTTCTGACCTTTATCGCATTCATCTTCATCAACAACACGATTCGCCTGTCCATCACGGCGCGTCGTCGTGAGATTGCGATTATGCGTCTGGTCGGCGCCAGCAACGGCTTCATTCGTGGCCCGTTTATCACCGAGGGCGTGCTGCAGGCCATTTTGGGCTCGCTGCTTTCCATCGGCGTTCTGGAGCTGCTGCGCAATCTGATGATCCCGCGTCTGCAGGAGAGCATCGGCTGGATGTCGTTTGCCCTGCCGATGCAGTACTACCTGGTGACCTATGCTGCGCTGATTCTGGTCGGCGTGATTATCGGTCTCTTTGGTTCTGCCATCGCCATGCGCCGCTACCTGCGCGTGTAGGCATGCTTGGAATTCATCCCTTCCAACGGGTCGTCTCTTATGGGGCGGCCCGTTTTTTGATCCCTAGGGGACGGCAGGAAAGCGAATCATTTGGGTAGACTCTTTGGAGTTCGCAATCGATAGTTAGGAGGCGCCATGGGGCGCAATAACAAGCATAAGCGTGGAGCTCGCAATCAGCGCGGGCCGGTGCGCAGCGAACGCCGTCCGAGCCTGACCGGGCGCGTGCAGCTCCATGAGCATAGCGCCTACGTTGTAACCGAAAACGGCGACTACAAGGTCATGGGCCGCGGTAAGCGCGAGATCATGGATGGCGATACCGTTGCCGTGAGCATTAAGAACAGCCCGCACGGTGAGCGGCGCGCCGTGATCGAAAGCGTGGTTGAGCGTGCAGCCATAAGCGTGGTGGGCACGTACCAGACCGCCGGTCCGCTCGGTGTGATCGAGCCGCTCGATTCGCGTCTGAAGGCCGACTTCTTCATTCTGCCCGAGGATACCTCGGCGGATCGTCTGGGTGTCCACCCGGGTGATGCTGTTGTCGCGCGCATTTTGACCTACCCGACGCGCCTGGAATCGGGTACCGTGACGATCGAACGCCGCATTGGCGGAGATGACGCGCCCGATTTGGGCGTTCAATATGTGATGGCGCGTTACGGCTATACCGATAGCTATCCCGAGGCCGCGCTGGACGAGGCCGAGGGGCTTTCGCTCGATGTGTCCGCGGCGCTTAAGGACCCGCTCCGCCGCGATCTGCGCGACCGCTTTGTCATCACGATCGACCCAGTCGACGCGCGCGACTTTGACGACGCCATTTCGCTGGAGCGCACGCCCGAGGGTGGCTACAAGCTGGGTGTGCATATCGCCGACGTTTCACACTATGTGGCTTGGGACGGGCATATCGATCTTGAGGCTCGCCATCGTACGACATCGGTGTATCTGGCCGATCGCGTGCTTCCCATGCTGCCCGAACGCCTGTCCTGTGACCTGTGCTCGCTTCGCCCTGACGAGGACCGTCTTGCGTTTACCGTTGACATTGAGCTCGATGCACAGGGTCGCGTGCGGCATTACGATCCGTACCCCAGCGTGATTCGCTCGCGTGTGCGTATGGACTATGACGGCGCCGAGGCGCTGCTGGTGCGTGCCGGCGCGGTTGAGTATTCGGTGCTGGAGGGTGCAGCCGAGGATGTTGCGGCTGCCGAGACCTCGCGCGAGGAAGCGCTTGAGCGCGGTCTTGCGTGCGAGGAGGCCGCCCGCGGCTACAACGTCGACCTCGGCGATTTCCTTGTCGCCGCTAACGAACTCGCCGAACTCCGCCGTCGTATCCGTCGCGCCCGCGGCTCGGTCGATTTTGACACGGCCGAGATTCGCGCTCTATTGGATGAGGACGGAGCGCCCGTGCAGATTGTGGCGCGTGAGCGTTCGTGTGCCACGTCGCTTATCGAGGAAGCCATGCTGCTCGCCAACGAGTGCGTTGCAGAGTGGCTGGCAGACCGTGATATCGAGGCCTGCTATCGCGTGCATGAGGATCCGAGCCCCGATAGCCTGCACGGTGCCGCCGTTGCGCTGGCGCAGCTAGGCATCATCGACGATCGCCGTGCTGCCGGTATTGCCCTGGGGAGCCCCGATGAGCTGCAGGCTGCAGTCGATGCTGCCGCCGGTACGGCCAACGCACCGCTCGTTAACACGCTGCTTCTGCGCAGCATGCAGCGCGCGCTGTACAAGCCGCGCAACGAGGGCCACTTTGCGCTCGCCGCGCCGTGCTACTGTCACTTTACGAGTCCCATCCGTCGCTACCCCGATCTGGTGGTGCACCGCGTGCTCAAACTGCAGTTGGCCTATGAGCGGCTCGGCGGCAAGGACGCCTTGGTCCGTACGCCGCGGCTGATCGGCAAGGGGCGCGAGTCGCTGCCGCGCATTCTGCCGCAGATCTGCCGCGCATGCAGCGATGCCGAGCGCGCGGCAGATGCCGCCAGCCATGCGACGCAAAAGATCAAGATTGCCCAGTACTATGAGGACCGTCTAGGCGAGCGCTATGCCGGAACCGTCTCGTGGGTTAGCAGCATGGGCCTCTTTGTGCGCTTGGATCTAACGCAGGTCGAAGGCTTGGTTTCGATCAAGAGCCTGGGCAACGAGTGGTTCGAGTTCGACGAGGACGCGCTAACGCTCACGGGTGCCGACACGGGCACCCGTTACGAGCTGGGGCAGCGCGTGATCATCGAGGTCTCGCGCGTCAATACCACGCGTGGGCACTTGGACTTCAAGCTTATCCATTAGCCAAATCCCGACTCGTGGCGGGAGAGCGGAGGGCGGTCTTTCGGGGCCGCCCTCCGCATTTGAATCGTGGCTACCTTGCCGTCTGCTCGGCCGCCCGCTTACCTGCTATTTGAGAGGTAGAACCTACCAAAATAAACCTGTCCCTTTTTGGCAGGTTTACAAGAAAGCGGGGATGAGATGGCGACGGTGTACGGTTATGCGCGGGTGAGTTCGCGCGATCAGAACCTTAATCGGCAGCTGGATGCGCTGGGCGCCTATGGCGTGGGCTCGGCGAATATTTATGCCGACCATGCGAGCGGCAAGGACTTCGATCGACCGCGTTATCGCGAGCTGCTGCACGTCCTGGGAGACGGGGACGTGCTGGTGGTTCTTTCTATCGACCGACTTGGTCGTAATTACTCCGAGATTCTTGAGGAATGGCGACGCATTACCAAGGAGCTCGGGGTTGCCATTGTGGTGTTGGACATGCCATTGCTTGACACGCGCGTCAGGGCCAGCGGCGCGCCGGATGTGACCAACGCCCTGATTGCCGATATTGTGCTGCAACTGCTGAGCTACGTGGCGCAGGTGGAGCGCGAGAATATCCATCGGCGCCAGGCGGAGGGAATTGCAGCGGCGCGGGCGCGAGGGGTCCGTTTCGGTCGACCTCGCAAGCCGTGCCCTCCTCAGTTTGAGCTGGTGCGCGATAGCTATGAGGCGGGCGATATTACCCGCAGCCAGGCAGCAAAGTGCCTGGGCGTGTGCGTGGGGACGTTCGATCGCTGGATGCGCGAGGCGGGGTAGGGGTTTGCGTCGCTTTGTCGCTTCCTGTTGCGATTCAAATTTTGATACGGTGACGATGTCATTTGGGGCTACACTCGCTCATATTTAAAAAGACGGAGGTTGGCCTTTGGCGCACATGAAGAAAATAATCGGGTGGACCGCGATCGCTCTGTTCGCCGCAACGCTGGCGGGCATCTGGGTGCTGACGGAGCAAAACGCAGTGCAGACGTCGTTGCTGAGCGAGTCCACCGCGCGCGTGGTGGAGGGTCAGGCTGCGAGCGTTCAGGCTATCGGCATCACGGGTGAAACTCAGGCGGGGGACGGCATGACTGAGAGTACCAATCCGGCTTCCTCGACGGTCCAGCCTGGTCGACTTGCTTCCATTCGCATGTGGGTAGGCGCAAACGTCCGTCGCGTCGCCCATACCGTAGAGTTTTTCTTCGTCGGATTGTTCGCCTCGGTGATCGTGGTCTGCTTTTCCAGGCGTCCATGGAGTGTGTGTTCCCGTTGCGTGCCTGTGTTTCTCTTTTGCGCTGCCTGCTCCGTTGGCGACCAGGTGCATAAGATCTTTGTTCCCGGCAGGCATTTCGACGTTATCGATTTAGGATTCGATGCTGCGGGCTATGTCACCGCCATGCTGTTGGTATTGCTGGCGGCGGCGTTGGTGCGCCATGCGACTCGGCCGATCGGCGCCCATGCGAGGCGCTAGCCTTAAGACGAGACATCGCGACTGCCTATGCTTCGACATTGACTACAATAACGGCTGCAATCGCGAGTGGTCGTCGATGTGCGGTTTTCCAGACACCTGTTTTCTCTAAGAAAGGAAATCCCATGGCGGTATTGTTTGTTGAATATCCCAAGTGCTCGACCTGTAAGAAGGCCAAGGCATGGCTGGACGAACATGGGGTAGAGTATATCGATCGCGATATCGTTTTGGACAATCCCACGGCTGATGAGCTTGCGACCTGGATTGCTCGTTCGGGGCTGCCGGTGCGGCGCTTCTTTAATTCGTCGGGCATGAAATATCGAGAGCTGGGCCTGAAGGCGCGTCTGGATGCGGGCATGACGGATCGGGAATGCTACGAGCTGCTGGCGACCGACGGCATGCTGGTCAAGCGTCCGCTGCTGGTGGGCGACGACTTTGCGATTCCTGGGTTTAAGGAAGCGACCTGGACCGAGGTGCTGCTGTAGTGGCTGCGGAAAGTGCGTCCCGTTTTGAGCTCGGATTCCGGGACGCAGTTTCCGGTTGAAGGGGCTAGCGGAAACCGTATCCCAGTTTGAGCGCGAAATCTGGGATACGGTTTCCGTTTGGGGCCTCTAGGGGAAAGCGCGTCCCGTTCTGGACGTAAATTCCGGGATGAGCTTTCCGGTTGGCGGGCATGCGCACTATCCCGGCTGGCGGGCATATGCGCTAATCCTCAAGCTGTGCCCATTCGCGCGGATCGTAGACCTTTACGTGCTTGTTGGGCTTGCCGCTCCAGTACTCCTCGTCCATAAAGGGCAGATATGCCTGAACGCCGGGGCAGATAAAGGGAATCCGCTGCTGTTGCAGTCGCTCGCGCTGGCGCTGCTCCAGGTGCGCCTCGGATATGACGGTCGGCATGCCGGACAGCTCGACGAGGCTTGCCTGGATTCGCTTAAGGTCGGGGAGTCCCGCGTGCCATGACACCCGCATGATCAAAAAGGATGCACGGCGGTATTTTGCCTGCACCACAGTAATGGCGGGGCGTAACGTGGGGTGAATTTTGTCCCGTTCGGGCCAAAGGTCGGCAGTGATCTCGAGGCCCAGGGTCTCCCATAGGTAATCAAGCTCTTCGTCCATGGCGCCTCGATATCTACGCGATCATTGATACTTCGATTGTGTTGCCTGGTGCTATCGTTTTCACGGTAGAATCTGCCAACGGTTGACGGCTACCGCTCGCGGTGTTTTGCCCTTCGTGTACAGCGGTTGGCTTCACAGGTCCTTCACGGGTTGGACTAAATTAGGCCAATTTGACTGAATTTCAAAAAAGTCAAAATTGGGGCTTGCGTCACGGCGAGACTTCCCGTATATTTCTTTCTTGCGCAAAGGCACAGCCGAGCGCAGCGATGCAGTCATTGGGATGTCGTCTAATGGCAGGACAGCGGATTCTGGTTCCGTCAATGGGGGTTCGACTCCCTCCATCCCAGCCATTGCATTTGCTACATATGGCCCGTTCGTCTAGCGGTTTAGGACGCCGCCCTCTCAAGGCGGAGATCACC
>CABVAO010000068.1 GCA_902496335.1 uncultured Collinsella sp.
CGCAGGTAGTCGCGGTTATAGCGCGGGTACAGCATGCTGGTGAGTTTGCCATCGAGCAAACGATCGAACTCGTCCCACTGCTTGGCAGCCATAAGCTGTTGCAGGCGCTTAAACGTGGTGCGTTTTTTTACGCTAAAGAACACCGATATGGCGATACAAATAATGACGACGGCGGTCCAGAGGGTGCGGGAATCGGGCATTTTAGAGTCCTTAGTCGCTCGTAAAGCGAGCGGTATGACAACACGTGCTAGATGTATTATACGCGGCGTGCAAGCAAACTGGCATAAAAGCGCATCGAGGCCGAGCGCCATCGCTCGCTGCGGTACACTTACCTAAAGTAAACCATGAAGGGAGACATTACCTATGAAGAAGATCGTTTTGGCTTGCGGTGCTGGCGCTGCTACTTCCACGCTCGTTGCCCAGAAGGTCGCCACCATGCTCGACGCCAACGGTTACGCCGACAAGTACGAGATCGTGCAGTGCGCCATCTCCGAGGCCAAGGACGTTTGCGACGAGGGCGCCGATCTGCTGATCGCCACCACCGTTGCCCCCGAGGGCCTTACCTGCCCGTACGTGAGCGGCGTGCCCTTCATGACCGGCATGAACCGCGTCGCTGCCGAGAAGGCCGTTCTTGACGTCATGGCTCAGTAGGCGCTGACTGCATGAGTGAGCAGAACGCCAATCCGGTCGAGCTCTTTGGCATGCGCGTTGCCCATGTGGGCATTAACGCCACCGACCCGGCAGACGCCCTGGAGATCGCGGAGCTGTTCTCGACGATGATGGGTCTGCCCGTTATCGAGACCCCGGTTTCGTACTTTAACGATTCGCTGGTCGAGGTCATGAAGCAGAATGGTCGTGGCACCAAGGGCCACATCGGCTTTGCCGTCAACGACATTGATGCGGCCGAGAAGTGGTTTGCCGAGCGCGGGCTCGAGGTCAACGAAGAGTCGCGCGCGCTGCTGCCCGACGGTAGCACCAAGCTCGTGTACTTTAAGCGCGAGTTCGCCGGTTTCGCCGTGCATCTGTGCCGCGAGTAGCGCACAAGCTGCCATAGCTAGCAAAAAGGGATAGGGCCGTGTGGCCCTATCCCTTTATTTATGCCGAGGGGCTTCCTAGCGCGGCAGGCGAATCGTAAAGCGGCTGCCGACGCCCTCGACTGAGGTCACGCCAATGACGCCGCCATGGCTATCGACGATCCACTTGGCAATGGCAAGCCCCAGACCCGAGCCCTGTGCGCCGGCATCGCGTGCATTGTCGGCGCGGTAGAACCGTTCAAACGCGTGAGCTGCGGATTCCTGGTTCATGCCGATGCCCTCGTCCTCAACGCTTATGTCGATCGTGCCCGCGCCCGCATCCGGCGCTACGCCAAATGTGACGGTCGTTCCCGCATCCGAGTACTTGGCGGCGTTTTGCACGATCACGCGCAGAGCCTGCTTCACGAGCGCCACGTCGACGGGCGCGTCGCAGCGCGGGTCGCTGACAAGCGCAGCGTCAAAGGCCAGCCGATACGTGTGCTCGGTATCGATCATCTGCGATTCCTCGCATACCTCGTCGACCAGTGCGGCAAGGTTGGTATTTGCGCGCCGCAGGACCGTGCGCCCGGCATCGCCGCGTGCCAAAAACAGCAGCTGCTCCACGAGCTCTTGCATGTGCTCGCTTTCGGCCTTGAGGGACGCGATAGATTCTGCCAGCACGTCCGGGTCGTCTTTGCCCCAGCGATCGAGCATGTTTACGTAGCCCTGAATCACCGCGATGGGCGTGCGCAGCTCGTGGCTCGCATCGTTGACAAAGCGCATTTGCTGCAGTTTGGCCTCTTGCATCTGGCGCAGTAGGCGGTTGAGTGCAACCTCGATGCTTGCCAGGTCGGCGTCGCCGGTAGTGACGCTCGGCGAGTCGACGCTTGCGCGCTCGATGGCCTGCTCCAGTGTTTCCATCTTGCCGCCGGAGAGCTGCATACGGCCGAGCTCGTCCACGCGCAAGGCCAGGTCGTTGAGCGGTGCCATGGTGCGGCGCACGCGACGGGCGCCGCCGAGCATGTCGAGCACGCTGATGACCTGCCAACCCACAACGACAAGGTAGAGAGGCCATAGCGCGACGAGGTCCTGCGCGAGGGGGAAAGTCTTGGTGGTACGCGCAAGCTCGACGGTATAGGTGAGCGTTGCCAGGTCCCAGCCGCGCGCAGGCGCCAGCGACATGCCGTGAACGGCGACGCCGGGGATCCATCCTGCGGTAAACGCGCCGTCGGGCAGCATCTGGTTGTATCCATAGACGAGGATCGCCGCCGCAATCACCATCAGCAGCAGATCGAGCCAGACGTAGCTCATCAAGCGGCGCCACATATAGCTCCAGTTGATGGCGCGGGCGATGGATGTGACGCGCTTGGCCTCGGCGTTACGCGCGGCAGACATAGCCCACCCCACGCACGGTCTGGATGATGCGGGCGCCGCCGGCGTCCTCGATCTTGGCGCGCAGGTGCGCGATGTGCACGTCGACGTTGTTGGTGTCGCCCACGTATTCGTAGCCCAGCGCCTCGTGCGCGATGCGCTCGCGCGTGAGCACGGTGCCGGCGTGCGCCATAAGCAGGGCGAGGACGTCGAACTCGCGGGCAGTGAGCGCGATGGGCGAGCCGCCGACCGTGACTTCGCGGCGGTCGGGATCGAGCGCGACCGAACTCACGGTGAGCGCGGCGGGGGAGGGCGAGGCGGATGCCTGGGTCGAGTCGCCAGCCGCAGCGGCGTCTCCGCCCGCACCGGCCGCCATGCCCGTCCCGGCGCCGGCGCCGCCAACGCCCGAAGCCGCCCGCACGGCCTCCGAGCGCTTCAACGCCACGCGGATCCGTGCGAACAGCTCCTCAATCGCAAACGGTTTGGTCAGGTAATCGTCGGCGCCGGCATCGAGCCCGGCCACCTTGTCCATCACGGCATCGCGCGCGGTGACCATGATCACCGGTACATCCTTGTGCTTGCGGACGCGTCGCAGCACCTCCATGCCGTTGAGCTGCGGCAACAGCACATCGAGCAGAATCAGATCGTAGTCGCGCTCCAGCGCCAGGTCCACAGCGGTGCGGCCATCGGTGGCGTGTTCCACCTGGTAGCCCTCGTGCTCCAGCTCGAGCGTCACAAAGCGGGCGATTTTCTCCTCGTCCTCTACGATCAGGATCCGTGCCATGCGTGCCCCCGTCTGCGATTACTTGTCGTCGTTGAGATTTTGCTTGATGTCGTCCGCGGCATCGGCGGCGTGATTCATAAGGTTGTTGATGCTGCCGGGCACGTCGCCGTCGCTATCGATGCGGTAGCGCATGCCAAAGAACAGGCCAATCAGCATCAGCCAAATCGTAGCGCCCCAGGCAAACAGCGCGACGATGGGGATCAGGATGGGAATGTTGAGGATGATCGCGTCGCGGCGCGTGGCGATAAACTTGGTGTCCAGGCTCAGGCGGAAGAGCTTTTTGAGGTACTCCCACACGCTGTCCATCTTCTTGGAGAAGTCGGTCTTTTCGCTCGACTTCTCGTAGGCGGCCTGCGCGGCGACCATCTCGGCTGAGGGCTCATCGACTGGCGCGGACTCGGTGGCGGCGTGCGCCGACGTGGTCTGGGTCTTGCCCTGCGACTCGAGCCAAATGATGGCATCCAAGACGTTGCCGTCGGCGGCGTCGAGCGCGGCCTTGGCATCGGTGTAGCTCACGTTGCACTTGGTGCGGATGGTTTCAACTTTTTCGAGGTCGTCCATGACCTGTTCCTTTCGTTCGATGGGCGCGACGCCGGGCGATCTGCCCGGGCGCGAGCGTTGCGTTCGGCGGCCTGCGTGACGCCGCCCCGCCCTTGGTCGAACTCTATAGTGCAGGTTATAGATTAAGCGATTCTTGAGCCAAGATTAATGTTGGATGAGTTTTTGGGTGGCGGTGGGAAAAGTATTAGACCTTGATAGCGGGGGATGGGGTGCCGGTGCAAAACGGCGTCAAGGGTTGGTCGAGCGGGCGGTTTTTCCATTGATGTCCGCACGGCATGTGACACTTAACCTGCCGCCCTGCTCTGCCGCAGCGGCGCGAATTCAAGCAACGACCCTCTAAGGAGTTCGATATCGATGAGTGGCAACACCAAGCATCTTGCAAAGAAGTGCGTCAAGGACGCGGGGCCGTGCCTCGCGCTGTGCGTAGCCGGCGCAGCGGTCGCGCTGCTGGCTGTTCTGGGGCCATTTGACGTGCTCCGAAGTGCCAGTTCTCTGCACGTTTGCATGGCCCTTGCCGGCGCCATGATGACCGGCGGCGTGCTCGATCTGATTTTTTGGGTGCTCGACCCGTTTGGATGGAAGAACGAAGGGTAAGCCCTAAGGGATGGAAGGGCTGGAACGGTTAGCTTAGTAATCGTGCAGAATGCGGGCTAGCGACTTGCAGGGAAGTGGTGATCCGATGACGGTCTATGTGACGGGCGACATTCACGGTGGGCTCGACATGCAAAAGCTGCGCGACTGGGAGCTTGGGGATAGTCTGACGAGCGACGACTATCTGATTGTCGCGGGCGACTTTGGCTTTCCATGGGATTTTTCTGCCGAGGAATGCGCCGATATCGCTTGGCTGGAGACGCGCCCCTATACGTTGCTGTTCGTCGACGGCAACCACGAGCGTTTCGATCACTGGGCGGAGCGTCCCATGGAGTTGTGGCACGGTGGGCTGACGCAGCGCCTGTCGGATACCTCGCCCATACGGCGCCTGACGCGCGGCGAGGTTTTTGAACTCGACGGCTCAACGATCTTTACCATGGGCGGCGCCACGAGCGTGGACAAGGAATATCGCGTGCCGTATTCCAGTTGGTGGCCGCAGGAGCTGCCGGACGAGCGCAACTTTGGGGAGGCGCGGGCAAGGCTCGACAGCGTGGGTTGGAAGGTCGACTACGTAATCACCCACACCTGCTCCACGCGCATGCTCTCGCCCACGCTCTATCCGGCACCCGGCTGGAATTGCCCCGGCGTTGATCGTCTTACTGCATTTTTCGATGAGCTGGAAGACCGCTTGGATTATAAGCGCTGGTACTACGGGCATTTTCATCGGGATGCCAACCCGGCCGAGCGCCACACCGTGCTCTATGACTGCATCGTTCGCTTGGGTGACGAACTCCAGCCCTGGGATGTTGCGTAGAGGCGGGGTGGCTGGCTACTCGACCGTTACAGTGATGTTCTCCCGATGCGTACGGATAACATCCCAGCTAAAGTGCTCGACCAGCTGCTCGGCAGAGCGCGGTGTGGCGTCCGGCGCGATGCCCGTTTGCCCGGCGAGCCATCCCAGCAGCGTCTCGGGCGTGCCAAAGCGTGCGCGTAGTTCGCCCAGGTCCAAATCGCGGTCTCGCTTGGAAAGGCGGCGGCCATCCGGCGACATGAGCAGCGGAATGTGTGCGTAGTGCGGCGTTGGAAGTCCCAGCAGATGCTGCAGGTAGATTTGGCGCGGCGTGGAGCCCAGCAGGTCGCATCCGCGCACGACCTCGGTGACGCCCATGGCGGCGTCATCGACCACCACGGCTAGCTGATAGGCAAACACGCCGTCGCTGCGGCGCACCAAAAAGTCGCCGCATTCGGTGGCGAGCGCCTCGCATTGGGCACCATACGTGCGATCCACAAATTCGATCACGTCGTCCGCGAGGTCGTCGACGGCGGGCACGCGCAGGCGCGTGGCCGGAGCGCGCAGGATGCTGCGGCGGGCAACCTCTTCGGCAGAAAGGCCTCGGCAGGCGCCGCGATAGATGGGCGTGCCGTCGCTGGCGTGCGGTGCGCTCGCGGCGTGGAGCTCGGCGCGCGTGCAAAAGCAGGGATAGGTGAGGCCGGCGTCTTGCAGCTGGTGCAGGGCGTCCTCGTACAAGTCCAGGCGATCGTGTTGGTAGTAGGGGCCTTCGTCCCACTCAAGCCCCAGCCAGGCCAGGTCGTCAATCAGTTGAGCGGCAAGTTCCGGACGCTTGCAGCGATCGTCCAGGTCCTCGATGCGCAGTACGATGCGGCCGCCCTGGCTGCGGGCCGAAAGCCACGCGCACAGGCAACTGAACACGTTGCCCAAGTGCATGCGGCCCGAGGGCGACGGGGCGAAGCGGCCCACGACGGGCGCGAGGGCGGGGGCGAGCTTGCTGTTGGGCGCCGTCGACGTGGCCACGGCGTGTGTTGCTATGTTGCATGCGTTGATATCCATGCGGACGAGTATAGCGCGGGTGAGGTGGGGGGCGTCGTCGATGCTCGCGAGTTGCCGAGGCTGCGTGTTGTGTGCGGCGGGCACCGATTCAACACCTCGATTACCGCCCCAAGCTCAGCCCCTTCAACCCCTCAAACGACAGAAACCCCGGCAGCTCTTCGCAACTGCCGGGGTTTCCGCGGAAAAGGGGGACATGATCCTCAAGCGAACGGCAAAGGGGCAAACCGTTTTCGCTCAACTGCTTTATGCCCCTTGCTCGCGGACTCAATCAGTGCGCGTGCGGCAACACAAAGCCGCTACACCTGTGACGGAGCTATGAAGTGGTATCTATTGCCGGAGCGGGCTATGCCAAGGAGTGTCCCAGATTGCCGGCAGATAAGGAACGTCCCCAGGTGCCGGCCGCGGGCGTGACTTTCGTCCCGTTTGATACTCCGCTGGCCTAGATGTTCGTCATGTGCGCCCGTAAACGTGGGACAATGGCGTTGCTGGTATCACAGACAAAGGATGTGCCTATGAACGCCCCCGTTGCCAAAACCTGTCGGCAGCGCCGCCTGTTTGCGCGATTCGCTTCCGTCTGCGCGCTCGTTGCGCTTGCGTTGTTGCTGCTGCCTGCCGCCGCGCACGCCGACGGCTACTCCATGACCCAAACCTACATCAGTGCCACGGTCGAGGCCGATGGATCGCTGACCGTTGTCGAGGGACGCCAGTTTGATTTCGACGACGACATCAACGGCGTGTTTTGGGAGATCAATACGGGCACCAACCAGCAGGGCGGCACGGCGGACGTTGACGTGCTGAGTGTCGAGGAAGAGGACACCGCGTTTAACAAAGTCGATAGCGCGAACAAGGGCGATTCTGGCGTCTACACGGTCGAGCAGGCCGGTGACGGCGTAAGGATTAAGGTGTTCAGCCCCCACGAGAGCGGCGACAGCGCGATCTATTACGTGAGCTACACCATGACCGGTGCGGTTATGAACTGGGCCGATACCGCCGAGCTCTACTGGAAGTTCGTGGGCGACGGCTGGTCTGCGGATTCCGACGATGTCGAGATGGAAGTGCGCTTCGCAAATGCCGCTGCCGGGACGGCGGCCGTCAAAGGCGATAACTTCCGCGCATGGGGCCACGGTCCGCTGGCGGGCGACGTGTCGCTCGATGAGGACGAGCCCATGGTCACCTATACCATTCCCTGCGTGCATCAGGGCGAATTCGCCGAGGCACGCATCGCCTTCCCCAGCGACTGGGTGCCGCAGCTTGCCGCCTCGGGCGAAGAGCGCATGTCAACGATCCTGAGCGAAGAGAAGGAATGGGCCGACGAAGCTAACGCCCGCCG
>CABVAO010000069.1 GCA_902496335.1 uncultured Collinsella sp.
CGGTGCAGTTCGTCGACACCATGAGCGCGGGGCTCGACCCCTCCAAGGTGGCCGCGAGCATGCGCGTGTACGCGGCGGCGGGCGCGGACGGCGGCTTCGGCGCCGTTGCATGTGAGGGCGGTAACGCCAACTCGACGCCGGCTAAAGGGTGGACAGATATTACTCCACAGTGCAAGGTCTCGATCGAGGGCAATGCCTTCACCGTGCGCACCGGCGACCTGATCGCCGCGCTCGGCGGGGCCGACGCCTTCGCCGCGGGCGCCCGCGTGGTTGCTGCCTACAGTGCGCCGTTGGGGGCCAACTGCAATCGAGGCGCTACCAAGGGCAACCCCAACGAGGTCTACCTGCGCTACCCCCGCTCTCCCTTTGCTGACCAGTCCGGCGACGCCGGGTTCACCCGCACGTCGAGCGATGACGCGTGCGCCTACACCTGGGGACTCAGTCTGATCAAGCGCTCAAGCTCGGACGATAAACCGCTCGCGGGCGCCAAACTGCGCATCATCGATGACCGCGGGCGCATTCTAACGACTGACGGCTCGTGGTCGACGGATGCCGACGCGTGCGTTACCACATGCGCGGACGGGCATGTGGAATTGAGCGGTGTGGACGCGGGTGTTTACACCGTCGAGGAGGTCGCGGCTCCCAAGGGATACGCCGCCTTTGAGGGCAGACGAACGGTAACGGTTACGTCCGAGGGTCTGGACGTTAAGCAGGTGGCAGCTGCGAAGCCCAAAGTGACCGTGTCGGCCGAAAGCCCTCTGCGGGTTGATACCGCCGATGCCGGGACGGGTTCGATTGAGCTGTCGGTACTCAACACCCCAAGCAAAGAAGCAAGTCGAGGCTTTATGCCCTCGACGGGAGATAGAACGTTGGCGCTGGTGGCGGCTTTGGCTGCCATCGGAGTGGCGGTTATTGTTGTCGCGCTCGTCATCAAGCGGGGAGGAGGTCGCCGTGAAAAATAGCTGCCCCCCTGCTCAATGGCGTACTGCCTCCGTAGCGAGTGACGCGCAGGCCTGCCGACCTGATGATCATTGGTTTTGACAAAGTTACTAGAGAACCCTCCAAGAAAACCGGGGCACCCGGTCGATGCGATCGGGTGCCCCGCTTCGTTTGTTGGTGCAAAGCAACCTGGCACCTTTGTGGTGGTTGGCGGCTAAGCGGTGGGGAGTCCTGGCGTGTTAGCCGGCTGCTGCGGCTTGAGGCGGGCGTTGCGCCAGATGATCTGGATGATGTAGCCGAGCATAAAGACGAAGGCCACGCCGCTGATGAAGCCGCCTACGAGGGGAAGCCCCGTGAGGGCGCCTGCGATTACGCCACCAACGGCTGCCATGGCGTAGCGGTTCTGGCTGTGTCCGACCATGCGGGCAATCGCGCACCCCGCAAAGGCACTCGACACCAACGCGATGCCGATAACGCCGCACAAGAGGGCTCCGGCAAGCGACAGACCAGCGATAGAGATAATCAGCAGTAGGACGGCGGGGGCGATAGCAATCGTGCTCAGAAGACCGCTCACCCACAGGGGCATGGGGCGCTGGTGGAGCATGCCGGCGGCGCTGGCGGTCGCGCGCGGAAAGACGAGCTCGAGCAGCAGAGCGACAAAGCAGGTCGAGAGTGCCGCGGCGACGATACCGCCGATGACATCGTTAACGGTGGAAGTATCCTCGTTCTCGGTGCGGTCGATCTTGAGCGCACCGACCTCGGCTCCCGCGGCGCGCTCGGGGTCCTCGGAGACGTGCGCGTTCACGGTGCCGGTGATGTGGGCGTTCTTGCCCAGGATGAGCTTGTCGGCCCAAACCTCGACATCGCCCTTGACGGTGCCATCGATGGTCACCGCGTCGCCCGCAAGCGCTGCCGACTTGGTGGAGCCTCGCAGGGCAACCGTCTCGCCTATCGCGTAGAAACAGTTGGCGGTGCTGTCGGAATTGAGCACGACATGCTGGCCAGCGACGGTCACGCTGCCATCAACCGTGGTCTTGGCAATGTCGATGGTGCGTGCCGCCAGACGGACGGCGCCGCCCACTGTGCAGTCACGGATCGAGAGGGTATCGCCCGCGGCGATGATATCGCGGCCGATGGACACATCATCCAAGTTGAGGGCCTGACCTGCCCAGTACAGGTCACCTTCGACGCCGGACGGATTGGCGTCATTGTCGGTCGCAAGTACGTTTCCTGCGGTGTCCGTGCCGGCGAACGACGCCGTGGGAAGCACGGTGATCGCCAGCGCGATGAGCGCGAATAGGATGGTGATGCGGCCCCATGCTTTACGGCGCTGGGTCAACGGGAGTTGATTGCAGGGCATAGTGAATCCTTCGTTAGATACTCGGCATATACCTAACAGGGTACCCAACGCGTGGGCGCTCTAAAAGAACCTCTCGGTTGCATTTCGAAGGATGAGCCCGCGCTACCTACTTTTTGCGATGCAAAAAGCGCGCGATGTCTTCTTCGGTGGGGCTTTTGATGTCAAAGCGCAGCGAGAGCCAGCGCAGACCCATGGTCACGACAACGCATACGATCAGCGCGGCGACATTGCTCATGATGCCGCTCATAACGAGACACACGTAGCTTGTCGATCCGGCGATGGCCGCGATGGCATAAAAGTTAGTGCGTTGGAAAATGCCCGGAACCACGCCCATAAAGCCGTCGCGCAGCATGCCGCCACCTACTGCGGTGAAGAAGCCCATCATGATGCAAACGACGTGCGCAAAACCGTAGACCAGTGCCTTGTCTGCGCCGGTTGCCGCATAGATGCCGACCGAGATGATGTCGAGCAAGGGGATGAGTTTTTCGGGCTTGTCGACGATTGCCGGGAAAATGTAGATGATGGCTGCCGTGGCGATGGAGAGCGGCAGCGCCATTGGCTGGTTGAGGATGTAGACGTTGCCCACCTGCAGCGTCATGTCGCGCAAGAGACCGCCGCCCAGACCGCAGACCACCGCGAGCGCGACCGCGCCCACCAGGTCGAGCTTGTGCTCGCGCGCAACCAACACACCCGAGATCGATGCAGCGACAACAGCGAACATCTCGAGCCAAAACGGAATAGCGACCATGGCATCCGAGGCATGTGAGGTAATGGTTATGGAGGCGACGACGGGCAAGATGGGGTCCTTTGGGTTGCTGGTTTAGACAATGCCCGTACATAGTACATGGTTGGCGGGCCTGGCGACCCTATTGCTCGGTAAACGGTTGGCAGCGGATGCTGACATGGCATTGCTGGAATGCCAGGGATCCAAAACATGTACGTCACCCTCCAAAAACAGCATTTTTCGACATCTTTGGAGGCGGACGTACATGTTTGGATTGAGCTCACAGCATGAGTGAGTTGATTTACTCACATCCGGTATATTTCCCCACTTCAACGGACATAAGAGTTGGATACCGGCTCAGAGCGAGAGGCCCTCAATGGATACCCCTGTTCTCATTTCGCATAAAACCGCATGGCTTGTCCATCATGCACCCCAGAATTTGGTTCAGTCTCTTGCGCGGCACGACTACCAGATAGGCGCACAAGGCATCTCCACCCAGCAACGTGTTGCGCGCATACGACAGGCTCTTACCGACTGCGGCATTCCGTCCGATATGCTTAAGACTATCGATATCGCGGTTGTATTCGAATTCGAGCGAATTCGTACCAAAGGCGTCGTTTGTCACATTCTTGGACAAAATCTTCCCTACGAGCATATTAACGAGTTGACGTCCGGAATCTTCATCACCGACGAAGCCTTCACCTTTGTGCTCGCTGCCGGGTGGATGGATAGGATCGAATATCTCGAATATGGCTATGAAGTTTGCGGCGATTATCGCATGAGGCTCAATCCCGCCGACCCTTACACCGGGCAACCAGCCACTACCTCCAAGGATGAAATAACCAAACTGCTCGATCGGCACCCCGGCAAACCCGGTGCCACACGTGCACGGCTCGCGCTCAGGCACATCTACGATCACTCGGCCTCGCCTATGGAGACCGCTTCGGCAATCGCCCTCTCGCTCCCAACAAGCGAAGGCGGCGTTGGCATCCGAGGTATCGAACTCAACAAACCGCTCGAGATCCCTCAACGTCTCTGGCATTGCGCCAAAGCTCGAACACTCAAAATCGATGCGCTCGTGACCTATAAGCGCAGGGCGCTCGGTATCGAATATAAGGGCGGTTTTCACGATGAGCTCGAGCGCAAGGGAGCAGATGCGGAGCGAGAGGCCGTTCTCTCCCAAATGGGATATCGAATCGTTACGCTCACTTCGGCTCAGTTCAGTAGTCAGCTCGCCTTTCACCGCGCCATGAACAACATTCGCGAAGCACTCGGCATGCCTCGCTGTACCGACACCGGGTACCAGAGAAAACAAAACGAACTACGCAAGGCACTTATCCGCAACTGGAAAAGCATACGAGACGAGGAGGCACCTTCCGAATAGTGCCGCTCCCGTGAGCTCAATCCAAACGTGTACGTCAGCCTCCAAAGATGTCGAAAAATGTCGGTTTTGGAGGGTGACGTACATGTTTGGGGAAGCGTGGGATCGAGACGTATTTCGATAACAAAAAAGCTCCCATTCTTGGGAGCTTTCTCAACCAAAATGGCGGAGGAGGAGGGATTCGAACCCTCGTGACCTTATACAGGCCAAACGGTTTTCGAGACCGCCGCATTCAACCACTCTGCCACCCCTCCGCGTGGGGTAAAAACAAAGCAGGCTCGAAGGCCTGCTTTGGAATTAACTGGCGGAGAGTCAGGGATTTGAACCCTGGAGACGCTTTTGACGCCTACACGATTTCCAATCGTGCTCCTTCGGCCACTCGGACAACTCTCCGTTAAATGCGAAAGTTAGTATACACGAGGAATCGTAAGGTGCAAGCCGAAAACTTAGCATTTTTTGATCCACAGTGTCTCGCGCTGTGCCTAAAACGCGCGGCACATGCAGTCTGACCAGCAAAATCATGCTAAGCGAATTGCTCAAAAAAGGACTTTATAGACCACGAGCAAACGAATTTAAAATCTTTTTGGCGATTCATTAGACCACTGGTATGCATTTTGCGACCACAGCCTCGTGCCCGTTGACCTGCGGCTTGGCTCAGCTTGTCCCCACGGCACCGTATCTTGTCCACAAATCCGTCAAGCTTTTGGTCGGCATTTGGTTGGAATGCGCATGAAACGTCGTGCGAGTATGGGCATATGTGGAGGTCATGAGGTTGTAGCTGCAAATTCTTGCGGCCTGGGAGGTTGAAAGATATTATTACCAAGTCTTTTCCTGCTTCAGGCGCACCTTCACGACCTGAAGCCACATTTGCCCAGAGGAGGTGACAATATGAAGGCTTATGAACTGCTGTTCTTTGTTGACCCGTCGCTCGACCCCGAGACTCGTCTCGCTGTTATGAAGCGTATCGATACCACGATCGCTGAGGGCGCTGGCAAGGTCGACTCCGTTGACGAGTGGGGCAAGCGCAAGCTCGCCTACGAGATCAACGACCTCACCGATGGTGACTACACCCTCATCAACTTCCACGCAGATCCTACCCAGATTGCCGAGCTTGATCGCGTCCTGCGCATCACCGACGCTGTGGTCCGCCACATGATCGTCCGTCGCGACGACCAGGAGTAAGACTGTCGTTTTGGACTGGGCTTGTGCCCCAAGAGGAAGTAGTGAGTTATGAGCATCAATCGAGTGAACATCACCGGTAACCTCACCCGCGATCCCGAGCTGCGCGCCACTGCTGGCGGAACCCAGGTTCTGTCCTTTGGCGTTGCCGTGAACGATCGTCGCCGCAACGCGCAGACTGGCGAGTGGGAGGACTATCCCAACTTTGTCGACTGCACCATGTTCGGCACCCGCGCCGAGGCCGTGAGCCGTTTCCTGGCAAAGGGAAACAAGGTCGCGATCGAGGGCAAGCTGCGCTACAGCTCTTGGGAGCGCGACGGCCAGCGCCGGAGCAAGCTTGAGGTCATCGTCGATGAGATCGAGTTTATGAGCTCCCGTGGTGGCCAGGGTGGCTACGATCAGGGCGGTTACGCCCCCGCAGCCCCCGCGCCCGCAGCACGTCCTGCCGCACCGGTGGCTACGCCGCCTGCGGTCGACGTCTACGATGAGGACATCCCGTTCTAAGGGTTGTTCACCTATTTTTGAGTGAGAGGCGGCTTCGGTTCGCCGAAGTTGCCAAATGAAAGGTATTTTGACATGGCTAATGATTTTTCTGCACGTCAGCCGCGTCGTAAGTACTGCCAGTTCTGCAAGGAGAACACTGAGTTCATCGACTATAAGGACACTCAGCTTCTCCGTAAGTACATGACCGACCGTGGCAAGATCAAGCCCCGTCGCGTCACTGGCGCTTGCACGCAGCATCAGCATGACATCGCCAACGCCATCAAGCGCGCCCGCGAGATGGCTCTCCTGCCGTACACCGTCCCCGTGGTTTCCTCTCGTGGCAACCGCGACCGCGGCTAAGAAGGGAGACGCATCATGAAGGTTATTCTTCTCGATGAGATCAAGGGCAAGGGCGGCGAGGGTGACGTCGTAGAGGTCGCTCAGGGTTACGCTGAGAACTTCCTGTTCCCCAAGAAGCTCGCTGTTGCCGCCACCAAGGGCAACCTCAAGCAGCTTGACGAGCGTCGCAACAACATCGCCAAGCGCGAGGCCGTCCGTCTGGCTACCGCCAACGAGACCAAGGCTGCCTTCGAGGGCAAGACGGTCACCGTTGACGTCAAGGTCGGCGACGAGGGCATCCTCTTTGGCTCCGTTACCGCCGCTATGATCGCTGACGCCATCAAGGCTCAGCTCGGTATGGACATCGACCGCAAGCGTGTCGAGCTCGGTAAGCCCATCAAGGTTGCCGGCGCCCACACCGTTGCCATCTCGCTGTACCGCGAGATCAAGGCCGAGGTTGTCGTTCTCGTCGGCGTTACCGCCGAGGAGCTCGCTGCCGAGGCTGAGGTCGAGGAGGCCGCTGAGGTCGCCGAGGCCGAGACCGCCGAGGTCGAGACTGAGGCTGCTGCCGAGTAGCATTTGCTGCAACGCAACAATCTTGTTCTAAGAAGGGCGCTCTGGAAAACCAGGGCGCCCTTTTGTTTTTTGCGCTGAGTGAGTGTCATGGTGAACGTTGCGTCGAAGTCCTATATACAGGACCGTTCATCCGTTTCGTTCGGTGATGATTGCCGGGGCGCGGCCCGTTTTGGGGCTGTGGCTGATACTATGGATGCTCGCAAGCGATATGAATGAGGATGCTCATGGCATATGACGAAAGGGAGACGGGGCTGACGGTCGAGGACCGTGGCTCCAAGTTGGGTCTCCCTCAAAACCAAGATGCAGAGGCTAATGTACTGGCCGCCATGCTGCTGTCGCCCGAGGTGGTCGAGGAGGCCCAGGTCGAGCTGCAGCCCGATGACTTCTACCGGCCCATTCATAAGACCATCTA
>CABVAO010000070.1 GCA_902496335.1 uncultured Collinsella sp.
CGATCTTGCCCTCGGCGAGCGCCAGGTAGTGCTTTCCGAATGCGTGGTCGATGACCATCTGGTCAAAGGCGGGCTGCGTCTGCTTGTCGAGCGAAAACAGCACTACGCCGGTGGTGTCGCGGTCCAGGCGGTTGAGCGGCTGCATGTCGGTCGCGGCAAAGCCGTCGCCCATCGCCAGCAGCAGGTCGCTGGCGTAGTCGGTAAGCGTGCGCTCGCCGGTGCCGTCGCCGTGGACGATCATGCCGGCGGGCTTGTCGATGGCCATAAGCCAGGCGTCGCAGTAGAGGACTTGAGGTTCTTCGTTCATGTGTAAGCCTTTCGGTTAGCTGATTCCCACAAACATGCAGCCCGAGGTCGCCCCGCGCAGACGGGCGGCGGGCTTACGGCCGGCCTGCGCTGCTTCGATGGCACGACGGACGCGGGCGACGGCACGGCCCACCTCATCCGTCTCGAGCAGCGTTCCGTCTACCATGAGACGACGCACGCCGGCATCGAGCAGCTGAGGGACCTGCGGCGTGAGGTCGATGGGGTAGGCATCGTACAGGCGAGAGCGGCCGTGGATGTCGGTGCGGACGGGCATGACCTTTCCGTCGATATTCTTGAGCGAGAGCTTGCGGGCGCGCAGGCGGCAGTTGGCGCAATCGTGGATGCAGCCGTTGGCAACCTGCAGAATGCAGTGCTCGCTTGTCATGACGCGCGGGCGGCCAAAGACGGTGATGCCCAGAGCCGCGGGCGCGGCGGCGCCGAGCGAGACAATCTCGTCGAGCGTGATTTCGGGCGAGAGCCAAAACGCACCGGCTCCGCGCTCGGCAAGCGCCTCCATGCAGGGCGTGTTGTGCACCGGCAGGCAAGAGCGAATCTCGGCCGTGGCGCCGGCATGCGCGGCTACGGCGAGCTCGGAGATATTGCCGACGGCGACGGTGGCTCCAGCATTGATCCAGGGATCGACGCGCTCGTGGTCGACGGCGCGGCAGACCTCGTCGAGTACAGGCACGATACCCTGCTCAAATGCATCGGCGGGGGAGAGCCCGGCCGCATCGAGCGCGTCGGTGGTCATGTAGATGCGCGTTGCACCCTCCACGCGCGCTGCCTCGGCGGCTTCGAGCGAGGTGACGGCGGCGCAAATCTGCGGCTCATCGCGGTAATGCTCGGGCGCGGGGCGGGAATCACTGGTTACAATCGCCGGCAACTCGAGCGTTTTCGCACGCTCCTCGTACGGTGCCAGAATGGCCTCCTCGAGCGCTTTACAGGCGGCGGCGCGCACCTTGTGCACGGCGGAGAAGCCCATACCGCAGCCGGCGTCGAGCGAAATGTCAAAGCTCGCTGCCTCAAAGGGCGAAGAGCCCATGCGGCCCACATGCTCAACCAGGTCTGCCGCCTCGACGGCGCGGGTCTTGGCAGCCTCGACGGTAAAGCCCGCGGCAGTGGCGGTGAGCGCGGGGTTGTCACAGCAGGTGAGTGTGACGGTAAACGGTTCGCCCAGATGCGCCACAACGGTTACATCAACGGCGCGGCGGCGCAGCACTTCGCGCTTGAGCGCGGCGCCGGCAGCGTCGATGGCGCGCTGACTGCGGATGACGCGCACGCGGCAGCCCTCGGGCATGCTGCGGGGCACGCGGCACTCGATGATGTCACCGGCGGCGGCATCATCGGTAGCGATAGTGGTTAGGAACTGGTCGAACTCGTCGTCGTGGCGAAGTTCCAACAAGTCGCCCTTGCCCACGGGCTCAAACAACTCAATGCGGGCGATGGCGGCACGTCGACGGCGGTCGTCGGGCTTGAGGCCGCGCACATCGCGGTTGGCCGGGCGGCTGCCCAGCACCGTGCCCACGATCTGGCCGCGGTTGTTGGAGCGCTCGTAGCTCATCATCTCGTCGCCCGAGGTGCCGTCCTGATAGGCGTGCGTAAAGTCACGGTTAAAGCAGCGCTTGAGTTGGCGCTGGCGAGCGGCGTCCTCGTGCTTATCTACGGCGACCCCGGCCAGCATGTCATCGATCTGGTGACGGTACACATCGACGATGGAATACACGTAGTCGGGCGCCTTCATGCGGCCCTCGAGCTTGAGCGATGCGGCGCCGGCGTCATACAGACGGCGAACAAGCTGCGAAGTGTTGGTGTCGCGCGGGCATAGAGCGCGCTCGCGACCGGCAGGGGAGAGCGTGCGACCGTTCTCGTCGATCAGCTCGTAAGGCAGGCGACAGGGCTGAGCGCACATGCCGCGGTTGGCCGAGCGGCCCGCCATGGCAAAGCTCGACAGCAGGCACAGGCCCGAGTAGCAAAAGCAGATGGCGCCGTGGCTAAAGACCTCCAGGTCAACGTCGGGCGCGGCATTGTGGATGGCGGCGATCTCGTCGATGGAGAGCTCGCGCGAGAGGGTCACGCGGTCGGCGCCCTGCTCGCGGCACCAAAGCGTTCCGCGGTCGTCGTGGATGTTCGCCTGGGTCGAGATGTGTGTCTCGATGCCGGGCATGGTGCGCTTGACCTCAAAGAACAGGCCCCAGTCCTGGATAATGAAGGCATCGGCGCCCAGCGTGGAGCAGCGGTGGATGAGTTGCAGTGCATCGCCCATCTCGGACTGCTTGATGACGATGTTGACCGTGACGTAGACGCGCGACCCGGCCAGGTGTGCAGCACGGCAGGCCTGCTCAAAGGCCTCGTCGGTAAAGTTGGTGGCCTTGCGGCGGGCGTTGAAGCTGCCCATGCCACAGTAGATGGCGTCTGCCCCGGCGGCGAGTGCGGCAGCAAAGGGCTCCGGGCCTCCGGCGGGGGCTAAGAGCTCGGGTCTGCGGTTGGTGGTTCGACTGGCGGTTGCGGTCATATCCTGCCTTTCAAAATGCTCAGATATTCAAAAGTATAGTGGTGCCGTTGCGGCAGGCGATGCCCGTGCTCCAAGCGGGATAAAGTCTTCAGCAGCTTAGGCTGGCTGACCCCGTGGAGAACCGTTCGGCTGCCAACGGGCGCCGTTGGGCGATAAAATATTCTCGCAAGCTGATAATATTCTTGCATCAAACAGAAACCTTGAGTACTATCCCAATCAAGCGCGGTGTTCAGACCGAACTGTGCCTCCCGGTGTGAACACCGCGCTCACGCTCTCTCAATTGATCGTAAGGAGAAAAACATGAGCAAGACCGTCGTGTCTTCCGATAACGCACCCGCAGCCATCGGCCCGTATTCCCCCGGTATCCAGGCCGGCAACATGGTGTTCCTGTCCGGCCAGCTGGGCATCGATCCCGCGACCGGCAAGATGCCCGAGGGCGTCGAGGCCCAGGCCAAGCAGTCCCTCGCCAACGTCGAGGCCCTGCTGACCGCTGCCGGCGCTACCTTTGCCGATGTCGTCAAGACCACGGTCTACCTGGCCGACATCGCCGACTTCGCCGCCGTGAACGAGATCTACGCCTCCAAGTTTGAGGCCCCGTTCCCCGCGCGCAGCGCCTTCCAGGTTGCCGCCCTTCCGGCTGGCGGTCTGGTCGAGATCGAGGTCGTTGCCGCTCTCTAAGGCGTTGGCCACAACTAAACATGACATGCAAAAAGACCCTGCAGCGCGTGCGAGCTGCAGGGTCTTTTATCAAGTGACGGATCGCTTGTGGAGCCGCACTCCATTTTGCTCGTTAGCCTTCCTTGCGGACTTTTTGCAGGTAGCGGTAGACGCTGGGCTCTGAGATGCCCAGCGCGGCGGCGGCGCAGGCCACGGCGCCCTTGAGCATGAACACCCCGTTACCGTTGAGGTAGCGAATGACGTCCACGCGGTCGCTCTGACCAAGCGACGCTACATCCAGCCCGCGCGCGCTCAGCAACTCGGCAATGCTGCGGTCGATGAGCTCCTGTGTAGACTCCGAAAGGCTTTCGACCTCGATAGGGGCGGGCTCCGTGCGCGTCGGCGCCGCGTCGAAGCACGCCATGAGCTGCTGCGCCATGGCGTTGATGGAGCGCACGGTCGAGAGGTCGGTGTTGACGCAGAGCATACCGACGATCTCATCATTCTCGCGGATAAAGTACGTCGCTGACTCCAACGTCTTGCCGCCGGCACCGCGCCCCTCGTAGCCCGTAATAAACGGCAGGTCGCGATACTTGGCGTCGTGCATGATCTTGAGTGCCAGATCGGTGGCGGGACCGCCGACCTTGCGGCCGCTCACGATGCCGTTGCGAATATCGACGATGGCGTGGTCGGGATCCGAGAAATCGTGCAGCACGATTTCGCTGTTTTTGCCGAGTATCTGCTCCAGAAAATCGACCATCGGCAAAAAGCGACGTACGGTCTCGTTCACGGGCAACTCCTTTGGGTGAAATCGGAAATGTTCATAACAATTTTTTCTCATGGTAACACGCTGCCCATCATCTCGTATATCCGCAGGTACATTGCGTAATGCAGACGAACGGTAGGAATTTAGCGGTAAACGGTTGACCAAAAGAAATGTTAGATGTTATTTTGACCAGACACTTTCCTGACCTGCGGAAATGCGTTATTTCAGCTGAAGAATAGTCTGATAACAAAAAATTATTATTGAGAATGAGAATCATCTTTAATACGATATGCAACGAAGGCACAACCTCAACCCCGCACTGCGTCACAATAGAGCGTTAGATGCGAAAACAACTACTTCGAGGATTGGTGGTCAAATGACCCAGGAGACGGTTACGAACGGCACTGAAGCCCTGTTCACTCGCGAAGGCATGCCTCCCGTTAAGGAAATGATCCCGTGTGCCCTTCAGCACGTACTGGCATCGTTTGCCGGCATCATTACCCCGGCGGTCATCATGGCCGGCGTCTACGGCTTTAATAGCCAACAGAGTACCGACATCATCCAGGTCGCGCTCATTCTTTCGGCGATCGACACGGCCCTTCAGGCCTTCGCTCCCTTCCGTCGCATCGGCGGCGGCCTGCCCATCGTCATGGGCGTTTCGTTCGCGTTCCTGCCGGCCCTGCAGGCCATGGGTGCCTCGGGCTTTAGCTTTGGTGCGTTGCTGGGCGGCGAGATCGTCGGCGGTGCCGTTGCGGTCCTTTTTGGTCTGGCCTACAGCAAGATTAAGTGGCTGTTCCCGCCCGTCGTGACCGGTACGGTCATCTTCTCCATCGGCGTTTCGCTGTATCCCACGGCCGTCAAGTATATGGCCGGCGGTATGGGTACGCCGCTGTGGGGCACTCCGCAGGCCTGGTGCGTCGCTCTTATCACCTTCGCCGTGGTCTTTGCGCTCGCCAACTTTGGCAAGGGCACGCTCAAGCTGGGGTCCGTGTTCTTTGGCATGATCGTTGGCATGATCGTTTCGATCCCCTTTGGCATGATCGACTTCTCCAGCGTCGCCACCGCTCAGGTCTTCGCCCTTCCCAAGCTCATGCCCTACGCGCTCGAGTTTGATCCCGAGGTCTGTATTACCCTCGCCGTCGTGTTCCCCATGGTTGCCATCCAGGTTATCGGTGACGTCTCCGCCGCCTGCCTGGGCTCCATCGACCGTATGCCCACCGAGCGCGAACTCTCCGGCGCCATCGTGTCCCAGGGCCTCACCTCTATGGTCGGCGGCCTGCTGGGCGGTCTTCCCACCAGCGCCCTTGGCCAGAACGTGGGCATCATCTGCTCCAACAAGGTCGTCAACAAGTGGGTCTTTGTGATCATCGCGGCCGTCTTTGCCATCGCCGGTCTGTTCCCGCAGCTCTCTGCCGTCCTTTCCGCTATCCCGCAGCCCGTCATCGGCGGCGCGACCGTCGGCGTCTTTGGCACCATCACCATGAACGGCGTGCGCATGTTCACCCGCGAGGGCCTCACGCAGCGCACCACCACCATCGTCGGTACCTCCGTCGTCTTTGGTCTGGGTATCTGGATGGCCAGCGGTTGCCTTGCCGGCGAGGGTATGCCCACCTGGGTGTCCACCGTCATCGGCTCCAACGCCGTAACCCCTACCGCCATCATGGCCATTGTTCTTAACCTGATTCTTCCACAGACGCCGGTCGTGGCTCAGCACATCGATGCTGCCAAGGACGCTGCCGTGGATCTGGTCTTGCCCGAGAGCAAGAAGTAGCCAATTCGGTGCTATTCGTCGGCGGACGCATCGCCTCGTCCGCCGACGTCATGCGGCGCCAAGCCGCACTTCAAAGGGTTTGTCCCTTTGGTGAAGCGTTGACGGGAGAGGGCCCGTTTCCGGTGTAGGCCGGCGCTTCGCACTCCGCCATGTCAGAGGTGTCAAACCCCGCCTCTGATGTTGAAGGGAGCATCCATGCTTCTGGTCGCTAACGGTTCCGTCTTTACCCGCAACGCTCAGACCCCGTTCATTCCAAACGGTGCGGTCGCCATTGACGGAGATACGATCGTCGAAGTGGGCCCCGAGCGCGAGCTCAAGGCCAAGTATCCGGATGCCGAGTACGTCGACGCCCAGGGCAACCTCATCATGCCCGGACTTATCAACTGCCACACCCACATCTACTCGGGTCTGGCCCGCGGCCTTGCCATTAAGGGCTGCAACCCCACCAACTTCCTGGAGAATCTTGAGCAGCAGTGGTGGAAGATCGACGACAACCTGACGCTCGACGGCACCAAGGCCAGCGCCTATGCTACGATTTTGGACTCCATCCGTGATGGCGTCACCACGATCTTCGATCACCATGCGAGCTTCTGCGAGATCCCGGGAAGCCTCTTTACCATTAAGGATGCAGCTCAGGAGCTGGGCATGCGTTCGTGCCTGTGCTACGAGGTCTCCGATCGCCGCGGCCAGGAAAAGTGCGACCAGGCCATTGCCGAGAACGCCGAATTTGCCCAGTGGGCCGCCAAGGAGCGTCGCGATAACGACAACCACATGATCGCCGCCATGTTTGGCGGACATGCTACCTTTACGCTTTCGGACGAGACCATGGATAAGATGGCCGAGGCCAACAACGGCCTGACCGGCTTCCACATCCATGTGTGCGAGGGCATGAACGACGTGTGGGACTCCC
>CABVAO010000071.1 GCA_902496335.1 uncultured Collinsella sp.
GGTCGGAGGGGTGGCTTTGTAAAGCCGTTTGTCTCCACCCGCGTAGCGGGTGGTTCAAAGCTGGCCGCTGCGCGGCCAGCGGACTAAAGTCTTGAACAAAAAGGGTCCCGCACTTGCGGAACCCTTTTCAAGTATTTATGCGGCTCGTGCTTAGAAGCCGACGATGCCCTGCGGGAAGAAGAACATGCACAGGACGACGCACACGGCAAAAACGACGGCCATAATTACCGTCAGGCGATCGAGGTTCTGCTCCATGACGCCCGTGGCAGAGCTGGAGTTATACAGCGAGCTAGCGATCATATCCGAAACGCCGGTGCCCTTACCGGAATGCATCAGGACGAGAATCGTCAGCGCCACGGCAGAGACAGCCCAAACGACAAACAGAAGAATCTGGAACGGACCCATAGATAAGCTCCTTAATAGAACAATTCAAACTCCAGTACTGTACCACAATCCCCCGCTCTCCCCTACCTGCCACTCAAGGACGAGGTGGAAATGGCAGAAATACCAAAAAGGGGATTGTCCGGTTGTGGACAACCCCCTTACTAGAAAACGGTATTTGTTTTCTATTAGGCCTCGGCGGCGAGCACGCGACCCGTCATCTCGGCGGAAGGCTCCAGACCAGCCATGGTGAGCATGGTCGGAGCGATATCGGAAAGACGGCCGTCCTCGATACCGGTGAGCTTGGCCTTCTCATCAACGATGATGAACGGCACACGGTTGGTGGTGTGAGCAGTGAACGGATGCTTAGAACCGTCGGAAGCAACGTCAAACATGTGATCGGCATTGCCGTGGTCGGCGGTAATCAGCGCAAAGCCGCCCTTGGCGAGAATCGCCGGGACAACCTTGGACAGGGCATCGTCAACAGCCTCGACAGCCTTAACGGCAGCGTCGAAAACACCGGTGTGACCAACCATGTCGCAGTTCGCGAAGTTCACGATGTAGAAATCAGCGCGATCCTCGTTGATGGCGGCGACGAGCTTCTCGGTAACCTCGGGAGCGCTCATCTCGGGCTGCAGATCGTAGGTAGCAACCTTGGGGGAAGCGACGAGCACGCGCTCCTCGCCCTCCTTGGGCTCCTCGATGCCACCGTTGAGGAAGAACGTCACGTGGGCGTACTTCTCGGTCTCGGCAGTGTGCAGCTGCTTCAGGCCATTGGCGGCGATAACGTCGGCCAGGACGTTCTCGGGGAACGTCTTGGGGAAGGCGACCTCGACGTCAAACGTCGGATCGTACTCGGTCATCGTCACAAAGTGCGAGAGCTTGATCTGCTCGCGCTCAAAGCCGTCGAACTCCTTGTCCGTGAACACGCGGGTCATCTGACGTGCGCGGTCGGGACGGAAGTTGAAGAAAATAGCCGCGTCGCCCTCGTGGATGCCCTCGTTGTGGGCAGCGAAGGGCTCGACGAACTCGTCGCCGCGCGGGTCCTTCTCGTAGTAGGCCTTGATACCGGCAACGGGGTCGACATCGGCATCGGACGCGTTGACCATGACGTCGTAGGCGCGCTGGATGCGCTCCCAACGGTTGTCGCGGTCCATCGCCCAATAACGACCCGAGACGGTGGCAACGCGAGCGTCGCAACCGGTCTCCTCGGAAATCTTGGCCAGGAAGGCGCAGAACTCACTCATGTAACCGGCACCGGACTGCGGGTCGACGTCGCGGCCATCCATGAAGGCGTGGACGCGAACGGTCTTGACACCATGCTCGGCAGCCATCTTGACCAGAGCCTCGACGTGGTTCATGTGGGAGTGAACGCCGCCAGGGCTCATAAGGCCCATGAGGTGGAGAGTCTTGCCGTCAGCCTTGACATCGTCCATGGCCTTGACGAAAACCTCGTTCTTGGCGATGGAGCCGTCCTTGATGGCATTGTTGATGCGCGAAAGCTCCTGGAACACGATGCGGCCGGCACCGATATTGAGGTGGCCTACCTCGGAGTTGCCCATCTGGCCGTCGGGAAGGCCCACGTCCTCGCCCGAAGCGCCGAGCGTGGTGTGGGGGTACTTCTCGTACAGGCTATCAAGGAAGGGCGTCTTGGCAGCGGCGACGGCGTTCTCACCATCGGCTGGAGCAAGGCCGCAGCCATCCATGATAATCAGGAGTGCAGGAAGATGACGTTGTGCCATATGTCCTACTCGCCTGCCTTGACGACCATAGAGGCGAAGTCGGCAGCCTTGAGCGAAGCGCCGCCCACGAGGGCGCCGTCAACGTCGGGCTTGGCGACGAGCTCAGCGATGTTGCCAGGCTTGGCAGAGCCACCATAGAGAACGCGGATGCCGTTAGCGAGCTCCTCGCCGAACATCTCCTTGAGGGTCTCACGGATAGCACCGCAGACCTCCTGAGCGTCCTCGGCGGTAGCGGTCTTGCCGGTGCCGATGGCCCAGATGGGCTCGTAGGCGACGACGACCTGCTTGGGGCAGGTGATCTCAAGACCAGCAAGGCCAGCCTTGACCTGGTTCACGACGTGCTCGACATAGGTGCCAGCCTCGCGGACCTCGAGGGACTCGCCGCAGCAGAAGACGGGAACAAGGCCGGCGGCAACGAGAGCCTTAGCCTTCTTGTTCTGGTCCTCGTCGGTCTCGTGGAAGTAGTCGCGACGCTCGGAGTGACCGATGATGCAGTAGGTGCAGCCAGCGGACTTGAGCATGTCGTAAGAGGACTCACCGGTGAAGGCACCCTTGGCCTCCCAGTACACGTTCTGTGCACCGAGGGCGATGGGGGCAGCCTGAATGCGGTCATGAACCGTGGTGATGTCGATGGTCGGAGGGCAGACGAGCACCTCGACGCCAGCCGGAACCTCGGGCAGAGCCTGAGCCAGCTCGTCGGCGAGCTTGGCAGCCTCGGCGACGTCGTTGTTCATCTTCCAGTTACCAGCGATAAGAAGGGTGCGATTAGGCATCGAGAAGCGCCTCCACTCCGGGCAGGGCCTTACCCTCGACGAGCTCCATGGAAGCGCCACCACCGGTGGAGATCCAGCTCATCTTGTCGGCCAGGTTGAACTTGTTGACAGCTGCGACAGAGTCGCCACCGCCGATGATCGAGGTGCAGTCGGCCTCGGCGACAGCCTCGGCGATAGCCTGGGTGCCGTGAGCAAAGTTGTCGAACTCGAAGACGCCCATGGGGCCATTCCAGAACACGGTCTTGGCGCCCTTGACGGCCTCGGCGTAGAGCTCCTCGGTCTTGGGGCCGATGTCCATGCCCTCACGATCGTCGGGGATAGCGTCGGAAGCGACAACCTCGGGGACAGCGTCCTCGCCAAAGTGATCGGCAACGCGGTTGTCGATGGGGAGCAGGATCTTGACGCCCTTCTCCTCGGCCTTCTTGAGCATCTCACCGGCGCGCTCGACCCAGTCCTCTTCCTTGAGGGACTGACCGACGGACAGGCCCTGAGCCAGGAAGAAGGTGTAGGCCATACCGCCACCGATGATCAGGGTGTCAGCAGAGTCGATGAGGTGATCGAGAACGCCGATCTTGGAGGAAACCTTGGAACCGCCGACGATGGCGACGAAGGGGCGCTCGGGCTCGGCGAAGATGCCGGTCAGCGTGTCGACCTCCTTCTCGAGCAGGAAGCCGGCGACGGCAGGCAGGTAAGCGGCGGGGCCCACGACGGAACCCTGGGCGCGGTGAGCGGTGCCGAAGGCATCGAGAACGAAGACGTCACCATAGGAAGCGAGCTTCTTGGCGATCTCGGGATCGTTCTTCTTCTCACGCTTATCGAAGCGAACGTTCTCGAGAACGAGAACCTTGCCCGGCTCGACGGCGGCGACAGCCTCAGCAGCCTTCTCGCCGTAGGTGTCGGCGACAAAGGCAACGTCAAGACCAGAGAGCTCGGCGAGCTTCTTGGCGACGGGCTCGAGGGACAGCTCGGGCTGGAAGCCGGTGCCATCGGGACGGCCGAGGTGGCTCATGAGGATGACGCGAGCATTGTGCTCAACGAGATAGTTGATGGTGGGCAGGGCAGCCTTGATACGGGTGGTGTCGCCAACGACGCCATCCTTGATAGGCACGTTAAAGTCAACGCGGACGAGAACGCGCTTTCCGTCGACATCGATGTCGCGGACGGTCTTCTTGGTAAAGGCCATGTTTGCTTCTACCTTTCGTACGTGTCTGCCTCCCATTACGGCAGACGATTTCTTATAAAAAGGGCGCGACCCTAGGGTGTAAGCCCTATAAGGCCGCGCCCTTCTTTAGACGCTCAACGAGCTATTCGCTAAAAGCTAAATTAAGCAACGAACTTCTCGAAGTACTTGATGGTGCGGACCATCTGAGAGGTGTAGGAGTTCTCGTTGTCGTACCAAGAGGTGACCTGAACGAGGGTCTGGCCGTTGCCGAGGTCAGAGCACATGGTCTGAGTGGCGTCGAAGATGGAGCCGTGGGTCTCGCCGATGATGTCGGTGGAGACGATGTCGTCCTCGTTGTAACCGAAGGTCTCGGAGATGGTGGCAGCGTAGGCCTTCATAGCAGCGTTGACCTCGTCGACGGTGACCTTCTTGTCAACGACAGCGTAGAGGTTGGTGATGGAGCCGGTCGGCGTCGGGACGCGCTGGGCGGCACCGATGAGTTTACCGTTGAGCTCGGGGAGAACCAGGCCGATAGCCTTGGCAGCACCGGTGGTGTTGGGGACGATGTTGACGGCGCAGGCGCGGGAGCGACGGAAGTTGCCCTTGCGCTGCGGGCCGTCGAGCGGCATCTGGTCGCCGGTGAAGGCGTGGATGGTGGTCATGATGCCGGACACGATGGGAGCGAAGTCGTTCAGACCCTTGGCCATCGGGGCGAGGCAGTTGGTGGTGCAGGAAGCAGCGGAGATGATGTTGTCCTCAGCGGTCAGCGTCTCATGGTTGACGTTGTACACGATGGTGGGCAGATCGCTGCCAGCCGGAGCGGAGATGACGACCTTCTTGGCGCCAGCGTTGATGTGGGCCTGAGCCTTAGCCTTGCTGGTGTAGAAGCCGGTGCACTCGAGAACGACGTCAACGTCGAGGTCGCCCCAAGGCAGGTTGTTGGCGTCGGCCTCCTTGTAGATCTTGATCTCCTTGCCGTCAACGGTGATGGAATCCTCGCCAGCAACGACCTCGTGATCGCGAGCGTAGTTGCCCTGCGTGGAGTCGTACTTCAGCAGGTAAGCGAGCATATCGGGAGAGGTGAGGTCGTTGATAGCGACGATCTCGGAGCCCTCATGACCGAACATCTGACGGAAAGCCAGACGACCGATGCGACCGAAGCCGTTAATAGCAACCTTTACTGCCATTGTGTCTCCTTTCGTAAGGCCCCCGCGAGCTACAGCGCCCGCCGTTGAGGCCCACAAACTAACCACTCGCCTAATATACCTTTTTTTTGACTTGAATTTCACGAGAATGCTCGAAATTGAAAATCAAATTTACGTTAAAACGTTTTAAATACTAAAATAGCAGCTAAATCCATATATAAGTCGTTACTTCAAACTACCTGTTTGCTTCAATGAGCTTTTCAAGCCGTAAAACACGATGGTAGAGGGCTGACTTCGACAAGGGAGGGTCAGCCATCTCCCCCAAATCACGCAGCGACAGATCGGGATAGCGCTCGCGCAGGTCGCAAAAGACCGCCAAGGCATCCGGAAGCGCATCACGAAGGCCACGCTGCTCGAGCTCATCGATAAGCGCAAGCTGATGTTGGGCGGCACCGGCGCTTCTGGTCTGGTTGGCGAGCTCGGCGTTCACGCGACGGTTTACGTCGTTCTTAACCAATTTGACCGCGCGCGCTTCCTCGATCTCGGCAACGCTGCGCTTGGCGCCGACCAGCTTTAGGAGCTGCTCGATCTCCTCGGCGCTCTTAATGTACACGGCATATGACCCCCGCCGCGCATTAACACGAGCATGGACCCCAATCTGCTCCAACAGATCGCAAAGCCCCTTGGCATATTGCTCGCCCTGCACCGCGATCTCCAAATGAAAATCGCCGCGTGGATCGGCCACGAAGCCGCCCGCGATGAGCGCGCCGCGGATATAGGCAAGCCTGCAGCAGGGACGGGCAACGATATGTCGGGGCACGCCGGCGACAAGTCCTCCCCTGCGGTCGAGGATGCCCAGCAGCACCAGAGCCTTATCCAGGTCTGGCTGATCAGGCAAGGTGATGAGGTAGTTTCGAACCTTATGCAATACAGATTTACGAACGGTGAATTCCGTTTTGAGCTTAAGGATGCGATGCGTCAGTGTGATCATCGTGCGCGCGACGGCGCCCGTCTCGGTCGCGACCGTCAAACGATACCGCCCGGAGCCGGCCAGCGAAAGTGTACCGCTCACACGCGTCAGGGCGGCAAGCGTCGACAAATCGCAGTATTCACATTCGGGTTCGCAGCGCGCGAGTTCGTCACGCACCTCGGCGGTAAACGACATGCAGGCCTATGCTTTCGTGTTGGCGCGCGACAGGTCGCGGTGGGAAATGCTCACGTGATATTGAGCGCCTTCCAAATAACGTGCCGTGGCCTCGGCGATGGCAACGCTGCGGTGTTGACCGCCCGTGCAGCCGATGGCAATAGAAAGCTGTGGCTTGCCCTCCGCGATATAGCCCGGCATCACCGTATCGAGCAGCTGCGTCCAAGCTTTCCAGAACTCCTGGGTCTTGGGATGGTCCAGAACAAAGTCGGAGACCTTCTTATCGAGACCGGTCATGGTACGCATCTCGGGATCGTAGAACGGATTGGGCAGGAAGCGAACGTCGATCATAATGTCCGCCTCAACGGGCATACCGTGCTTAAAGCCAAACGAGAACACGTGAACGTCCATGAGCTGCTGGTCGGACAACTCGGAGAACGCCATGCGCAATTTGTTGCGCAGGGCAGAGGTACGCAGGCGGCTCGTGTCGATGATCATATCGGCTC
>CABVAO010000072.1 GCA_902496335.1 uncultured Collinsella sp.
GTTTCCTGCTCTACAGTCCTGCTCACGACGGAGGCCACATTAAGTGGCCTCCTGTTCGTGCGGAACTCGCGATTAACTTAACCCCCGCACCCCTCGCGCGGCGGGCAACCGTCGTTGGACTTATCACTGACACCAATAAACCGCTTGCATATCGTCTGTTGGCCTGGCACGGTACAATGCTTGTAGCTTTAAATTTATAAATTAGTGGGGTTATCGATGGCAGAATCTCGTGCGGAGCGTAGGGCTCGTCGTGCTTTGGTGGAGGCGGCTGAGGGGTCGAAGGAGGAGAAATCTTCTACGAAATCCAAGTCTTCTAAAGCTGCAAAAAGCAAGTCGGCTAAGGCCAAGCGTCCCGGCTCTCGTCGGAACGAGGATAAGGCATCTCAGACTCGCTCCAAGCGCTCGCATAAAGATCGGGTTTCGTCTGCGCGTAAGGCTGTGGACCCCAAGTCTCCCTGTTCGATCATGAAAGCTTGCGGTGGGTGTACGGCGCTCAATCGTCCTTATAAGAAGCAGCTCGCCGCCAAGCAGGCTGCTATGGAGGAGCTTTTTGCTGCTCTTTGCGAGCGTGAGGGTATTAGCGTCGACCCCATTCGCGGTATGGGCGTCACCCTGGGCGACCCGGGCAAATATCCTGCGCCGCGTGGCTTTCGTCATAAGGCTGCCACTCCCTTTGCTCCCGGTAAGGAGGGCGCTGTCCGTTGCGGTTTCTTTGAGCGCGGCACGCACAAGATCGTTGCCGTACCCGAATGCCCCGTCGAGGCACCGGGCGCCCGACAAATTCTTAACGGCATCGCGCGTGAAGCTGAGCGCCTGCACATTCCCGCCTTTAACGAGGACAAGCATCTGGGCTTGCTCCGCTATGCCGTCGTCCGCTGCGGTTGGCGTACCGACCAGGTCATGGTTACGCTCGTGACCGCCCAGCGTGACTTACCGCATGCGCAGGAGTTCTTTGAGGCTGTCGCCGCACTCAATCCGCACATCGTCACCGTCGCCCAAAACATCAACGGACGTCCCGGCAACGCCATCCTCGGCGAGGAAACCCGCATTGTATATGGCGCCGAGTGCATGCGCGACCAGCTGCTCGGCTGCGAGTTCGATATCTCCCCCACCGCGTTCTACCAGACCAACCCGCAGCAGACCGAGCTGCTCTATCAGCTCGCGATTGACGGCATGGACCTGCAGCAGGGCGACGTACTCATGGATGCCTATTGCGGTAGTGGAACTATCGGCCTGTGCGCAGCCAAAGCCGCCCAGGACAAGGGCGTCGGTATTATGCTGCTTGGCGTGGAGCGCAACCACGCCGGCATTGCCGACGCACGTCGTAATGCCGAGCTCAACGGCCTCACCCGCAGCGCTTGGTTTATGGCCGACGATGCGACCGATTACATCCTGGATGCCGCCGACAACAACGAACGCGTCGACGTTCTTTCCATCGACCCGCCGCGCGCCGGCTCCACGCCCGAGTTCCTCGAAGCTGCCTGCGCACTTAAGCCGCGCCGCATCACCTATATCAGCTGCAACCCCGTGACCCAAGAGCGCGACCTGCACCAGCTCCTCGACGGAGGCTATCGCCTGCTCAAGATCACGCCAGTCGACATGTTCCCCCATACCGACCACACCGAAACCGTAGCGGTCCTCGAACGCCGCTAACCAACCTCAGTAGATTTTTGGGACAAGAAAGGGGGCGACCCGTCTGGGCCGCCCCCTTCGCTTGGTTTAAAAATTCCGCTATATCCCCTTGCGCAGGTCGCACACGCCGGCTGCCGCCATCTCGCGCAGCAGCGTCTCGCGATCGCGCGTCACGATCAGATCCAACGGGAAGTGAATCTCGTCGAGCATCTTGCGAGCGTAATCGAGCTTACCAATTGCCATGCCAATGTGCGCATCGGTCGAAACGCCAATGCCCACGCCCAGCTCGGCGCAGCGCTCGGCGATCTTGCGGCATACGACCCAATGCTCAGTGTCGACACCGTGTTCAAGACTATGGTTGTTGATCTCGATAATCTTGTGCTTGGCCTTAGCCGCCAACAGCACCTCGTCGATATCGAACGGCACGCCCGAACGCCCCGTGTGACCCAGCATGAACACCTTGGGGTGCTCCAGGGCATTGATATACATCTCGGTCGTCTGGGCCAGCGTCGCGCCTTCAGCAATCTGCGGATTATGCACGCTCGCAACCAAATAATCCAAATTACGCGTAACCAAATCGAACAGCGAATGCTGACGGCTGTACGAATCGCCGGCAATATCGAGCGTGACAGGAGTGTCCTCGCCAAACAGGCTTCCGTCCAGCGAAACGATATCGGCCTCGGCACCACGCAGCACCAGCACGCCGCTCCAAATGCGCGGCCAGATATCCTGGTTGATAAAGAACTGGTAACTGCGCAGGTCATTGGGGCAAGCCGTAACCATAGAGCTCAAATGGTCGGCAGATCCGAGCACCTGCAGACCACGCTCTGCCGCCCAGTACACATTCTCCTCAATGGTCGAATATGCATGCGCAGAGAACATCGTATGGGTATGAATGTCACAAGAAAGCAGGTAGGGCATCAGGTCTCCTTATCTGGCACGGCCGTCGCTTATATTCATTGTACGCATAGCCTTCGATAGTCGTAAAACCACTCCATCCCAAAGACACAACGTCCATGACAACGGGGTCCGGCTTAACACCAAACCCCGTTTCACGTAAAACATTGTAGGCAGAGCGCTTTACTTTTAACGATACTCGTCCGCCAACTGTTTCCAAGCGGGTAGCGAATTGACAATCGTTTCGTAGCTCACGCAATAGCCCAGGCGGAACCAACCCGGCATACCAAAGCTGTCCGAGGGAACCGCAAGCAACTCATACTTCTTTGCGCGCTCGCAAAACGCATTCGCATCGGACTCCAACGCTTTCACCCATAGGTAGAACGCGCCATCCGGCTCAACATAGGTGTAGCCATACTCCGCTAGTGCGTCGGTAAGCGCGGTGCGGTTACGTGCATAGGCCTCAACGTCACTCGGCTCATCGATGCAGTCGATAATTACGCGCTGAAAGAGCGCCGGCGCGCACACGAAGCCCAGCGTACGGGCAGCACCCGCAACAGCCGGCATCAGACGGGCAGCCTGCGGATTGGTGTTGGGAACCAAGATCCAGCCCACGCGCTCGCCCGGTAGCGACAGTGACTTGGAATACGAGTAGCACACCACGGTGTTCTCGTAGATCGAGGGCACCCAAGGCACCTCGGCACCGTACACGATCTCGCGGTACGGCTCATCCGAGATGAGCATGATCGGATTCTCGGGATCGCGCTGAGTGTTGGCCTCGCGCAGAGCATTGGCCAGTCGCGTCAGCGTGTCGCGTGTATATACGGCACCAGTCGGATTGTTGGGCGAGTCGATGATAACGGCAGTCGTCTTATCGGTAATCGCCTTGAGCACGTTGTCCACGCTCAGCTGGAACGTATCTTCATCGGCGAGCGCCTCAACACACGTACAGCCGGCCTTCTCAATCCAAACGCGATACTCCGGAAAGTACGGGGCGATAACAATAACCTCGTCGCCCGGATTCGTAACGGCGTTGAGCGCGCAGGTGAGCGAAGCCGCGGCACCCACCGTCATAAAGACGTCTTTGCCCTCATAGCTCGTGCCAAAGCGGCGGTTGAGCGATTCGGCGACGGCTGCTCGACATTGCGGCAGGCCCGGCGCGGGAGTGTAGCCGTGCAGCTGGTCGCTCGGCAGCTCCAGGGCCTTCTTAATGGACTCAGCCACAGCAGCGGGCGCCGGAACACTCGGGTTGCCCAGAGAAAAATCGAATACGTTCTCCGCACCGATCTGTGCCTTGCGCTCAAGGCCATAGCTAAAAATCTCGCGGATGATGGAGCTTTCCGCACCGCGAGCATACATAGTTTCGTTGATCATCTGTTCCCCTTTCGCATAGGCGCTATTGTACGCTTTAGCCGAGCAAAGTGCCGCAGCAATGTTGATTGGGGACAGACTTAAATGCGTGAAAACGCTCATTTAAGTCTGTCCCCAATCAACAGACGGCCCCATATCGCTCAAAAGAAAAAGCCTCCGCAGGTTTCCCCGCGGAGGCTTTCGCCACAAAGACTATTTGTCGGCATCGGCATCGGCATCGACGACGGCATGGTCATCGTCAGCACCATCGGATGCGGCTTCGGCATCCTCCTGCATGGCCGCCTGCGCAAAGGCCGCGGCATCAGCCGCCAGCTCCTCCTCGCTCATGCGAGGCGCGCGCTTCTTGGTCGGCATGCCGGCCGCCTTGGCATTGCGCTCATCCTTGGCCGCCAGGATATCGCCCTCGCGCTCAAGGTAGGCATTCCACTCGTTGTCGAGCAGGGCGTTCACGGCGTCACCTTCGACGGTCTCGCGCTCAAGCAGCACCTTCGCCATCAGATCGAGCTGATCGCGACGGGCGTCCAGGATCTCGACCGCACGACGATGGGCCTCACGCATGGTGCGCTGAACCTCGATATCGATGCGGCGCGCCGTCTCCTCGGAGTAATCCTGATGATCGGCGTAATCGCGACCGAGGAACACCTGATGTTGCGCCTCGCCAAACACTTGCGTGCCCAGCTCCTCGCTCATGCCCAGGCGCGTGACCATCTCGCGCGCCATCTTGGTTGCGCGCTCCAGATCGTTGCTCGCGCCCGACGTAATGTCATCGCACATGAGCTCCTCGGCAACGCGACCGCCCAAGAACACGGCGAGCTCGTCGAGCATCTCGTTCTTGGTCTTGAGGAAGTGGTCCTCCTGCGGAAGCTGCAGTGTGTAGCCCAGCGCCTGGCCACGGCTGACGATCGAGATCTTGTGAACCGGATCGGAATGCTCCAAGATGTGGCCCACCAGGGCGTGACCGCTCTCGTGGTAGGCAATCGTGGTGCGCTCGGCCTCGGTCATCACGCGACCCTTG
The DNA here is from genome assembly GCA_902496335.1 of uncultured Collinsella sp. GTDB lineage: Bacteria > Actinomycetota > Coriobacteriia > Coriobacteriales > Coriobacteriaceae > Collinsella. Next base: position 4,916 of record CABVAO010000072.1, read on the forward strand.
CGCTGCGGTCCGGCAATCACGCGCTCCATCGATTCCTCGACCTCGTCCATCGAGATCACGGAACGATGGCGGCGGGCAGCCAGCAGCGCAGACTCGTTGAGCAGGTTCGCCAAATCGGCACCAGTAAAGCCAACGGTCATCTGGGCGAGCTTCTCAAACTTAACGTCCTCGTCCATCGGCTTGTTCTCGGCATGCACGCGCAAGATCTGCTCGCGCCCCTTCACATCCGGACGGTCGACCGTAACCTGACGGTCAAAACGGCCGGGACGCAGCAATGCCGGATCCAGGATGTCAGGACGGTTGGTCGCAGCGATCAGGATGACCGACTCGCTTTCCTCAAAGCCGTCCATCTCGACCAGCAACTGGTTGAGCGTCTGCTCGCGCTCGTCGTGACCGCCGCCCAAGCCAGCTCCGCGCTGACGTCCCACGGCATCGATCTCATCGATGAAGATGATCGACGGGGCTTGGGACTTGGCCTCCTTAAAGAGGTCACGCACACGGCTGGCGCCGACACCTACGAACATCTCGACAAAGTCGGAACCCGAGATGCTAAAGAACGGCACGCCCGCCTCGCCGGCAACGGCCTTGGCCAGCAGCGTTTTACCGGTGCCCGGGGGGCCAACCAGCAACACGCCACGCGGGATCTTGGCGCCCAGCTTGCGATAGCGATCCGGATCGCTCAAAAAGTCACGGATCTCCTCGAGCTCCTCGACTGCCTCGTCCACGCCGGCAACGTCTTCAAACTTGACCTTGGGGCGTGTGGCCTCGTTGGTCTTGGCGTTGGTCTTGCCACACTGCATGTTCCTGTTGTTGGCGCCCATCATCTGGCGCATAAAGTAGAACATGATGGCGATAAGGGCGATCGTCGGAAGCACACTCATCGCCAAGTCGCCCCAAAAATCGGGATCGTTGGTGTTGACGATGTACTTGGTATCGGGGTGCTCCGCCATGAGCTCGGCAAGCGAATCGGAGCCGACATAGGTCGAGGAGAAGCTCTTGAGCTCGCTCGTATCGCCCTTGTCCTTCTTCGTCTTCCAGTAATGACCCGTCACGCTTCCGTCTTGAACCGTATAGGTCAGATCTTCGACGCGATCCTGCTTGATGGCGCTCACCATCTCGCTCGTCGCGAGCTTAACGGTATTGCTGGAATTGGCAAAGCCGGAGCCCATGTTAAAGAAGGCGTAGCCCAGAAGCGCGCAAGCCAAAATAAAATACAGCCAGCCCGTACGCGTGGGCTTCTTGCCTCCGGGCATCCCCGGGATCTTAGGCTCCCGGGGAGTCTGGGAATTGTTATCGTTATGGTCGTCGGGCATCTTACGAATAAACCTCCGGTTTCAAAATGCCCAGATACGGAAGGTTACGATAGCGCTCGGCATAGTCGAGGCCGTAGCCCACCACAAAGGCATCGGGGCAATGGGTTCCAACATACTTGGGCGTGATGGCCGAGGTGCGGTCCTCAACGTCCTTCCACAGGAAGGCAGCGACCTCCAGCGAAGCGGGCTTGCGGCTCTCGAGGTTCTTCATCAGGTACTTGAGGGTCAGGCCCGAGTCCAGAATGTCCTCGACGATCAGCACGTCGCGACCACGGATGTCGATATCCAGATCCTTAATGATACGCACGATGCCCGAAGACTTCACACCGTCGCCATAGCTCGAAACAGCCATGAAATCGATGTTGGTCGGCAGCTCGATCTTGCGCATCAGGTCGCCCATAAAGACCACGGCACCGCGCAGGACCGCAATCAGCACCAGATCCTTACCCGCGTAGTCGCGCGTAATCTCCTCGCCTAGGCGAGAGACGATACCGTCGATATCCTCCTGCGTAAACAGAACCTTCTCGATATCCGGATGTTGAGAAGCCATGACAACCCTTTCTTGTGCTTA
>CABVAO010000073.1 GCA_902496335.1 uncultured Collinsella sp.
TCATTGCCGTCGGCATGTTTTTTGGACTGCGTCGTATTGCCGCTTCGACACACGGAAAGAGCTGCTGCAGCGATGGCGCGAGCGGTAAGAAGGCCAAGAAGGTAGTGGTTGCGGATACCGATCCGTCCCACTACCCCTATAGCGATGAGTTGCTCATCGGCGGCATGAGCTGCGATGGCTGCGCTCAGAATGTGGCCAATGCCCTCAATGCGCTGAATGGTGTGTGGGCAACGGTGACGTATGCGGACCACACAGCGCGCGTGCGCTCCAAGCGGCCGATCGATCGCGGTGTCCTTGAGGCTGCCGTGAGAGATGCGGGTTACTACGTCATGACGCTGTAGGCCTTGCCTTGGATGCGCGTCCTTGTCTAGGCTCGTCCGCGTAGCTCGATGTCCTGGATGTCGTCGAAGTCGATGGCGATATCTTTGAGCTTGAGGAGTTTGAAAGCAGGGAGCGCCTCGTCGAGGATGCCGGTGCGGCTGCGATAGCCGTATGTATCGTAATAGGTGACACGAACCAAGTCGCCACGCTTGAGGCCCTCGAGCTTTTTCGAAAGTTCGAGGGCTTTTTCTTCTGTGAGTTCGCATTTTGGCTCGGCGGTGATCTCTTGTTTACGCACGAGCTCGTAGTATCCCGTGAGGGCGGCAAAGGGCATAAACTGCGCGGCACGGCCGGCACGGACGGTGCCGTTGGCGGTGAGCTTTGGGTCGGCGGAGCGACGTCTTCCCTCGGGGTCCGCTAGGCGTTCAAAAGGTGTCGGTGGCCGCATCGGCTGTTGTTGGGACTTAGGCACGATGTCCTCCAACTTGTTCGTTGCGTTCGCGCGCGGTGGCGCCGGCGGTAAAGCTTAATCCCTTGACGAGCGCGTTCTTGCCGTACTTGCCTTTCACGGCCAGGACGGCGCGCGCCAGGTCGCGCTCGCGCTCATCGGCCTCGATATCGCTGAACAGATCGATGGTGGCAAATTCCTCGGGCATGAGGTTGCCAAATCCCAGGTTGATGCGCTTGACCGGTCGTTTGGGATCGACAGTCTGCGCCCAGAGCTCATCGAAATAGCCCATGATCTTCTTAAACGAATTGGTACGCTCGGGCAGCTTTCGCGAGGCGTTAGAGTGCGCAAAGAGTGCGGCATAGCCACCGCGCGGTTTGCCGCCATGCTCTCCCACAAAGATGCCATCGATTGCCTGCGCCTCGCGCACCAGGCGGCGCCGTTCGCCATCTCGCTGGACGGGCTTGGGCGCACGGGGCGCGAGCTCGGGGCCGGCGGTTGCGGTGGGTTCGATACTCGATGTGCTCGAGCGCAGGTGCCCGCATCCGTCCACATACTGCGCTGTACCGCTGGCGTCGAGGCGGCGTATGTCGGCGCGTTCGCTCGCGTAGCCCACAAAGAGCGAGATGCTGTCGCAGACCACGTGCTTATCGACCAAGTCTAAAACGGCGTTGTCGACCATCTCGCGTAAGACGGTGTAGGCTTGCTCGTAGGCATAGCCCTTCGAGAGCACCTGTCCTGTGGTGGTTGAGGTTGCCTGCGGGCGATAGGCTTGGATATCGGCGATGGTCGTTGGCTCGCGCCCGAAGGCGTGGTCGATGAGATATTCGGCATTGACGCCGAGTTCGTCGTAAAGCAGGTTTTCGTCGAGCGCCGCGACGCCCATCAGATCGTAGACGCCGTATTTTTCGAGTCGGGCTGCCACGCCGGGGCCGATGCCCCAGATATCGGTGATGGGACGATGGGGCCAGATTTCCTTGCGAAAGGTCTCGTCGTCGAGTATGCCGATGCGGCTGGGTACGTGCTTGGCGGTGATATCGAGCGCTACCTTGGCCTGGAATAGGTTGGGGCCGATGCCGACCGTCGCCGTGATGCCGGTGCGCGCCAAGACCTCGTCGCGCAGCGTGCAAGCGAACCCTTCCGCATCGGTGTGATAAAGGTCCAGATAGGGCGTCACGTCGATAAAGCACTCATCGATGGAGTAGACGTGCACGTCCTGGGGGCTGACGTATTCCAGATAGATACCGTAGATCTGCGCCGATACCTCCATATAGTGCTGCATGCGCGGTACGGCTTTGATGTAGTCGATGCCGTTGGGAATTTCGAACAAGCGGCAGCGGTTGTGGATGCCGAGGTCCTTCATCGCCTGCGTGATGGCCAAGCAGATTGTCGTGCGGCCGCGAGACTCATCGGCCACGACCAAGTTGGTGGTAAGAGGATCGAGCCCACGGTCGACACACTCGACGCTGGCGTAAAACGTCTTAAGGTCGATACAGATGTACGTACGCCGACCGTGTTCCACCGGGCCCTCCTCATCAAACACATGTTCATATCGAATACATGTTCGATAATACCAGACCTGCCAAAAAGGAGCAGGTTTATTTTGCTCGGTAAATCGTTTGGCCTATCTAAAAGAAACCCGTCCTTTTTGGTAGGTTTACGGGGCGCTTACGCTAGGTCGTTAACCTTGATGTGATGGATACGCTGAAGGGATATGGATGACCGCCGATATGGGTGATCTTGCGCTTTTGGTACTGGCCGTGCTGTGTCTTGCAGTCTTTGCTTGCCTGCTGGTTAAGGTGCTTAAGCGACAGGCCATGAGAATCGACAGGTTGGGCTACGCGCTTTTCGTTGAGAAGCTTCGTTCGCCGGCGTTGACGGTTGCGATGAAATCCGTTTCGAACATGGCATCGCTACCGGTTGTCGTGGGCGTGCTGGTCGCCACGTTTATATGGGCGCCCTGTCGGATTCAGGTTATGTGCGCCGCTGTCAATGTCGGCGTCATCAGTGCCATCGATCAGCTCCTTAAGGTGTTGGTGCGCCGCCCTCGCCCCCAAGGATATCGGCTTGTGGAGGCTCCGGGACTCAGTTTTCCCTCGGGCCATTCGATGGCTGCTATGGCGTTTTACGGATATGGCATATGGCTCGTGCAGGGAGGAGCCGGCGGCCTTTCGTCTAACGTGTTTGCCGTGATGGCGCTTGCGTGCGTCATTCTCGCTGTTGGTGTCAGTCGCATTTATCTGGGGGTGCACTACGCTTCTGATGTACTGGGTGGATTTTGCCTGGCGCTAGCTTGGCTCATCTTATTTGTGCGCCTGGTGCCTCCGTTTATCGCGGCATAGCCATCTGTGCGTCCCGTTTTGATTGATTCGGGTTTTAACGCAGCCCTAAAGAGCACGAAACAGCTCGGAAAACCTTGCTTCGTAGCATGAGCCTAACGATCTGTTTCACCTTAAAAGCATGGAAGGGTTGTGGGGTAGATGGTCAACTATGGGTTTGGTATGCCAACGCGCCTTGTCGCGGATGGCGACGTGGCACGTTGGTGCGGGCGCCTGGTCGCCCACTACGGCGGCACCAAGGCACTGGTAGTGCTGGGCGGCGACAAGCATACGCGCGACGAGCTCGTTGCGGCGGCGCTTGGGTCGCTTGACCGGGCATTGTTGGAGCGCGCGCTGTTCCGTTGTGGCTCGGTTGAGGGCGAGGGGGGAGACGAGCTGGTCGAAGAGGCTGTTGCCTTGGCCACCGACGAGGGCGTCGACTTTGTGCTTGCGATTGGGGATGCCGACACGGCTGGATTTGCGCGCGAGGTTGCCCGTCGTATGGCGGTGCTCGATTCTGGCGAGGACGGTTTTGTTCCCCATGGCTGCATTGTCTCGGAGGGAAAGGTGCCTGCGGCTGTGGGTAGAGGCGAAGTGCCCGTCTTTGCCATTATCGCGCCTGAGCTCCTGGATGGCATTGGCTCTCCCTTGCGCGAGTTGCTCGCCAGTGTGTGCGCCGCCGCATAGTTTTGATAGGTAAAGCGTTTGACCTGCCAAAATAAACCTGTCCCTTTTTGGTCGGTCGCCGTTTGGGGGCGGATTGATAACGCTCGCTGATTACGGTCTTGACCTGAGCTAGAATAGTGGCATCTGAATGTCCGGGCGCATGGGGACACGCGCCCGTATGCTGAGGAGGACTTTATGGCAACTGTTGCCGCACCTATCGACGCCACGTCGACCGCCGCTTGGAAGGCGCTCGAGGCTCATCAGGAGAAGCTCGAGGCCGAGGGTATCGACCTCAAGGCCTGGTTCGCCGCCGATCCCGAGCGCGTGAACAAGCTGAGCTTTGACGCCGGTGACCTGCATTTCGATCTATCCAAGAACCTGGTGACCGACGAGACCGTTAAGCTGCTGTGCGATTTGGCCCGCGAGGTTAAGCTTGAGGAGCGCCGCGAAGCCATGTTCTCCGGCGAGCACATCAACACTACCGAGGACCGCGCCGTGCTGCACACCGCGCTGCGCCGCCCGGCGAGCGAGAAGGGCCAGCTCATCGTTGACGGCCAGGATGTTGTCGCCGACGTGCACGAGGTCCTCGACCGTATGTATGCCTTTGCCGAGCGCGTGCGCTCCGGTGAGTGGAAGGGCGTTACCGGCAAGAAGATCGAGCACCTGGTGTCCATCGGCATCGGCGGCTCCGATCTGGGCCCGGTCATGGCCTACGAGGCCCTGCGTCCCTACGCCGACGCCGGCATCGACTGCCGCTACATTTCCAACATCGATCCCAACGACCAGGCCGAGAAGCTCAAGGGCCTGGATCCCGAGACCACGCTCGTGATCATCGTCTCCAAGACCTTTACCACGCTCGAGACGCTTACCAACGCTCGCGAGGTCAAGACTTGGATGCTCGAGCAGCTCAAGGCCCAGGGCGCCATCGACGGCTCCGATGAGCAGAACGCCGAGGCCGTGACAAAGCACTTCGTCGCCGTTTCCACCGCACTCGAGAAGGTTGAGGCCTTCGGTATTGACCCCGCCAACGCCTTCGGCTTCTGGAACTGGGTCGGCGGCCGCTACTCCGTTGACTCCGCCGTGGGCCTGTCCCTGATCGTCGTGCTCGGCCCCGAGCGTTTCCAGCAGTTCCTCGAGGGCTTCCACGCCATCGACGAGTACTTCTGCAACACTCCGCTCGAGCAGAACGCCGTTGCGCTGATGGGCCTGCTCAATGTCTGGTACGTCAACTTCTTTGGCTCCAAGAGCCATGCCGTGCTGCCGTACTGCCAGTACCTGCATCGCTTCCCGGCTTACCTGCAGCAGCTCACCATGGAGTCCAACGGCAAGCATGTCCGTTGGGACGGCAGCGCCGTGACCTCCGATACCGGTGAGATCTACTGGGGCGAGCCCGGCACCAACGGCCAACACGCGTTCTATCAGCTGCTGCATCAGGGCACCGTGGTGGTTCCGGCCGACTTTATCGCCTTCGCCAACACTGCTAACCCGGCGACCGACGGTGGCCAGGACGTCCATGAGCTGTTCCTGGGCAACTTCCTCGCTCAGACCAAGGCGCTTGCCTTTGGTAAGACGGCTGACGAGGTCCGTGCCGAGGGCACGCCCGAGCAGATCGTCCCGGCCCGTTGCTTTGAGGGCAATCGCCCGACGACCTCGATCTTCGGCGACACGCTGACCCCGTTCGCACTCGGCGAGCTCATCGCCCTGTACGAGCACATCACGTTTGTCGAGGGCACGGTCTGGGGCATCGACTCCTACGACCAGTGGGGCGTCGAGCTGGGCAAGCAGCTTGCCAAGCAGATTACCCCGGCCTTCCACGACGACGCCGCCAAGGCCGAGCAGGACGCTTCGACCCAGGCGCTCATCGAGTTCTACCGCGCTCACCGTAAGTAGTCTTTACGGCCGATTTGGCTTATGACTGAAAGGGGCCCGTATCCGTTGGGATGCGGGCCCCTTTGCTATTTGAATGGGCATGAGGGTGTATTGAGGGGGGGTGCCTGGCTGTCGGCATCCGCATGCGGCGCCATTCGCTTTCCGTAGATATACTTCTACAGCTAATTTCATACCGCTTGCCGGAATGCGGACGCTGTCCTTGCGTATCGGGCGTACATTGAACGTGGTATTTCGCGTGAAACCACAAATCGGTTGTCGGTCCTGAACAAGGAGGCCCAGCATGACGCTTGCCAAACCCATCAATAAATACATCGACTATATCGACGCTCCCGAGGACACATTTGAGCAGTATGTCGAGAAGGCGCTAAAGTACAACTTCCGTTGTGTATTTGCGAACCTGCAGGAGTACGAGACGGGTCGCGCAATGCTCGAGGGCTCTGACATTATCCTTGCCGGTGCTATCGACTTTCCCCAGGGCACTATGACGCTTGAGGAGAAGCTTGCGAGGTTTGAGGAATACGCTGCGTGCGGCTTTACCGAGATTGACTACGTTTTGAATCAGGAGTCGGTCGAGAACCGCGATTTTGATGCCATCGAGCGCGAGATGACTGCCATTGCTGATTTTTGTCGCGCGCATGGCATCACTGAGAAGGTGATCGTCGAGATGTGCAAGCTGGACGGCGACGATGCCGCCAAGCACCGTGTGTGTGAGATTGCGCTGGAGGCTAAGCCGGGATTCCTTAAGACATCGACTGGCAGAAGCTTTGGCGGCGCTAAGCTCGAGGACGTGCGGCTGATGCACGAGGTGCTCGGCGATTCCGTGGCAATCAAGGCGGCGGGCGGTATCCATAATTACGAAGAGGCTTGCGCATTCATCGAGGCCGGCGCTAGCGCGTTGGGTGCATCGGCGGGCATTGCGATCGTCGAGGGTGCACCGACGGAGGAGCGTCGTTAGCAGGCGAATTTAACCTGAGCGATAAAGCTTCACGACCACGCGTCGTTCATGTTCGGGACAATATGACTTTTTACCCGTTGCAGACAGAGCTGCCGTGGGTGTTCTGTATGATGGCTCAGACAAGGTTGTTCAATGACAGGGAGGCACATATGGCAATTAAAGCCATCGCGATGGATATCGACGGTACGCTCACCAACGAT
>CABVAO010000074.1 GCA_902496335.1 uncultured Collinsella sp.
ATTCGTGGGCCGAGGGCGAGTGGATGGACAACTGGAAGGCCGACGCCGACGAGGCGGGCGTCAACGTCGTCGATTCTGTCATCTGCTACGATGCGCCCGATGATGAGGGCGAAACCGCTTGCAAGGCCCTCGGAGCCGAGCTCGCGTAACGAACCCAGGGCCTCCAAAAGAGCCTGCATCAAAGCGCATCCCCATCCCTACAAAAGAGTGGGGGCTGGATTCAAGTCCAGCCCCCGCTCTTTTGTAACGGCAGTTACATCAACCGGCTACGAGATGTTGCCCAAGAACGCCTTGGTGCGCTCGCTCTTGGGGTGGTCGAAGACCTCGCTCGGCGTACCCTCTTCCACGATAACGCCGCCATCCATAAAGACGACGCGGTCGGCAACGTCGCGGGCAAAGCCCATCTCGTGCGTCACGACGATCATGGTCATGCCGTCGCGTGCCAGGTCGCGCATGACCCCCAACACGTCGCGGACAAGCTCGGGATCGAGCGCCGACGTGGCCTCGTCAAAGAGCATGACGTGAGGATTCATCGACAGGGCGCGGGCGATGGCCACGCGCTGCTGCTGGCCGCCCGAAAGCTGGCTCGGCATAAAATCGATGCGCTCGGCAAGACCGACCTTGGTCAGCTCCTCGACGGCGATCTTCTCGGCCTCTTCCTTGCTGCGCTTGAGCACCTTCTGCTGCGCGAGCATGACGTTCTTTTTGACTGAGAGGTGCGGGAACAAATTGAACTGCTGGAACACCATACCCAGATGCGTGCGCACCTTGTTAAGGTCGACGCCCTTGGCGCACACGTCCACACCCTCAACGACAATCGAGCCACTCGTGGGATGCTCCAGACGATTGATGCAGCGAAGCATCGTCGACTTGCCCGAGCCCGAAGGACCCAGAACTACGACGACCTCGCCCTTATGCACATCCAGATCGATATCGCGCAGGACCACGTTATCGCCAAAGGCCTTCTGGAGGTTCTTAATGCTGACGACGACCTCGTTCGAGTTATTGGTTTCGCTCATGATAGGACCTCCTTACAGACCGGCGATGTGATCGGCAGGCGTCGCGACAACCTGTCCGGCGCTCTTGGCGGGACGCTTCTTCTTGGTCTCGGTCGTACCCAAAAGCCTCGCCTCAAGACCGCTCACCAAGCGAGCGAGCGGCAGGGTGATGACCAGATAGAACAGGGCGGCAACCACGTACGGTGTAATGGAGCCCGTCGTGGCCACGATGGTACGGGCGTTCATGACGATTTCGACCACACCCACGGCGGCAAGCAGCGACGTATCCTTGTAAAGCAAGATAAACTCGCTGGTCAGCGTAGGCAAAACATTGCGGAACGTCTGCGGAATCATAACGTAGAGCAGCGTCTGGAAGGCATTCATGCCCAGAGAGCGAGCAGCCTCGTTTTGGCCCTTGGGGATCGATTGAATACCGGCGCGGAAGATCTCACACAGATAGGCAGACGAATTCATGGCCATGACGATGACGCCGAGCACGTAGTCATCAACCTTGACGCCGGCCAACGGCAGACCGAAGAACGCGATATAGATCTGCAGGAACGCCGGCGTACCGCGAATGATATTCACGTAGATGCCGGCGAGGCAGCGCAGGATGCGCGACTTGGAGATGCGCATGAGCGACAGGGCGAAACCGAAGGGAATTGCCAGCGGAAACGCCACAAGCACGATCGAAAGCGACATGAGGAAGCCCTTGAAGACGATCGGCAGGCTCTGGACCAAAATGACCGGGTTCAGGAACAGGCGCAGGAACATATTGGAGTTCCACGCCTCGACCCACGGTTGCTCTTTAAGGTCAGCCAGGAAGTTATCGAAGGCCGTCACGCCCTTGATCTCCACCGACGGAATCTTGGAGATCTTCTTGGTCGAGCCATCGGCCAAAGTGAAGGTGCCGCTAAAGGCCTCATCGCCGCCCTCGACGGGGAAGGTCACGCCGTAAACCTCGACGCGGAAATAGCCGCCGGCAGGCGCCGTCTCGCCAAAATCAATCTTGAGCGTCTGACCATCGACCTTGCACGTGGGCTTCATGGGCGTACGGTCCATAAGGTCATCGCCCGAGAGCATCGTCAGGCGCGTATCATCGGCGCCAAAGGTCGTGCCGTCGACAAACGTCAAAGAAAGACCGCTCAGCTCCTCGTCGGCATCGGCCTGAACTTCCCAGGTAATGCGCGTCTCGGTGCCGCCGACCACATCGCTGCCCGAACCGGTGTTGGGTCGGGCGGTAATCTTTGCGGTCTCAAGCGCCTGAGCGGTCGTGGGCGCATATGCCCCCGCACACACCAGCGCGAGCGCCACGGCTATGACGCAGGCCAGCTTTTGGAGCATCGAGGGCAGTGGAAAACGCTGCTCCGCGGCCCCTTTGTTCAGTCGAGACAAGGTGGCTCCTATCGTAGAAGTTGCCGGCAAAACGAGACGGAAACGCTCTCCGTCAAGAGAAGCGCAAAGGCCCTTTCCGCCAAAACGGAAAGGGCCCGCGCGCAATCAAGTAGTTATTTTACTTGATATTGTACTTAGCCATGAGGGCGTCGACGGTACCGTCGTCGGTCAGGTCCTTGATGGCCTGGTTGATGTCGTCCTTGAGCTTGGTGTTGCCCTGGTTGATGGCGATGGCGTACTCCTCGCCGGTGCTGATCTGCTTGATGGTCTGGCAGGTGTTGAACTGCTCGGCGGTCAGCTGGCTGGCAACGGAGCGGTTGGTGACTACGGCGTCGCCCTTATCGGACTGCAGGGCGCTGAAGCACTCGGTGGCGTCCTTGTAGGGGACGATCTTGGCCTTGGGGAAGTTCTCCTGGGCAAAGGCCTCGGCGGTCGAGCCAGACTGGACGATGATGGTAGCGTCGGCGTTGTTGAGCTTCTCGCTGTAGTTGTCGGCCGTGATGTCGGTGTTATCGACCTTGGTCACGATAGCCTGATCGTCCATGTAGTAGGAATCAGAGAAAGTGACTTCCTTCTCACGCTCGGGCGTGTCGGTGATAGCCGCGATGGAAACGTCATACTTGGCGCCCGAAGCGACGCCCGGAACCAGCGTGTCAAAGTCATTGTTGACATACTCGACATCCAGGCCCAGCTTGTCGCCGATAGCCTTGATGAGCTCAAGGTCAAAGCCCTGATAATCGCCGTTGTCATCTTTGTACTCAAACGGAGCGTACTCGGCAGAGGTGCCGACGGTCAGCGTGCCGTCCTTGACGAGCGCGTACTCCTTGGAGCCGTCGACCTTCTCGACCTTAGCGTCGTCAGAACTGCTGGAACCGGCATCAGAACCAGAGGTGGCGTTGGACGAACCGCAGCCCGTCAGAGCAAGGGCGAGCGCCATAGCACCCGTGGCGGCAAATGCGCCAAGCTTCTTCAGCTTCATAATGAGTCTCCTTCCGGTGACCTCGTTTGATTCAGAGGTCTGCAAAAACTGTTGGCTATTATGCACCCGGAATTACGAATCTGCAATGAGAAAACTGATTGAAACAAACCCATAACGTGAATGGAATACTCTACTTTGTGACAGTCATTACTGCTGCAATGACCTTAATAGTCTAATTTCAGCTGCATAACCTGCAAGTTCGTTCGGAGTCTCCAAAATAAACGGCAGCGAACGCAAATGGCCATTCGATACAATATTCTGCATAACCTGCATACCGCCACCAAATTCCCCGCTGCCAAGGTATCCCTTGCCGATGCACTCGTGACGATCTTTATGGGCGCCACAAGGGTTCTTCGAATCGTTGATGTGTACGGCATGCAAGCGATCGATACCCACCACGCGGTCGAACTCGTCGAGTACGCCGTCCAGATCATGGATGATGTCGTAGCCGGCATCGCTCACATGGCAGGTATCCAAACAAACGCCCAGCTTATCGGACAGCTCTGGGCACTTGGCGGCAACGCCCTCGATAATGCACGCCAGTTCCTCAAAGCTGCGGCCCACCTCGGTACCCTTGCCGGCCATGGTCTCGAGCAGCACCGTCGTCTGCTGGCCCTCAAACATCACCTGGCACAGGGTGTCGACAATCATCTGAATGCCGGCGTCTGCCCCCTGTCCCACATGCGCACCGGGGTGGAAGTTGTAGTAGTTGCCGGGCAGTGCTTCCAGACGCTGCAAGTCCTCGGCCATTGCCTCCAAGGCAAACTCGCGCGCCCGCTCTTTGACAGAACAGGGGTTGTAGGTATACGGGGCATGCGCCACCAGCGGTCCAAAGTCGTTTTGCGCCATAAGCTCGCGCAGAGCCGCCACGTCATCCATGTCAAGTTCTTTTGCCTTGCCACCGCGCGGGTTGCGCGTAAAGAACGCAAAGGTATTGGCGCCAATGGACAGCGCCGCCTCCCCCATTGCCCGATAGCCCTTCGTCGTCGAAAGATGACACCCGATCGTCAGCATCTCCAGCTCTCCCTTATCAGTTGCGGTGAAATACGGTCTATTGGTGCCCTATTTTGGCGCAAACAGACCGTATTCCACCGCAAGTTATAAAAGGGGCATCAGGGACAAAGGCCTCCAGGCATTCCAAGCGCTGGTGCCATGCCCCCACGCCCTAAAGTTTCAAACGAATCGCATCGATGATGTGCGCGCAGCGCTGCGTGGCGGCAAGGGGCATGACGGGACTCTCGAGTTTCCCCGCCTGAATGAGCTGCGTCGCATGCTGGATTTCGCCGTAGAAATCATCGACCTCAAACGGGGCATTTATTTCTAGCGTTCGACCGTCGGAATACTTCACATGAGCGCGCTCGGGGCGATGGAGACGCTCGATTTCCAACGAGCCCCGCTCACAGGCAATCGTTAAGCGGCTTTCATATGTTGCTTTGCCGTCGCACGCCATATGAATGGGTATACCGCCGACGCTCATATGGATCTCGTCGGCCCAATCGACGCGGCCGCCTGATACGTCACGCCAGCGAACTTCACGGGACGAAACCTCGCACGCGCCCGCGAGCAAATCCTCAAACCAACCGACCGCATAGCAGCCCATGTCATATAGACAGCCGCCCTGCAACGGATCAAGCAGATAGCCCGAAGGAGACTCGCCGTAATCGAGCTTTTGCACGCTTTCAATCGAGACAATACGGCCAAGCTCACCCGACGCAAGCAAGTCTTTCACGCGAGTGCGCATCGGGCAAAACCGATTCTTCATCGCCTCCATAAACAGCACGCCGCGCTCGCGAGAGGTGGAGGCAATCGAGAGAGCCTCTTCCTCACTCAAAACGGCCGGCTTTTCGCACAACACGGCCTTTCCGGCGCGCAGCGCGCGACAGGCCCAACGCGTATGCATGCCATGCGGAAGAGCCAAGTAGATTGCGTCGACATCGGGGTCGGCAATCAGCGCGTCATAAGCCGCATTGCCGTTATCGTCGACCGAGGCATGGCCATGCGCAGCATCGATCGAAAACGCTCGGCAAAATTCCTCGACATGTGCAGGAGTGCGGCCGGCCGCAGCCACCAGCCGTGCCCCGTCGGCCTTCTTAAGCGACGATGCAAATCGATGAGAAATGTACCCAGCGCCCAAAATGCCCCAACGAACCTCACGCGAATCATTACGTAAACCTCGGTCACCCACGATAGCCTCCCATCAGTTGCGGCGAAATAGTTCCTGCTATCGCCCTATTCTGCCGCAAACAGGAACTATTCCATCACAAGATATAAAAGGGTCATGAGGAGCGTGTTTTGCCGAAGACTTTAAGCATGGCCGTTACGGGGCCCGGCTGGAAGCGTCGGCGCACGTCATCGAGACGCTCGGGGATATCGATATGCTGCGGGCAGTGGCGCGCGCATTTGCCGCACTTGACGCAATTGCTCACCAGCTTGGGCTCGCTCGTGCGCACCGCACTCGCCGTAAAGTATTGCGACAGCCCCGTAAACCAGCTGTGCGCATAGCTCGCGTTGTAGGCGGCAAAGCAGCCGGGAATGTTGATACCCTTGGGACATGGCATGCAGTAGCCGCATCCCGTGCAGGGCACGCGATTCGATTTTTCAAACTCCGTCAGCACGTGCGCGATGGCATCGAGCTGAGTAGCTGTCATCGAATCCGGCAGAGCCCGATCGGCCAACACCGCGTTCTCATCCACCTGCGCGGTATCGGTCATACCCGAAAGCAGCATCGTCACCTGAGGATGGTTCCACACCCACGAAAGACCCCAGGCGGCAGGAGTGCGCAAATGCGGGTCACGGGCACTATCGAGCA
>CABVAO010000075.1 GCA_902496335.1 uncultured Collinsella sp.
ACTACATCATCGGCGGCAGCCAGTTCACAGCCACGCAGAAAAAGAACGCCCAGGAAGCCGTATCGATGCTGACCGGTGCCGCTGACAAGGCCGAATGGTATGACCAGTACGTCGATCATGACATGTCTCGCGACGCCAACCCGCTCTCCCTGGAGCAGATGCGCAACGCCTTGACATATCTCGACACCCAGAACAACCTCCGCAAGGCGAACGGTCAGTCGGCGCTCAGCGTCAGCCTCCGCATGACTGCGGCAGCCGCCCTTAATGTATCATATTCATCGAACATCTGGGGACACTCGGGCTGCTACTGGGACAATGGAGAAAATCTTGCCGGCGGCGGTGCATATACCGGCGGCGAGATCGAGGATACGCTTGGCTGGCCATATACCGGTCTCTACACTCAGGAAAAAGAGGCATTCGATAAGTACGTCGAGAAGAATAGTGACCTTGGGAACCATCGATATGATTCCTACTATATCTACCAGCACTACAGCAGCATCTACCATGAGTGCGGGCATTATCTCAACATCATCGATGCCGGCACGAAGACTATCGGCATCGCGACCGGTAGCGGTAAGAACACCGATTCCGAGGTAACAATCTTCGATTACAGCTCTTTTGACAGTGAGGCTGATTTCACTGTCTCCGAGTTCAAGAAGCTCCTGAACGACTACATCGATTCCGCATACAACGCAGGCGGCACGCAGGAGCAGAAGGAGCAGCTGAAGCAGCTTCAGAATAAGCTGGCGGAAGCGCAGAAGACCTTCGGTACTACCAAGGAAGCTTATTTCGCAGCAGTAAATAAGCAGGATGCGGCGCATGACGCCTATACCGCGGCAGACACGAACGTGAACACCGCCAAGGGCGAGTACGAGAAGGCTAAGTCCGGCACCGCCGCCGCGAAGACGGCATACAACGCCGCGAAGGACGCGCTCGGCGGAATCGACATCGAGTCCCTCAAGCAGAACCTCGATACCGCCAAGGGCGAGGCTGCCACTGCCCAGGCAGCTCTCGATAAGGCAAACGCCACGCTTGCTGACAGCAAGACGAAGGCAGCCGAGGCCGCTGCTCACAAGGCGAAGGCTCGCAGCGCCCGCGATGCCGCCAAGGCAAAGTCCGAACAGGCCAACGAGGCGTATGGCAACGCTACCGCTTCGGTCAAGGACCTTGCCGCCAAGCGCGATGCCGCCCAGGCGGACCTTGCGAATAAGCAGGGCTCGCTTGGCGAGGCAAAGAAGGCCGACGATGCCGCCCAGGCTGGTGTAGACAAGGCCCAGGCCGAAGATGTCCAGGCCGCGACTGCTCTTTCGGACGCCAAGCAGGCGGTTGCCGCCAAGGCGCAGGCTGTGTCCGATGCGCAGGCCAAGGTCAAGGCTGCCGAGGGTGAGCTGGCTACCGCGAACAAGGCCTTCGAGCGCTTCGCTGGAGCCCAAAAAGCGGTCGACGACGCCAAGACCGCCCGCGACGCTGCCGTGGCCAGTGTCGCCGATGCCCAGAAGCAGCTCGAGGCCGCCAACGAAGCCGTCGTCGATGCGAACTTCGAGATCGTCAAGGCCAAGGCCGAGCTTGCCAGCGATGAGGCACTCAAGGCCGATCTTGAGGCTGTCGACCACAAGGCATCCCTTGCCGCGGGCACGACGGGCAACGAGAAGCTGGTCAAGCTGAACGCTGCCTACGCTCGCTATAAGACCGCCGTCGATGCCGCTGCTGGTCTCAAGGCTGCTCTGAGCGATGCCGATGCCAAACTGTCCGATGCCAACGACGCCTATGCCGCCGCGCTTGCCGAGCTTGGCGATGCCAAGGATGCCCTGGCTGCCGCGCAGGCCGAGTACGACAAGTATCATCCCAAGGCCGAGCCGCAGGCCAAGCCTCAGGTTGCGCAGGCTGCTGCAAAGGCTCCTGTCGCCAAGAAGAAGGCTGCGAACGCTGCGCTCGCCCAGACCGGTGATGACTCCGCGCTTGCGGGCGAGGTCTTCGTTATCGGCGGTATCACCCTCGTGGCCGCTGGTGTGACGCTGAGTGATCGTCGTCGCAAGCAGATGTAGCGTTTCGAGCGTAGTTTCTGCAACGAACTTCGGTTCATAGCAGGAACGCTTCGATGGCTTAACCGACAAGGCCGGCGTGCTGTTAAACGCAGCGCGCCGGCCTTTCTTTGCGTTGGTATCAAAAAGCCCGGTCGGTAGCCGCGAAAGCTACCGACCGGGCAAATCGTAGGCAATATGGTTGCTGTCGAGCAGCTGCTCAGCTTAGCCCAGCAGGCTTAAGCCCACGGAGACAAACGCCAGGATAACGCCGACGATGGACTCACCGCCGAGCAGGCCGCTGGCGACAACCAAGCCCTGTTCC
Organism: uncultured Collinsella sp.; assembly: GCA_902496335.1. Classification (GTDB taxonomy): domain Bacteria; phylum Actinomycetota; class Coriobacteriia; order Coriobacteriales; family Coriobacteriaceae; genus Collinsella. The sequence continues at coordinate 2,347 of CABVAO010000075.1, forward strand.
TGGAAGGCGGCGTCCTTGGCAGCCTTCTCCTCGTCCGAAAGGCCTGCCTCGGCGTCGCGGTGTGCGGCCCACTTGTCGTAGGCGAGCTTGACGCAGGAGCCCAAGAAGGCCGTGAGCGACATGTAGAACGGCAGGTACACGCCCAGACCGATCATCATGGCCGGAATGCCGAGCCAGTACATGACGATGCCGGCGATAAAACCGCCCGCAAACCACGGCACGCTCGGGATGCCCGAGACCATGGTAGCGACGACGCTTGCCTGCGCGGCCACAAAGCTCTTGTCGGGGCCGAAGGCGTCCGGACCATAGGCGGTGACGAGCGCGACCATGACGGCGGCAGCGACCAGGGCGCCCACGATGCCGCCAATGGCCTGGCCGACCCACTGTGCACGCGGGTTGGTACCCAGTACGGCGCCGGCCTTAAAGTCGTTCATGACGTCGCCCGCAAGGCCGCACGCCACGGCTACGATGCCGGCGATAAAGAACAGCTTGACCTGTGCGAGCTGCGCGAAGGCTGCCACGATGAGCATGACGATGAGGCCAAAGATCTCCATGGGGTCGATACCCGTCTGGCCGCAGCTCTGCGCGCTCATAATGGTGGTGACAAAGGTGAATAGCGTGACGATGACGGCCGGAACAGGGCCGAGGTCGAGCGCGATGGCAACGATCACAGCGATGGCTGCGGTGCCCAGGCCGATAATGCCGGCGTCGAGCTTAAGCGAGCCTGAGATGAGCGACTGCTCGTCGGTGTCGGTGGAGCTGTCGGCGGCAAGACCGCGGACGATACCGGCGACCTGCGGCAGGATGTCCTTGAGGACGACGGCGACGCCAAAGCCCATCATGAGGCCCATGCCCAGGGACTTGACGATGCCTTGCGCAGTCATAACGTCGAACAGACCGGCAGCGGTGCCGCCCACGATGATGCCAAAGTTGCCCAACAGGGCGCCGGCAAACCAGAAAGCGACCGGGGCGAAGCCCACGAGGAAGCCGATGGACAGCAGCATGGGCGAGTTATAGATGGCAAAGGTCACGCCGGGGATGTTGAGCGTGCACAGCATGCTGGGCACCACGCCCAGGGCGTCGCGCAGCACGCTGTAGATGCCTGCGATGGCCATGGAGCCAAAGAGCTGCTTGCCGGTTTTGCCGCCGGCCTCGGTGGCGCGCAGGGTCTGAGCTGCGGCGTTGCCGGTGGGGAACTCCAGCGCGGCGTCCACGATAAAGTGACGGTGGATGAGCGCGGTGGCCAGCAGGCCCAGGATGGTGCCGGCGAGTGCCACGATAAACATGTCGAGCCAGCTGATCTGGTCGGCATAGCCCAGCATCCAGGCGCCCGGGATGGTAAACGCCAGGCCGCCGGCGACCATGGCGCCCGCGGACATGATGGTGTGGGTGACGTTGGCCTCGTTGAGGCTGGCGTTGCCCATGAGCTTAAGGAAGAACAGCGAGATGACGGCTGCGAAGACGATCGGCCAGGGGAGTGCGCCCATCTTGAGGGCGGTATAGGCCGAGCTTGCCGTGATGATCACGCAGCCAAGGACGCCGATGACGACGCCGCGCAGCGTGAGTTGCCCGCGCATCGAGGTGCGGTTCGAGGGATTGCTCATATAGAACTCCTTTGCGTATATCCGCTTCCCCCGCAAGCGCCGCTACGGATACGGCGCGGGAAGTCGGGTTACCAAGGGCCGCTGCGTGAGCTCGCGCACGACCGCGCACCAGTATAGCGGCAAGCTAGTCATTTTGGGATGGCTGGTTTAGGTAGGCGATATACTGCTGGGCAGATGAAAGGAGCGCCGACGATGCTTAATGGGTGCGCATATATATTGACGATCGACGTGGGTAACACGTTCATTCGCTTTGGTCTGTTTGCCGAGGATTCGGCCGCGGCGCAGGAATGCCCGCTTGCGACGTGCGAGATCACCACGCCGTCGAGCATCACAGCAGACGAGGCGCGCATGCGTCTCGCTCAAGTCATGGCCGCGCTAGCGGCCGATGCGGGCATGCCGGGTGCACTCGTTCCCGCGGCCGCAGTGCTGAGCTGCGTGGTGCCGGCGCTCGAGCGCCCGTGGAAGACGGCGCTTTCCCGCATCTGCACGGGGCGCGTGCTCACGGTGGGGCCGGGACTTAAGACCGGCATGCCCGTCCACTACGACGACCCGGCCGAGATCGGCCCCGACCGCATCGCCGACGCCGTGGCGGCCCGGGCCGTTTACGGCTCTCCGTGCATCGTGATCGACCTGGGCACTACGACCAATATCGAGGTCATCGATACGCACGGAACCTTTGTCGGCGGCGTCATCGCGCCGGGTCTGGCGCTCGGCGCCCGCTCGCTCTCGGCCGCTGCGGCGCGCCTACCCCAGGTCGAGCCCTCGGCGCCGACACACGTCATCGGCCGCAACACGCGTGAGGCTATGCGCTCGGGCGTGGTTTTGGGCGAGGTGGCCCGCATCGACGGCATGCTCGATATGGTGCTTGCCGAGATGCGCTCGACCAAGGCGGCGGGCGAGGGCAGCGTGCCCATCATCATCACCGGCGATGATGCCGAGGCGCTCGCGGCGTTGGTCGGCCATAGCCTGACGGTAGACGACGCGCTGACGCTGCGAGGACTGGCCGAGCTCTACCGCATCAACCAAAAGCCCCGCCGCGCGTAGGACGAGGAAGTCGGTGGGATAAACGCCCCTACCTTTCACCTGCTACAATGGGTCAAACTATTGCGATTACGGAGGTGTCTGCCATGTCGGACGATCTTCATCAAACTTCGTCAGGCAAGCGCCTGGACGTCATTAGCTGGGACGAGTTCTTTATGAGCGTGGCCATCGCCGCGCAGCGCCGCAGCAAGGACCCCAACACGCAGGTGGGTGCGTGCATCGCCAACACCAACCACCGCATCCTTTCGGTGGGCTACAACGGTACGCCCTCGGCGCTCAACGACGACTTTTTTCCGTGGGGTACGAGCGACGACCCGCTGCAGGACAAGCACAACTACGTGGTCCATGCCGAGGCAAACGCCGTGCTCAACTACCGTGGCTCGCTCAAGGACCTTGAGGGTTCCACGGTCTACGTCACGCTGTTCCCGTGCCACGACTGCGCCAAGATTTTGGCTCAGGTGGGCGTGGGCGAGGTCGTCTACCTGGACAACAAGTACGCCGACACCGATGACGGACGCATCAGCCGCCGCATCCTCGACTCCTGTGGCATCAGCTACCGCCAGGTCATCGTCGATGTTCAGATTGGTACCGGGGGACAAGCTCAGCAGTAGCGCGTGCCAACGCCAGCTGGCGGTAAAACAGCCAAAAGAGCCCCGTCCCAAATTGACTACTCGTGAAAGTCGCGTCTGCGCGCATGGACGGCTCGTGAGCGGGTACATGGCTGTAGTAACATAGCTTCTGTCCGCGGGCGTGCCCGCGTTGTTGTGAGAAAGGAGCCCCTGTGGCTGTTAACGAAGAGCTGCTTAAGAAGGTTCTTGAAGAGATTCGCCCCAACCTGCAGGCCGACGGCGGCGATATGGAGTATGTGGGCGTCGACGACGAGGGCGTCGTCAAGCTGGAACTGCAGGGCGCCTGCGCCGGCTGTCCCATGAGCTCGCTAACCCTTTCCATGGGTATCGAGCGCATCCTGAAGGAGCATGTGCCCGGCGTTACCCGCGTCGAGCAGGTCAATGCTTCCGGCGAGGCCGAGGACCTGTACGACGAGTACGCGCCGTTCTAAGATGCGAAAGCTGCGGACGG
>CABVAO010000076.1 GCA_902496335.1 uncultured Collinsella sp.
TTGAAAGAGGGCGCCCTCCGTGGCAAGATGGGAAACGTCCGAGGCTAAACAGCTTCGGGTCACCGTGGACGGGCAGGGGCCTCGACGCGGCTAGACACGAGACACATACATTACGCGACCTCGCCCTGGTGGCCGCACACGTTGGTTGCGGCCGACGCGGGCCGCGGGCAAGTGCTTGTAAGGGAGCCTTGCCTCTCTTGTACGAGAAAGGACGCGTAATGAAGATCATTAAAGCTAAAGACTACGAGGATATGAGCCGCAAGGCCGCCAATATCATTTCGGCGCAGGTTATCCTCAAGCCCGACTGTGTGCTGGGCCTTGCCACCGGCTCCACCCCGATCGGTGCCTACAAGCAGCTCGCTGCTTGGTACGAGAAGGGCGACGTCGACTTTGCCGAGGTCAGCACCTACAACCTGGACGAGTATCGCGGCCTTTCGCACGACGATCCCCAGAGCTATCACTACTTCATGCGTGAGAACTTCTTCGATCACATCAACATCGACCTGAACAACACGCATGTGCCCGACGGTTCCAACCCCGACGCCGCCGCTGCCTGCTCTGAGTACGACAAGATCGTCGCCGCCGCCGGTTACCCGGATCTGCAGCTGCTCGGCATTGGCAACAACGGCCACATCGGCTTCAACGAGCCCGATGACCACTTCTCCAAGGGCACGCACTGCGTCGACCTCACCGAGAGCACCATTCAGGCCAACAGCCGCCTGTTCGACAGCATCGACGATGTTCCCCGTCAGGCCTACACCATGGGTACCCAGACCATCATGTATGCCCGCATGATCCTGGTCGTCGCCAACGGCGAGGCCAAGGCTCAGGCCGTGCATGACATGTGCTATGGTCCGGTTACCCCCCAGTGCCCTGCCTCGATCCTGCAACTGCACACCAACTGCGTTGTCGTTGCCGACGAGGCCGCCCTTTCGCTCTGCGAGTAGCGAAAGCCTATCACCTCGACATAGCTTTGCCGAAGGCCTCCGCTTTGCGGGGGCCTTTTTGCTGAGCGCGCGCCGTGTGCTTGACGAAAATCTTGCAGCGAACTTGACGGGTGCGTTAGGTGCAGCATGATTCATTCCATAACAGATACTATGCATAAATGCTATGAAAAGGTCGCAGACGGTAGCTGGCGCTAGGTGAGTTGCGCAACACAATTGAACAGCGCTCATTTGAGGTACACTGCCAAAGGATGGGACAAGCTGGCAAGCGCATTGACCTGCGCAAAGACTGATTGGTTGGGGGATAAGTTTCAATCGGACCACGCTGAACAAAAACTTGCCATTTGCGTACCAACAAACATCCTAAACCGTAGCATCGCTCTATTCATCTAGCGATACATATGGTCTAGCGTTACGGTGTCCATGTGGTCGAGTTGAGGAGCGGGCATGGTTAACGATTTGGGCAATACGGACGACCTCGAGCTTATGCCGCTGGGCAGTAGTTATACGGTGCGGCGCGATCGCTTGATGAACGAACTTATCGCCAAGGGCCGAAAGGCCGGCATCGTAGTCCTCTACGCGCCTGATGGCTTTGGGAAAACCTCGGTGCTGCTGCAGTATGCCCAAGAGGTTAAAAACGATCCGACGCGAGGTCCCGTGCGGATCATCGAGGCAGATCGCGCCATTGGGCGCGAGGTGTTTATGCAGCTCGAGGTCGTTACCGAAGAGCTTAAGGACAAGCCGCACTCCCTGATCGCAATCGATAACGTGCCTAACCTCAGCCAGAGCGAGACCGAGGAGCTGATCGACCGAATCCGAAGCCTGCGTGCTATGGGGGTTGGGGTCTTTATGAGCTGCCGTCCTTCGAATCGCCAGCTGATTCATGGACTGGGCGATTCGATTAAAGTCAACGCGCAGATGCTCAAGGTGCATGCCTATGAGTATTCGGCGTGGGCATCGGCGTTTTCGATCAGCACATCGCTCGACTTCTACCAGCTTACGCAGGGCGTGCCCGAGCTCGTCTCGGCTATGCAGTCGGGATTATACGGGCAGGGAGACGTTGCCCAGATGCTCGAAAACGAGATCGTCAATATCTACGGTGCGGCACTTGTTGATCTGGCGTCGCTCGAGAACAACGCCCTGTTTAGTGTGGCATGTTTGATGGTCTTAATGGGTGAGGGCAATATTTCGGAGCTCGAGGCTTGCGGCGTTAGGCTTTCGGCGATTGACCAGTCCTATCTTGTCCGCGATTATCCCATTTTTGGCGTTGATCCGGCAGACCGGAGCTTTACCTGTTTGGGTACCGAAGACAACGCACGCCTGCGATTGCGCAAGCTGGTCGCCGAAATTCGCCCCGAACTCGTTGTGCGGGCGGCGCGTATTTTGATTAAAGCGGGGCGCTGCGATACCGCGATGGACCTCGCGGACGCGTTTTTGGACCGCAGTGCGGTGTTGGAGCTTGCCGGGCAGTATGGGGTCGATCTGGCCCTGACGGGGCATGGAGGGGATGTCTGCCGCGCGGCGCTGGGAAAGAACGAGGCAGATGGTCAGGCATCGGAGCCGACGCCTGACGAGGCGCTCGGCATCTATCTGGCGGCGGTCAGCGTGTCCAACACAAAGCTCGCCCGCTATATGGCATCGGTCATCGAGCGCGGGGGCGAACGGGCGGCCTGCGAAATAGACCCTGTTTCATGGAGGATGGCCCAGACACTGACGGCTGTTTGCTATGGGGACAACGGGCTTGGGCTTCCTACGAATCTGGCCGTGCCAGAAATCGAGACATCCCATACCGCACTCGATATGTTGTCTGCGCATATCGAGGTCAAGCGCTGTTTGACCGAGCGGGGAAATGACGGCGGCGTTCTACAGCAGCTCAAAACGAGCAGGGCCTACGACTGCGAGCTCGACATCGCGGGGATTGTTATACGGGCCGATAGCATGCTGGTGGAGCTCTTTGATGGGTCGTTTGCGGGAACCGACGAGCGCGACGACGAGATGACGGTGGTGCGGGAGGCGCTCGACGTACGTGGGCTTAAGGCGATGGCTATCTGGGTGCGCATGGTGTTGGCGGCACGGCGGCTCCTTTCCGGCTTGCCGGTAACCGACGATGCGGCGTTCAACGAGCTCGATCGTTTTGCCGTGCGCATGCGCGACAACCAGATTCAGCTGTTTGGCCTGTTGCTAGAAGGCTGGCAGTCGCTGGCAGAGGGACGGCCGGTTAATGCAAAGTTCCGTGCGGTCCAAGTGCTCAAACTTGCCGAGGAGTCGATTGCGTACATGCGAGATAACGCATTACTGCTGGAGCGCGCGGCATATCTGCGTAACACCTCGATGGTTTCGGTGCGCGAGGAAGCGGAGCTACTCGATATAAGCCAGACGCAGGTTGGTGGAGCGGAGGCCTGGATGGTGGCGCTGCATTTGGCCTGTGCGGGCCGAGACAGCGATCTTGCGGCCTGGATGTCCATGAATCGTGCAGGGATTCTAGAGCCATCGTATCGGCTCTTTGCGCGCCTTGCCATGCATTGTCTGGGCGAGCCGGCGACCAGGATACGCAAGAAACTTCCCGTGCGCGAGCTGTCGCGGTATTCGCTGCGCAACGATTTGGAAGGGGAGGGCGAGCGCCTGTTCCAGGCCGGCGAGGTTGAAGCCGTTGATACCATCGACCATATCGAGATTCGCATGTTTGGTGCGTTTCGCGCCGAGCGCGACGGGTTTCCCATCACGGACAAAATGTGGCGCCGCAAGAAGGCGGCGACGCTTGCCGAGCGGCTTGCGCTGGGCATGGATGCGCTCGTCGATCGTGAGACGCTGGCCATGGAGCTGTGGCCCCATGCCGAGTTCAATAGCGCCCGCAACAACCTGTACTCGACGATATCGCGCTTACGGTCGGCTTTGGGGCCGACGCCAGACGGCAAGTCGTGTGTGCTCATCCAAAATGAATGCATTGGACTCAACGGCGACTACGTCAAGACCGATGTACGGCTGTTTGACCAGATAAGCCGCGAGGTTTTGGGAAATCGCACGGGTGCGCGCGGACCCCATCTGGTCGAGTTGTGCCTTAAGATTGAGCAGCTTTATGCCGGACCGCTGTATGTTCCCAATGGCTGTAATCCCACCTACTTTTTGCGTATGCGACGCATTATGCAGTCAAAGTACATCGATTGCATGATTAAGGGAGCAAATGCCGCTCTAGAAGAAAACGATCTGCAGTCGGCGATTTGGCTAGCGGAGTCGGGGCTTCGGCAGGAAACGGCGCGTGAGGATATGGTGCGCTGCGCCATGCGCGTCTACAGTGCGGCGGGGCGGCGGCGCGATATCGTTGAGCTATACAGCGGGCATATGCACCATCTGAGGGAGCAGGTCAATGGCGTGCCCGAGCCCGAGACGCGGCGTCTATACGAGCGCTTGGTGGAGGGGCGGCTCAATCGCGTGCTGGTCGAGCGATAAAAAACGGGCGCCCGAAGTACTTGGGCACCCGTAAGCTTGCTATGTGTTGGCTCGCCGGATCATTGGCTCTTAGACGAGCTTGATCTTCTCGATGTCCTTGCGCGAGGACTCGCGATACAGCGAGAACTTGCGGCCGATGACCTGGACGACCTCGGCGTGGCAGCGCTCGGCGAGCTCTTCGGCGGCTTCGCGGGCGGAAAGACTGGAGCCATCGAGCACGGAGCACTTAACGAGCTCGTGCTTCTCCAGGTAGGCGACCGTCTGCTCGACGGTGCCCTCGTTGACATCGGACTTGCCGATGATGATGGCGGGGTTGAGGTGATGGGCCATGCTGCGAAGCTGCTTGACCTGGGCTCCTGTCAGTGCCATGGGTTCTCGCTTTCTATGTATGGGGCGCCCCGCGACGGGGCCTTAATCTACGTGAGCTGTCCCACGATAGCGCAGGAACGGCGTGGTGTGGAGCGCGTTTGCCCAGTTCAAAAAGAATGCGGATGCCGAGTGAGTGGGCGGCGCGGGCTGCGAACAGGCTATGAGCGGGGTTCAGAGACCGGCTCCCATGCAATAAAAGCCCAGCGAACCTTACGGATATGGTCGAGCATATAGCGCCCCTGCGGCACGCCCTTGGAGCCCGGCTCACCGGCATGAGGGTTCTCAATCATGTGCTGGGCGATGTAATCGCGCAGGCGGTCGATCTTATCCTTGTTGCCATGCTCGAGCATACGGGAAAAATCTGCCACGCCCGCCTCAAGGCTATCGAAAGTATCGCGACGAGTCGATTCAAAGTACGTAACCTGCGGCAGGGCACCCATCTGAATGAGGATATTGAAGGCGTACACAAAGCCATTGCTGCAGGTAACCGAGGCACCGATGGCGTTCATCAGGTGCAGGTCATAGCGCGGGCTGGAGTTGGCGACCATCGTGACGGCACAACGACGACGAGCCGTACGATCAAGCTTGGCAAGCGCGTCTTTTAGATTGGTCGTCGTAACCGAGCGACTCGCAAAGGCAACATCTACAGCCTTGGCAACCGGCCCAACCAGATCCCAATCGTCATCCCAAGCAAGCTCAAGCGGCGTAATGCGATCCTCGAGTCCGTGATACTCAATGCCGGCATCAAGGGTGCCCAACATGGCAGGAGAGAAGTCGGTTGCAATCACGGAATGCCCAGCCTGAGCAAGCGGAATGGCAATCGACCCAGCCCCACATCCCATATCGAGCACCGACTCGCCAGACTCAAGCGCCAGCAGTTTTATAAAATCCCGCGCATACGGGGCAGTCTCCAGCGGACGAAAATGCTGAGCACGCTTATCCCACTCAAAAGAATCATCAGCCCTATGCCGACCAGCTTGCAAGCGCATCCATTCGCCATTCCAATCCGCAGAAAGCAGCTCAGAGCGAGCATCCCCATCAACCACGGGCCAACCTCCTAGCAACAAAAAAGCGACTCCTCCCAAAAGAAGAGCCGCAGCCAGCATATATCAGAAAAAGAACCGTTCCAATGCCAAACCGCCGCACCAGCCAAGTGGTGCAGGAGCGAAGCAACTGCAACCGGGATAGAACCCAACTGAGGTCCCGTTGTGCGGGAGCCCCGGGGAGGGCAAATATATAAGGTCGATCGCGAGTTCCGCACGAGCCGGAGAGCACTTAATGTGCTCTCCGTGCGAGCAGG
>CABVAO010000077.1 GCA_902496335.1 uncultured Collinsella sp.
GCCTGCATACTGGATTTTGGACGAAAGGCAGGCACTATGGGCCGCATCCTGTGGAAAATGAGCGGCTCTTGAGGCGCTGGGGGCTCTTAATCAGGGCTTTCAGCGCAGTTTTGCGCGCCCGCGGGCTCCGGGATGCTGAATACTCCGGAATTTGTACGCCGCCCCCGGGGGTACCTGTGGACAAATAGCAACCGCCCCGCCGAAATATGCATTCGGCGGGGCGGTTTATGCAATAAAGCGACTGCGGCACGTCGCAGCTCGCTACAACTCGAACCCGAGAACAGGTTACTCGGCGCTCTTGAGGGCGCCGACCATGTCGATCTTGTTGAGCGTTCGGTTGGTGACGAGGTTGACGATAAACGTAAAGACAAAGGAAAGCACTACGGCGAGCACATAACTCAGCGGCTCGACCTCAACGTCAAAGTAGAGCGACGGCATCTGCAGAATGTACGTAAAGCTCTCGGCCAGCAGGCTACCCAGCGGCACGCCCAGCGCGGCGCCAATCGCCGTGAGGATCAACGTCTCCTTGTTGACGTAGTGGTGCACCTCGCCACGGCGGAAGCCCAGCACCTTGATGGTCGCCAGCTCGCGCTCGCGCTCGGAGATGTTGGTGTTGGACAGCGTAAACACCACCACAAACGACAGGCACGCCGCCATAAAGGTCACAAGTACCACGACGGAATTGATGATAGTGAAGTTCGCCTCATAATTTTCCCAATGCTCGGCCGTGCTCGAGATGGTGAGCCAACCGTCGCTCTTAAGCTTCTTGCTAAACGCAATCTGGTCAGAAGATGAGCCCTTAAGCAGCGCAAAGATGCCGTTAAGACGCGCGCTTCGGTCGAACGCGCGCTCATAGGTGCTCTGCGTCATATAGAGCGTGTTGCCCAGATAGTTGAGCGAAATGTCGCTAACCTTGACCTTGGCGACGTTGAGCGACGAATCCTGGACGTGCGCTGTGTCGCCCGGCTGAATCCCCAGCACCAGTTGCGAGCTCTTGCTCAAGTACACGTCCCCGTCACGCAAGGCGAGCGGTTCTTTGGACTCATCCTCCAGGCGCACGTAGTCACCCAAGTCACCCGTGCGGTCGTCGGGAATCACAATGAGCTGTACGGTCTCGCTCTTGCCGCCAAACGTAAAAGTGACGTTGTCGGTCATGATCGGCAGCGTCGAAGTCACGGTCACGTCGGAATCCTTGGCCGCGCTTCGCTCGTCGAGCGCCGCGCACGTCTGCGTAAAGTCATCGGGATTGGCAACCGCCAGCAGGTCATAGCGCGTGATATGCCCGTACTGTTTGGGCGAAAGCGCCACCGACGTATCGCGGATGCCCATGCCGCAGATCACGAGCGCCGTGCAGCCGGCGATACCGAAGATGGTCATAAGGGCACGCTTTTTGTAGCGGAACAGGTTACGCGCTGCCACCTTGTTCAAAAAGCCCATGCGGTGCCAGATAAAGCCGATGCGCTCAAGCAAGATGCGCGAGCCGGCACGCGGCGCCTTGGGGCGCATGAGCGAAGCCGGCGTCTCGGCCATCTCGTGGCGGCAGGCGATAATCGTGGCGCCCACCACGCCCACGGCAAACAGCGCAACCGACACGAGCGACGACACGATGTCGTACGAAAGCAGCATCTGGGGCAGAGAGTACATGTCATCGAACACCGTAAACAGGAACAGCGGCAGCCCCACAAAGCCGATGATGTTGCCGAGCACGCCGCCGATCAGACAAGCCCACAGCGCATAGTCCACGTATTTGGACAGGATACGTCCGCGCGAATAGCCGAGCGCCTTGTACAGGCCAATAAGCGTGCGCTCCTCCTCGACCATGCGGGTGGCGGTGGTGAGGCTGATAAGCACGGCGACGATAAAGAAGATGAACGGGAACACCGTGGCGATGGCCTCAATTGACGAGCTATCGCTCTCCACGCTCGAGTAGCTTGCGATATTGCCGCGGTCCTGGATGTACCAGGTGCATTCGCCCAGGTCGGAAAGCTCGGCGCGGGCATCGGCGAATTGTTGGTCGGCGGCGGCGCGACGCTGGTCCAGGTCGGTCTGCGCTTGCACGCGCTCCTCGCTGCCCTCTGCCATACGGTTGATGTTATCCTGCTCGATCCCAAAGAGCATGGCGGCCTGACGCTCAGCCGCGTCCAAGCTCGCCGGCGTATCGGCCGTCAGCTCCTGGGCACGCGCTTTCTCGCGCTCGTCGCGAATCTTCTCGATACTGCCCTTGACCTCGTTAATCCTTGCCGTGTAGGCATCGGAATATGAGTTGAGATCCTTGGCTCCCTCGACGATCACGTGGACCGCGGAGTAGGAAGAAGATGTCGCGGCATCCTCGCTCACATAGAACTTATAGTCCGCCGCCGAAGCAGCGCGAAAGGCGTTGACTGTCGAGTCGGAGCTCACATCAGTGGGGTCGAGGACCTCGGCCGTAATGGTGTAATCGCTCGTGGCAAACTGGTCCTTAGCGCTTTGGTTCGACGAGCTCGCGTCATTGGCGGCAAAGCTCACGGTATCGCCGAGCTTTTTGCCCGAAGCCTTCAGGAACTTCGATGTCACCGCAACCTCATCGGCGCTCTCGGGCAAATCGCCGTTCACGAGCACCGGCTGATCGATGTTCTCCTTGGAGAGACTTTGCACGACCACGCGCTCGCGCGTTGTGCCCACGGCGGTGTAGGCGGTCTCGGTGTAAATGCCCTCGGCCGTCTCGACGCCGTCGACCTCTTGGATAGCCGCAAGATCGTCGCGCGTAAGGCCATAGGTCGACTGCACGTTAACGTCATAGACATTTTGCTGGTCGAAGTAGGCATCAACCGAATCACACAGGTCCTCGCAACCCGCCTTAAGGCCGCACATCACGCTCACGCCAAGCGCGGTGATGACCACGATTGACAAAAAGCGCTTAAGACTGCCTCGGATTGTGCGGTAGATGCCACGGCGAAAAACCGTCGGCACCATATCGTTTGAGCTTTGGGCAGTGCGGTAGGTCGTAAAATCCTGCTCGCGCTCCGTGTTCTGCGCGTCGCGGCGTAGGCTGTTTTGGCGGTCTTGGTCCATGGGCGCTACCACTCGATCGTCTCGATAGGCACGGGATTTTGCTGGACCGTCTCGCTCTCCACGCGACCGTTCTTAAAGCGGATCAGGCGATCGGCCATGGGCGCCAGCGCGGAGTTGTGGGTGATGATGATGACCGTAATGCCCTGCTTGCGGCAAGTGTCCTGCAGCAGCTGCAAGATCTGCTTGCCGGTTTTATAGTCAAGTGCGCCCGTGGGCTCGTCGCACAAAAGCAGCTTGGGGTTCTTTGCCAGTGCGCGGGCAATGGACACGCGCTGCTGCTCGCCGCCCGAAAGCTGCGCGGGGAAGTTGGCGAGGCGCTCACCCAAGCCAACCTGGCAAAGCGTTTGCTCGGCATCGAGCGAATCAGGGCAGATTTGCGCCGCAAGCTCAACATTTTCGAGCGCCGTCAGGTTGGGGACCAGATTGTAGAACTGGAAGACAAAGCCGACGTCGGCGCGGCGGTATTCCACGAGCTGCGCCTCGTTAGCGGAGCTCACATCGCGCCCGTCCACCGTCACGGTGCCGGAAGTCGCCGTATCCATGCCGCCCAGAATGTTGAGCGCCGTGGTCTTGCCGGCACCCGAAGCACCCAAAATGATGGCGAGCTCGCCGCGCTCGACCGTAAAGCTCGCGCCGTCGAGTGCGTGAATGCGGGCGTCGCCCTCGCCGTATGCCTTGATGACGTCTTTGAATTCGATATAAGCCATCGATCGGTTCCCATCTGGTCGGATAACTCTTTAGTATTACCCATTTCGCACCGACTAAAAAGGGACGGGTTTATTTTGGCAGGTTCTATATGGGGAAACGGCAGCTATAGATGAGGCGCCGGGGAGGCAGAGAAATCATCGATGGGGTCAGGCCGACCGCCAAACACAACGCACGCATCTCAATCTGTCAGCCAAATCATTCGAACAGCTGTTCGTTTCTATAATATGATTCCGCTATCTAAGCAGGCCAATACGCAGAAAGGCGGCCAACATGGCGTTCGACTTTAAGAAGGAATGCAAGGAGCTCTACAGACCTGCAAGCAAGCCGAGTATCATAACTGTCCCGCCTATGAGCTACGTTGCCGTTCGCGGAAAGGGCGACCCAAATACCGAAGGTGGCGAGTATCAAAATGCCCTGCCGCTGCTTTACGGCATCGCCTATACCGTCAAGATGTCAAAGAAAGGCTCAAGGAGTATCGAGGGCTATTTCGACTTTGTGGTACCGCCGCTCGAGGGCTTCTGGTGGCAAGACTCCCCGAGCGGCGACATCGATTATGTACGCAAGGACGATTTCAACTTTATCTCGTGCATCCGCCTGCCCGATTTCGTCACTCAGGATGACTTTGACTGGGCGGTCGCGGAAGCCACGGCCAAAAAGAAACTGGACTTTTCTGCCGTCGAGCTGCTTAAAGTTGACGAGGGTCTCTGCGTTCAATGCATGCATACCGGACCCTACGACAGCGAGCCGGCAACCGTAGACGCCATGCATGAATATGCGACCGAGCAGGGCTATGTCCCCGACTTCTCAGACACCCGTTTACATCACGAAATCTATCTTTCCGATCCACGCAAGTGTGCGCCGGAGAAACTTAAGACTGTGGTTCGTCATCCTATCAAGCGCGCTGAATAGCGTGGAGCGTCATTTCACGCGCTAGGTTTTAAGCCAGCCAACCAGCCGCCTCCTAGGCTGTCCGGTAATTATCTTGACGCGGCCCGTCGCATCTTATAAGTTTGTTTTGCTAAAGCTGGAAAGCCTCTCAACGATGCGCAACTCCAGCTCTTTTTCATTCCGAATAATCAAAATGGGACGCCGTTTCCGCAGATGGTGCCATCCGGAAACGGCGTCCCACTCTAAGGCACTATTCTGGGATGCGCTTTCCGCTTGGAGGACCGCTCGGAAACGGCATCCCATTCTGAGGGTCCAAACTGGGATGCCGTTTCCGGAATGCCCTTCTAGCGGAAAGTGTGTCCCGTCCTGAAGCTTCAAACTGGGACAGAGTTTCCGCTTGGCGCTCCAAGGGGAAAGCATGTCCCATTTCACGGCGTCGTGCCAAGACGCAGCCGCCGTCCACAGCCTCCCCCACCGGCGTTTCCCCAGATAAAACCTGCCAAAACAAACCTGCCCCTTTTTGGCAGGTTTTAGAAGCGGACGGTGAAGGTGATCTGGTTGCCGTGGCCGCAGACAGAAGCGCTCCCGCCATGGGCCTCGGCAATGGCTCGCACCACGGATAGGCCCACGCCCGAGCCGCCTGTCTTGGAGCTGCGCGATACGTCTGCACGATAGAAGCGGTCGAACAGTCGGTCCAGGTCGCCTTCGGGCAGCTCATCAACAGCATTCGATACGACAAGCTCGGCCGAGCCTTTGCCCGCACCGCGCGAAACGGCACGCAGGCTCAGCTCGATCACGCTGTCTTCGCTTGCGTAGCGTGTGGCGTTGTCCAGCAGCAGCTCAACAACCTGCGCCACTGCCGCGGCATCGGCATGGGCCCGCACACCGCTCGCGATCGACGTCGACAGCCGCTTTCCACGCGAAACCGCCACCGATTCAAACGGCGCCGCAGCCTTGTCCACGGCCTCCGAAAGATCGATCGATGTCATGGTAAAGCCCGCCGAGCCCTCGTCCATGCGAGCCAAAAACACCAGACGTTCCGTGAGCGCCGTCAGCCGCGCGACCTGCTCGTGAATGCTCTGCGTCCACTCACTCTCGCCGCTCTCGATCTCTTGCACCTCATTGGCGGCGTCAATTACAGCCAGCGGCGTCTTGATCTCGTGGCTCGCATCGGTAATAAAGCGCTTTTGCTTGCTGTAGCTCTCGACCATCGGTCGAATCACCGTGCCCGAGGCACCCGCCACAATTGCCAACACCGCCAGCCAGCCAATGCAACTGATTGCCACGCTCGCGCTCAAAAACGAATGAAAGCTTGCAAGCTCGCGCGAACA
>CABVAO010000078.1 GCA_902496335.1 uncultured Collinsella sp.
CCCATCACTTCGACCTCGAGCCTCTACTCGAGCGTACGCATGTATGCAGAGATGGAATGATTCTTTAATCCCCGTCCCAGAAAAATCATTTAGCGACGGGCGCGGAGCTTTTCGTAGCCGTCGGCGAAGAAGGTGACCATAGCAGCGTCCGCCTCGGCGGCATCGGTATCGTCGGCGGGAACCACGCCGTGCTCGTCGCTCACCAGGAACAGCGCGCCCTTAAGCTGCGCGGGAATGTCTACGCGCGTGACCGGGATGCCCTTGGTCTGGGCCAGCTGCTCGATGAGCGTCGCCGTACCGCACAGAAACTCGTCCGCCGGCGCCACAAAGGCGAGCTCGCCGTTGTTGACAGCGGCGAGCAGCTCGGGCGCCACGCCGGTCTCGTCGGCTTCGGAGCGAGCCTCGGCAGAACGGGCACGCAGCGCCTTGGCCGACGTGTCGGCCAGCGGCTCGTACTCGCCCACCGTCATGGCGGCATTGCCGTTGATGTCGATCACCAGCATGAGCACGCCGTCGCGTGCGGTGTAATCGCCCTCGGCAAGCGACCACTCAACGTGCTGTTTAGCCCAGCTGAGCATGTTATGGGTAAGCGGCTCGCCCCGCACCAGGCGCTCGGACAGTGCGCGAATGTGGCGGTTGAGCATGGGCACCTTTTTGTTGGACATGCGCCAACGGCAGACAAGCGCGGGCTTGTCGAGCGTGAACTTCTCGACCGCCTCCTGATTGGCGCAAAAGTCTTCGTACGCACGCTGATCCTCGGCATTGCCAAACAGCTCGGCATCATCAATCTGGGGCATGGTTGTACCTTTCGTGTTAGTCATTCCGTCCTCTTATACCAAAAAGACGGCCCTCCAAACGGAGCAGCCGTCTTTTGCAGAGATTATTTTGTCCCAGGGCGGAACTTAGTGACGGAAATGCCTGGCTCCGGTGAACACCATCGCGATGCCATGCTCATTGCAGGCCTGGATGCTCTCGTCATCGCGCTTGGAGCCGCCGGGCTGGATGATGCAGGTCACGCCGTGCGCGGCAAGCACGTCGACGTTGTCGCGGAACGGGAAGAATGCGTCGCTTGCGCAGGCAAAGCCGCCCTTCTCCACGCCCTCACGCTCGCAGAAGTCCTCGGCACGCTCGCAGGCCAGCAGTGCGGAGTCAACGCGGTTGGGCTGACCGGGGCCCATGCCAATGCCGGCCTTGCCCTTGGAGACCAGGATGGCGTTAGACTTGACGCCCTTGCAGACCTTCCAGGCAAACTCGAGCTCGGCCATCTCGGCGTCGGTGGGCTTGCGGTCGGTGGGGAACGTAAAGGTCGCGGGATCCTCGGTCACGTGGTCGACTTCCTGCACCAGCATGCCGCCGTCGATGGAGCGCAGCTCCACCTGGGCGCCGTGGTCCACGCCGCCGGTGGCCAGCACACGCAGGTTGGGGCGCTTGGCCATGCGCTCGAGCGCCTCGGCAGTGTAGCTCGGGGCGATGATAACCTCGACGAACTGCTTGTTCTGATCGGCAAAGTGCTCGACCAGCTCATAGGGAACCTCGCGGTTGCAGGCAATGATGCCGCCGAAGGCGCTCTTGGGATCGCAGGCGAAGGCGCAGTCGTAAGCGGACGTAATGTCCTCGGCAACGGCGGAGCCGCAGGGGTTCTGGTGCTTGAGAATCACGCAGGCCGGCTCGTCGAACTCGCGGACCAGGTTCCAGGCGGCATCGGCATCCAGATAGTTGTTGTAGCTGAGCGGCTTGCCCTGGATCTGCTCGGAGCCAACGAGCGGGAACTGCGAGCTCGCGGTGTTCTCGCAGCCCTCGGCAAAGCGGTAGACCGTGGCCTTCTGCTGCGGGTTCTCGCCATAGCGCAGGTCGTCGACCTTCTCCAGCGAGATCTCGAGCTTGGCAGAGGTGTCCGCCACGTCGCTTGCCTGGGCGGCAAGCCAACGGGAGATAGCCGTGTCGTAGGCGGCGGTGGTCTGGTAGACCTTCACCTGCAGGCGACGACGGGTGGAAAGCGTGGTGCAGCCACCGGTCTCGTGCATCTCGGCCAGGACGGCATCATAGTCGGCAGGGTCGGAAATGACGGTAACGCTCGTGGCGTTCTTGGCGGCAGAGCGCAGCATGGAGGGGCCACCGATGTCGATGTGCTCGATGGCGTCCGCAAAGGTGACCTCGGGGTTGGCGACGGTCTTCTCGAACTCGTACAGGTTGACGACGACCAGGTCGATCAGCTTAATGCCGTGCTGAGCGGCCTCCTGCATGTGCTGCTCGGAATCGCGGCGGGCCAGCAGCGCGCCGTGGACCTTGGGGTGCAGGGTCTTAACGCGGCCGTCCATCATCTCGGGATAGCCCGTGAACTCCTCGATGGGGGTTACGGGAACGCCCGCGTCCTCGATGGCACGAGCCGTGCCGCCCGTAGAGATGATCTCGACGCCAAAGTCATCGACCAGCGTCCGTGCGAAATCGACGACGCCCGTCTTATCGGTAACCGAGATCAACGCGCGTGCGATCTTCACATCAGATCCCATGCAGTCCTCCTGTCTGGTACGCCGCCGTGCTCTGTGAGTCGGTGATACGTCGATCTGCAGCGCTCGCGCAGCGGCATTGAAAATACTGATTTAATGTAGCGCATCGAGCGCATCGATGCACCCCGCAACGGGCGCATGTGCAGAAAAAGTTTGCGAGCGGAGGGGATGGGCACGGCACTGGGCACGGTGAGTTCATGGAACACAGGGGCACCATAATTTGATGCCAATGGCGTGGTAGAACTGTGCTCGATATGCATCCGCAAAAGAAAGAGGCACTATGGTCTCGCGGGTTCTTTACCGACCGTTTGATACCGAAGACTTCGACGCCATCGCGCTGATTCTGCGGCAACTTTGGCATAACAATTCGGATAACGATGAATACAACCGCCTTGAAGCCGCATGCGACCTCGCCTATTGCCTTTCGTCATCGACGTTTTCGCAGGTAGCGGTGATTGACGGCGAGGCGCGCGGCATTGCACTTGCACGAGCAGGACAGAACTCCGGCGTCACTATCAACGAGCATTGGATGGATACCGAACGCGCGCTGCTATCGCAGATGCGTGAGCTGGAGCCTGATGCCTGCGCCGAGTATCTCTCGTTTGTGCGCGCAACCATCCGAACCAACAACCGCCTGCTCGAGAGCAGCCCGTTGCCGCACGACAACGAGGTCACGCTGCTTGCCGTGGATCGCGATGTCCATGGCCTGGGCGTTGGCACGGTTCTGCTCGATGCCGCGGTCTCGCACCTGTCCTCGCTTGGAGCGACGAGGGCGCACCTGTACACCGACTCCAACTGCTCGTGGAAGTTCTACGAGCTGCACGGCTTTAAGCGCACGGCCACGCACCGCGCCAACCGCGAAGAGCGCCGTCACGACATGCCGCGCGAAAGCTTCCTCTACGAACTCGACCTAACAGCCTAAACCCGGCAGTTAGGGACATTCCTTTTATGCCGGCACCCCGGGACACTCCTTACCTAGTCGTTGGGGACGTTCTTAAATGACTAGTCGTTGGGGACAGTCTTGAGCAAAACGACCGACGAAGCCCTTTTTGAGGTCGCTATATAGGGGTTCGCAAATAGCTGTGGTCAAAAAACATCAAATATGAGTACTGTTACCTTTTTAGTAGCAGCGCAATTCGGCTTTTTCGGGTCTCTTAGACGTCTCGACGCGTTGGATGAACTAACGTATCTCCCCAAATGTACAATAAAATGGACTCCTAATGAGAAATAATCTCGTTAGGAGTCGGTGGCGCGCGCAGACGTGGTGTAAGAGCGTCCCGAGGTCCGTCGCTGCAAGTCCCGATGTTACTCCTTCTTGAGACCGCGCCTCTCGACTATCTCGTCCACTATCTCCCTGGCGCGCCGCCCGAGCGCGCGGCGCCTCCCCTCTGTCGGGGCCGGCCTGTCCGCGGGCTCGGCGAAGCCCTCGGCGGCCGAGGCCTCGGAGAACACGCGCTGCTGGGACCACTGTCCCTCGGTCTCCATGAGGCTCGCGCACGTCAGGCGCAGCATCGACTCCCTCGAGGGGAAGGACTGCACGACCCTGTAGCGGCGCTTGATCTCGCGGTTGGCGCGCTCCTGGACGTTGTTGGTGCGGAGCTTGGCCCAGTGCGCCCTGGGGAAGGCCGTGAACGCCAGCGCGGAGTCCTCGGCCTGCTCGAAGACCTCGCCGGCCCTGGCGGACACCGACGCCACCCAGGGCGCCGCCTCGGCCCACACGCAGCGCGCGAGGTCGGGGTCGTCCTGGTAGACCGCGGCGTGCACGAGGTCCCTGACGGCCGCCTTGGAGTCCTCGGGCCTGCCCGAGCAGGCGCTCTGGAGGTTGCGCTGCAGGTGCGTCACGCAGCGCTGCCAGGCGCAGCCCTGGAACAGGCGCGAGACGGCGGCCACGAGCCCGGCGTGGCTGTCGGAGACCACGAGGCGAACGCCGGCCAGCCCGCGCTCGCGCAGCCCGCCGAGGAATGCCGCCCAGGAGTCCTCGCTCTCGGTGTCGACCACGTCGCAGCCCAGGAAGTGCTTGCGCCCGTCGGCGCCCAGCCCGATCGCGGTCACGACGCCCTGCGAGACGACCGACGAGCCGACCCTGCAGCTCATGTAGGTAGCGTCGAGCCACAGGTAGCAGCACGGCGTGCCCGACAGGTCGCGGCGGCGGAACTCCGCCACCTCGGCGTCGAGGTCGGAGCAGAGGCTCGAGACCTCCGAGCTCGACAGCGAGGATATGCCCAGCTTGGACGCCACGCGCTCGACCTTGCGGGTGGACACGCCGCATACGTACATCTCCTGCACGATGGCGGCCACCGAGGTGTCGACGCGCGACCATCGCGCGAGCATGCCCTCGGGGTAGTAGGTGCCGTGCCTGAGCTTGGGTATCTCGAGCTCCACGTCGCCCACGGCGGTCTTGAGCGACCTGGGGCGGTAGCCGTTGCGGCTGTTCTCCCTGCCGTCGCTGCGCTCGTTGCGGCTCGCGCCGCACATCTGCTGGGCCTCGGAGTCCATCAGCGCGTTCATCACGCTGCCCAGCACCCTGCACGCGAACTCGCGCGCGTCGCCGCACTCCTGCCAAAGCCTCGCCGCCTCGAGGGCCTCGTCGCGGCCGAGGCGCAGTACACTCTCTTCTTGGGGCATCGCCTTTCCTTCCATTCGTCACCTTCATTACTCCAACGACGAATTCTAGGCGGTGTCCCCTCCCTTTCAAGAAAGGGCGGAGGCGGGGCATTCCCCGCCTCTTACACCACATCTCTGCGCGCTACCTAGGAGTCCATTTTTAGTACAAACAAATGTGACAATCTAGGCAACAGTACTCATATTTGGCATTTTTTGCCCACTGCCCCTTGTGCGAAGGTCCGCAGCGGAAAGCATGGCCCGTTTCGATGCACAAAAATGGGATGGATCTTCCCTGGCAACCGCCCAGAAAGATCCACCCCAAAGCAAGCGCTCGCTAGAACGTTCCGCCGCCGCCTCCGCCGACGCCGCCACCGCCGCCACCGGAAAAGCCGCCGCCGCTGCCGGCGCTCGAGCTATCGGAACTCGAAGCCAGCTCGCGGATGGTCTCGTGATACACATCGTTGAACGAATCGAGCGGAGACTCGTTGCCGTAGTGATGGTAATACCACCAGTAGCAGGGGTAGTTGTCGTAGAAATCGTCGCTGTTGCGCAGATCCGCAGGCACGGCCTCGGCCAGCTGTCGCAGCACTTCTTTCGAAACGCCCAGGGCAACGC
>CABVAO010000079.1 GCA_902496335.1 uncultured Collinsella sp.
TCACGAGCGGGGGCTCCTATCTTTTTAGTGCCCTCGGATTGGGTCATAGTGTCTGTCCGTCCTCTGCCTGCGGCGCTTTCCATTGTTGGTGCAGAGGGCGCTTTGCCTACTCTGGCGGGCTTTCGCTGGCTTATGCTCAACCTGCGACGTTTCCATTATTGATACAAAGGCCAGGTTTGTTTGAACCAAAAAGGGGAAGTTGCGGTGGAATAGTTCCCGTTTGGCCGTCTTGAGGGGTTAAACAGGAACTATTCCACCGCAACTTATCGATGGCGCGTTTGGTTGGTGCCAGTTGATTGCTTGGGCGTTGGGGAGGGTCTGCTCCGTTATAATCGCCTAGAACATTAATTGGAAACGGGACGGGAGCCATATATGCGCCAGGGTTTCGACAACGCGAAGTATATCGAGCTGCAGGCTGCTCACATTAAGGAGCGCATCTCGCAGTTTGGCGGCAAGCTCTATTTGGAGTTTGGCGGTAAGCTATTCGATGACTATCATGCGAGCCGCGTGCTACCGGGTTTTGAACCGGACAGCAAGTTCCGCATGCTCAAGAGCATCGCCGACGATGTCGAGGTTATCATCGCGATCAACGCGAACCACATCGAGAAAAACAAGGCTCGTGGTGACCTGGGCATTACCTATGACGAGGATGTGCTGCGCCTGGTTGACCTGTTCCGCGGCAACGGCTTTGCCGTCGCGGCTGTGGTCATCACCCAGTACGCTGGCCAGCCTGCTGCTGATGTGTTCCGCAACCGCCTGAACGCGCTCGGTATTCCCGCCAAGCTGCACTATCCCATCGAGGGGTATCCGCACGATGTCGATCTGATCGTGTCCGACGATGGCTACGGCAAGAACGAGTTTGTCGAGACCACGCGTCCGCTCGTCGTGGTCACCGCTCCCGGCCCCGGCTCAGGCAAGCTCGCCACTTGCCTCTCGCAGCTCTATCACGAGCACAAGCACGGTACCGCCGCCGGCTACGCCAAGTTCGAGACTTTCCCGGTCTGGAATCTGCCCCTCACGCATCCGGTCAACATCGCCTATGAGGCAGCAACGGCCGATCTCGACGATGCCAATATCATCGACTCCTTCCACTTGGAGGCCTACAACAAGACCACGGTCAACTACAACCGCGACGTCGAGGCCTTCCCGGTGGTCCGTGCTCTGATGGAAAAGATCCTGGGCAAGAGCCCCTATCAGAGTCCTACGGACATGGGCGTCAATATGGTCGGCTTTGCCATCACCGATGACGATGCCTGTCGCGACGCTTCCAAGATGGAGATCGTCCGCCGCTACTTTACCGCGGTCGAAAATGTGCGCCGTACCGGCGTGGGCGATGAGCAAGTCGACCGTCTCAAGATTATTATGAAGAAAGCCGGCATCGATAAGAACTACTCACCGGCGCGCTCGGCGGCCCTCACCAGGGAGCAGCTGACGGGTGGTCCCGTGGGTGCCATGGTCATGCCCGATGGCTCCGTGGTGACCGGTAAGACCTCCACGCGCCTGGGCGCCGCAAGTTCGCTCATTATGAACGCCCTCAAGCATGTCTCGGGCGTCGACCTTGAGCTCGAGGTCATTAGCGATGAGGCGATCGAGCCCATCAGCAAGCTCAAGACGCATTTCCTGGGCAGCAAAAACCCTCGCCTCCACACCGACGAGACGCTTATGGCGCTGTCGATCACCTCGGCCACGAGTGAGACGGCCGCTCGCGTCCTTTCGGGCCTGGAGCAGCTGCGCGGTTGCGATGCCTTCTTTAGCGTGATTATCTCGCCGACGGACGAGACGGTACTGCGCAAACTGGGTATCAACGTGTGCTGCGAGCCCAAGTTTGAGCGCCGCGGTTTCTTCCACCGCTAAGTTTGAAGCACCGCGGTAATTGCATTGCATTTTGGCCGTATCGGGTTGGCGCCCGGTACGGCTTTTTGATCAATAAAGCGCCTATTTCGGCGAAAAATAGCCGTTTACCTGCCTAGAAACAATTTGAGCGGTATACAATAACCGTAACTGTTTCATCCTTAGCGGGATGCCGCATGATGGATATTACCTGCCATCGTGAGGTGTGTCGGTCGCGCACGGCGCGTTAGATGCTCGTGCTCGGTTTGAGGAGGCTGCTATGGCGGGCAAGGGTCGTGCGAGTGTCAACGATATGAAGCGTGTTGAGGTGCTGGTGTTGATGGAAATCGACCAGCAAACCGAAGACAATGGCGGGCCGTATGGTTTCTCGCGCAAAACGCTTGCCGAGCGCGTGGGGGTTTCGCCGTATCGTGCCCGCGCCGCAATCGATCGCTTGGATTCCGAAGGCATGATTGATGTCGTCTCGCGTTATAGCGACGACGGCGGTCAGCTTGCAAATGGCATTTGCCTCACCGAACGTGGCGAGTGGTATCTTGAGGGCGTCCGTACCGGCATGCTCGTTCAAGAAATGCTTGAGGACGAGGTTGCTGATCGATAGCAGCATGTAACCCTTGCCATAGCGACGCCGCCTGGGAAACCGGGCGGCGTTTTGTTTCAAGATTGAGAAATGCAATCGCACGCGAGAAAAATTGCGAACGGTCCGCGGCGCGAGTATTACAATGAAGACCCGTAAGATGTGGATAAACAACTTCTACGGGAAGCGCAGGTAACTCAATATGACCAAGCATGTGTTCGTAACCGGTGGCGTGGTTTCGTCCCTGGGCAAGGGTATCACCGCGGCCTCGCTGGGCCGTCTGCTCAAGTCGCGTGGCTACAAAGTAACGATGCAGAAGGCCGACCCGTATCTGAACGTCGACCCCGGTACCATGAGCCCGTTCCAGCATGGTGAGGTCTTCGTTACCGAGGATGGTTACGAGTCCGACCTGGACCTGGGTCATTACGAGCGCTTTATTGATGAGAACCTGACCCGCGATTCCAACTTTACGACCGGTGCCATCTACAAAAGCCTAATCGCCCGCGAGCGTCGCGGCGACTTTTTGGGCGGTACCGTGCAGGTGATTCCCCACGTCACCAATGCCATTAAGGACAAGTTCCGCCGCATCGAGGAGCAGACCGGCTCCGATGTAGTCATCACCGAGCTGGGCGGCACGATCGGCGACATCGAGTCCCAGCCGTTTGTCGAGGCCATCCGTCAGTACCGCAAGGAGGCCGGCCCCGAGAACGTCTGCTACATCCACGTGTCGCTCGTTCCCTATATCGCCGCCGCCCACGAGGTCAAGACCAAGCCCACGCAGCATTCCGTCAAGGAGCTCCGCAGCTTTGGCATCCAGCCCGATATTATCGTGCTGCGCTCCGACCACCATATCGATGACGCTATCCGCGGAAAGATCGCAAGCTTCTGCGACGTCGACACCGATTGCGTCTTTACCAACGAGGACTGCGCGAGCATTTACGATGTTCCGCAGCTGCTTGCCGAGCAGGACTTTGACCTGCGCATTTGCGAGCGCCTGGGTCTGGACCCGCGTGAGCGCGACATGAGCGAGTGGAACGAGTTCCTGCGCAAACAGAATCACGCCAACCATCACGCCGACAAGGTGAAGATCGCCGTCGTGGGTAAGTACACGCAGCTGCCCGATGCGTACCTGTCGGTTATCGAGGCCCTGCACCATGCGGGCGTCTTCTATGATCGCCATGTGGACGTCCAGCTAGTCGACGGCGAGAGCCTCGACGAGCAGAATGTCTCCGAGGTTCTGGGCGACGCCTCGGGCATCCTGGTCCCCGGCGGCTTTGGCAAGCGCGCCCTGGAGGGCAAGATCCTCGCGGCCGAGTTTGCCCGTGAGCACAAGATTCCGTATCTGGGCATTTGCCTGGGTATGCAGGTGGCCGTGTGCGAGTTCGCCCGCAACGTCGTCGGCCTTGCCGGCGCCAGCTCCTCCGAGTTCGATCCGGACGGCCCGTTTAGCGTCATCGATCTGATGAGCTCGCAGGAGGACGTGACCGAGAAGGGCGGCACCATGCGCCTGGGCGCCTATCCGTGCAAGCTCGCCGCCGATACCCTTGCTCGCGAGGCATATGGCGAGGAGCTCGTCTACGAGCGTCACCGTCACCGCTTTGAGTTCAACAACGCCTTCCGTGACCAGCTCGAGGACGCCGGTTTGGTTATCTCGGGTCTGTCGCCCGACGAGCGCCTGGTCGAGATGGTCGAGCTGCCGCGCGACGTGCATCCGTGGTATGTGGCAACCCAGGCTCATCCCGAGTTCAAGAGCCGCCCGACCAACCCGCAGCCGCTGTTCCGCGAGTTCGTGCGCGCTTCGATCGGCCAGCACGAGGGTGTCGACCGTCTGCAGGTGACGCCCATGAACCTCGCTACGGACTAAGGGTGCCGGCGAATAAGGAACATACCGAAGCTACTCCCTCGTCGCTCGCCGTGGCGGCGGGGGAGTATCTCGATTACCTCGCGGTCGAGCGGGGTTTGGCGCGCAACACGATTGCGGCCTATCGTCGTGACCTGACGACGTACTGCGCCTATCTGGAGCGGGCGGGTATTGTGTCTTTTGAAGAGGTGACCCGTCAGGTCGTGGAGGGCTTTGTTGCCGACCGTCGCGATGGGGGCTATTCCGATGCCTCGGTGGAGCGTGCGCTTGCGGCCGTGAAGGGCCTGCATGCCTTTTTGGTGCGCGATGGGGCTGTGGCCCAAAATCCAACGGCGGCGTTGCGCCTGCCTAAAAAGGCTGAGCGTTTGCCGGAGTATCTATCGGTGGAGGATGTCTCGGCGCTGCTCGATCAAGACTTCCCCGAGGGCGAGATGGGCTTGCGCGACCATGCCATCTTGGAAGTGCTCTACGGATGCGGTTTACGTGTGAGCGAGTTGGTGGGGCTCGATGTGGGCGATATCCATATCGACGATGGCTTTGTGCTCGTTCGCGGTAAGGGCTCGAAGGAACGCCTGTCACCGCTGGTGGGAAGCGCGGCGCGAGCTCTGACGCTCTATGTAACTGAGGGGCGTTCTCGCTTGGCGGCCCATGCCCGCGGAACCGAGACCTCGGCGGTCTTTTTAAATAAGAACGGCCGCCGTCTGTCGCGCCAGGGCATTCATGCCATCTGTGAGCGCTACGGGCGCCAGGTGGGGCTGGTGGGACTCCATCCCCACACGCTGCGTCACTCCTTTGCCACCCATATGCTTGCGGGCGGCGCAGACCTCCGTGTGCTACAGGAGATCTTGGGACATGCCGATATATCGACCACGCAGGTCTACACGCATGTCGACCGAACGCAACTGACCGAGGTCTATCTGGCGGCGCATCCGCTAGCACATCGCTAGCACCTCGCTGACCTGCATATTTATAAATATTAAATGGGACGGGCCCCAGATTGCCGAGACGCACTTTTGCGCGCATGGGCAATCTGGGGCCCGTCCCATTTTTCGCCAGACACCGACGCGGTGGTGGGCCGTGTGTACCGTGGGCGGGGGAGTTTGGGGGCGATGTGAACGGCGTGTAAAGGGACGTAAAAATCGCCTCAAGGTCAACTTGAAGGTTGAGGTTCGCGGGCGTGGTTCTACAGGTGGCATCCCGCTGTTGCTGTAAACACAACATATTGTGTTTTCGAACATATGCTTGGGGGTGTTTTGCAATATATGGTGGGTGGAGTAGTGGGGCGGGG
>CABVAO010000080.1 GCA_902496335.1 uncultured Collinsella sp.
GTCGCGCACACCCTGCAGCTGCAGGCGCTCGCGCTGAATCGCATCGGCCGTAGTCTCCCCCGGCTTGGCAATGGGATGGCGGCGGCGGTTTTCGCTATAACGACGGATCAGCACCTCGTCAGAGGCCTCGAGAAACACGATGTCACAGCTCATCTCGCGCTCCTCGAGTGCGGCAACGGCATCGAGCAGCTCATCGAACAAGCCCTGGCTGCGCAGGTCACAGGTGACGGCGAGATGCCTGCCCACGCCCGTATTGATGCCGACGAGCTCGGCAAGCTGGGCGATGAGACGCGGAGGCAGGTTATCGATGCAAAAATAGCCCATGTCCTCGAACACGTGCATGGCCTGTGTGCGACCCGATCCGGACATTCCGGTGATGATGACGATATCGGGGATGCGCTCCGAGCGCTCCGCCGCATCCATGGCATCTCCCTTTTGCATGTGTTGCCTCCCGAAAACAAGCGCGGGACCCAGCAACCCGGATCCCGCGCGGTCAATTGCCTATATTGAGTATACCGCCCCGAGCGGATACGAGGCCTGTCTTACGCCTCAAGCGCAGCCTTGAACCAACTCGTAATACTCGTGGGGTGCGTGATGGCGGTGCCGACGACAACGGCCCAGGCGCCAGCATCGATCGCAGCGCGAGCCTCCTCGGGCGTATGCACGCGACCCTCGCAAATGATGGGAAGGCCGGGGAATTCCTCGGTCGCCTGACGCAGGAGCGGCAGATCGGGGCCATCGGCCATGGTGCAGTCGATGGCGGCAACACCATGAGACAGCGTGGTGGACACCAGGTCGAAGCCCATGTCGACAGCACGACGAATATCCTCGATGGTGGCACAGTCGGCCATCAGGAGCACGCCCTCCTCGTGCAGCGGACGGAAAGTATCTTCGACGGTCTTGCCATCGGGACGCGGACGATCGGTGGCGTCGATCGCCACGATATCGGCACCCGCAGCAACGCAGGCGCGAGCGTGGCGCAGCGTCGGCGTGATGTAAACGCCCTCGTGCCCATCTTTCCACAGGCCGATGACGGGAACCTCACAGCGACCCTTAATGGCGGCAATGTCGGCAAGACCCTGGCAGCGAATGGCGGCGGCGCCGCCGAGCTCGCAAGCGCGAGACATTTGAGCCATGGTCTCGGGCGTACGAAGCGGCTCGCCCATATACGCCTGAACGCTCACGACGAGTTTACCCTTCAGGGACTGGATCAAAGGATCGACGGTCATAAGGCTGTAACCTTTCTCAGAACAGCCTCCCGAGGCGTGTTGTCTCGGGAGGCTCCTACAGAAGATACGTTTACTTCAACGAGGCAAGAAGATGCTCAGCGGCACCGATGAGCGGAGCATCGCCCTCCAGAGAACCGATGAGGATCGGTGTGTCCTGAAGCGGATCGAGCGCCTGGCTGGCATAGCCCTCGTGCACCGAATCCTTCCACGTCTGCGAACGCCAATCGGGACCTTGGTGAATCACGCCGCCCGAAAGCACGATGACCTCAGGGTCCAGGATGTTAGCGAGCGAGCCCAAGCTGGCCCCCAGCGCAAAGCCGGCGTCATGGATGACCTCGGTCGCCTTTGCGTCGCCCGCACGGCACAGGTCGTTCACATCGCGACCGACCGAAGGACGGCTGGGGTCGACGCGGCCAAAACGCTCATCGTACATTCGACCAATGGAAGTGCCCGAAGCAACCGACTCCAGATGGCCGGAACGCCCGCAGGCGCAGGGAATACCGGCGGCAGCCGAGCACTCGATGTGGCCCATATGGCCAGCAGCACCATGGAAGCCCTGCATCACGCGGCCGTTCTCGACATATGCGCCACCGATGCCCGTACCGATGCCAAGACACAAGACGGAGAACTTGCCCTTGCCGACGCCCCAGTGGGCCTCACCCAGAGCATGAGCCTGCACGTCGCCTACGACGGCAACGGGAAGACCGAGGTCCTCGCGCAGGCGCGGCCCCAACTGAACGCCGGACCAGCCGGGCATGATCTCGTTGGCATACGCGATGGCGCCCGTCTTGGGATCGACAACGCCGGCGGCACCGATACCGACGCCAAGGACCTCGACATCGGGATTCGCCTCGAGAGCAGCCTTGATGGACGCCTCGATACGTTGGAAGACGGCCTCGCCGCCCTCTTGGGCCTCGGTGGGAACCTCGGCCTCAAAAACGGGATGGGGCACGCTGCCGTCAGCCGGGTACTCCATGATGGCAGTCGCGATCTTAGTTCCGCCGATATCGACAGAGCAGACGTACTTGTTCTCCATGTCGCTCTCCTTAGGAGATAAAAAACAACTACAGGAAATGCGCCGTCAGGCTAGCCGTCACAGCGCGGTAAAGGTTTTCCAGATGCCCGAGATCGCCGAGAAACCGTGCGGCCATTGACCTAATGGGTCATGGCCGCACGGTTGAACGGCGAGGTCGGGTGCCCGGGGAAGCCTTACAGGAGACCGTTGTCCTGGAGGACCTTCTTAATCGCCTCGACGTTCTCGCCGGTCATGGCCTTCACCGGGCGCGGCATGGTCGGGCTGTCGAAGATGCCCATGAGGTTCATAGCGGTCTTGAAGGCGCCGACGCCACCGGCATAGCCCTGGACGCCCGAGGTGACATCCCAGATGTGCGAAATCTCATTGAGGCGATCCTGCTCGGCCTTGACGGTAGCCCAGTCACCAGCCTGAGCGGCCTTCCACTGACGCACGTAGCCCTCGGGCTCAACGTTGGCGAGACCCGGGACGGAACCGTCGGCGCCACCGAGGTAGGCGCCGTCGACAACAACCTCGTGACCGGTGAGGATGCTCATCGGATGGCCGTTCTTCTCGTTCTCCTGAACGAGGTAGCGGAACGAGATGTCATCACCCGAGGAATCCTTGACGCCGGCCAGAACGCCCTCGGCACCGAGCTTGGCAAGGAGCTTCCACGGGAGCTTGGTGTGGACACACACGGGGATGTCATAGGCGAAGATGGGCAGGTCGAGTTCCTCATGCAGGATGCGGAAGTGCTCCTCGACCTCGGTCATGCCCTGCAGGGCATAGAACGGGCAGGTGGCGACAAGCGCATCGGCGCCCAGCTCCTGAGCGACCTTACCGTGCTCGATCATGCGCTCGGTCTCGGTGTCGATGATGCCGACCAGAACGGGAACGCGGTGGTCGACGATACGGACGGCCTCGGAGATGATCTGACGGCGACGCTCGTCGGTGGAGAAGACGACCTCGCCCGAGGAGCCCAGGAAGAACAAGCCATCGACGCCGGCATCGATCATGCGGTTGATGCTGCGCTCAAAGGAGGCAACATCGAGCTGGTGGTCTTCGGTATCGGGAACAACGACGGGAGGGATAACGCCGGTGAATTTCTCAGTTGCCACAAGAATCTCCTTAGTTGTCTGGTGGGCAGCCCTATGCCGCCCACTCTTGTTGGCAGTGTCCAGGCCGTCTAGGCCAAAGAACACGAGTAGAACGTTTGGTTAAAAAAGTCGACGACTTCATTTTCGAACGCATTGATGCGCTCGTGAGCGTATTTTGCATAGATGATATGCCTCCGGTCACACTCAAGACCGTTGAATACGGCAAACTGATCCTTGGGATCGCTCACGGTATCCATAAGCGATGTGCCCATGAGCACCGATCCGCGCACCCGAGACGACAACGCCTCAAGGCCGCCAGGAAGCGGATTGGCAACCGCCGTGCAGGCGAGGCCCCGCTCGTCCAGAGCAGAAACCGCCAGCGCGACTCCGCCGCCAAGACCCTCGCCCCATGCAAAGATGCGGTCGGGGTCCATGCCATCAAGATTGCGCGCGACCTTCGCCAACGCGCAGCCCCAACGGACGCGCCTGACAAATGCGGGCGAAGAAATCCCCCGCTGCAGGTCGTCCGCACCAGCAACATCGTCATCCAGCGCGAGAACGGCATACCCCATGGCGGCAAATCTCGTCATGTGATGCCAGCCGCGCACAGGCCGATCGATATCGTGGAACATCAGGCACAGCGGCACGCGCTCAGACACTCGGGCACGACCGACAGGCTCGATCAAACGAGCGTGAATCGCATCGTCACCGAGCTCAAAGGAGACCTCCGAATAACGGGCGCAGGGGTTAACAAAGTCAATCGCCGTAATGGCCAGGCCTTGAATCTCAAGATTCGAAGCGCATGTCTCTAAATCAGAAACATCTGCTTGGACATCACCGCGCCAGTCCCGATATTCTGCGAGCCTTGACGAAACCGTTCCAGGAATTCCCACGAGCCCGGGGACAATCAGCTCATTAACATTGCTCTCGCACTTAGACATGAGCCTCCCCTCCCTTGCAGAAAAACGGAATGATCAGATCGTCAAAATCCTGAATCTCCTCGTGGCCAAAGCCTTCAAAGAACTCATGACGCTTTTCGCAGGTCAGGTTGTTATAGACCGCAAACTGCGTCGCTGGCGGGCAGACGATATCGGCTGTGCCGGTGCCAAACAGCACGGGGCATTTGACCATAGGGGCAAAGTTCTTGGAATCGAAGTACGCCAGCTTGGCATAGGCTTCGTCAATACGAGTCGAGTCCTCGTCAAACCAGCGAGACCAATAGCGCAGGCCCTCGTAGGCAATGTCGTCGGCATCCAAATCCCAGACCAGGCGGAAATCTGACAGGAAGGGATAGAGGATGGCGGCGCGATTGATAAGCTCGCTGTTAAGCGCACAGGTAGCAATGCCCAGACCGCCGCCCTGCGACGCGCCGTTCACAAATACGCGGGAAAGATCGATGCCCTCGAGCTCGCGAACGATGCGGCACAGGATGCGAATATCTTGGTGCAAGCGGACATAGTAGAGGTTGGCCGGGTCGCCGTCGATACCGGCGACGATATGCCCAGCAACCGTTGTGCCTTCAAATCCACCAATATCCTCGGAGGGGCCACCCTGGCCAGGACAATCGAGAGCGATGAGTGCCATGCCCATGCCCGCAAACGACGCCTGCTCAAACCAGCTGCGGCTTGCACCCGGATACCCATGGAACTGAAGTACCAATGGCACGGGCTCGTCCGAGACGGGTTTAAGGTACTTGGCATGCAGGCGAGCGCCACACATGCCGGTATACCAGAGGTCGAAAAGTTGGCAGGTCGCGGCATCGGT
>CABVAO010000081.1 GCA_902496335.1 uncultured Collinsella sp.
CGACCGACGATTGAACGTCAGATTGCCGCTTAGGGGCGTTTGCAGCGTCGGTAGGTTACGGCGTTCTACGAACGCCGTAACCTACAAAGCATCGGCGCAGCGCTTGCAAATATGCGCGTGGCCGTTGTACTCGCCAACGGTGGTGCGGTAGTTCCAGCAACGGTCGCAGCACTCGCCCTCGGCTGCCTCGATGGCAACGGAGAGCTCCTCGCCCTGGGTCAGCTCAACATCGGAGACGATGTAGAACTCGGCCAGGTCGACGGCCTTATCACCGGTCAGCAGCGCGTACATCTCTGCGGGAACGACTGCCTTGACGCGAACCTGCTGGCTCTTGGTGAAAGTGCCGGCAGAACGGGCATCCTCAAGGGCCTTGGTCACGGCGCTACGTAACTCGAGTGAAGCCTCAAGCACGCCCTCGAACTCATTGGCCTCGTCGACCGTGATGGGCGACTTGTACCAATCGAGCAGCGCGGCGTACTTCTGGTGGTCGACGCAACCGGCGGGCGCATAGGCCATGGCCTCGTCGACCGTGTAGGACAGGATCGGCTGCAGGTCGCGCATGAGCATCGAGAAGAGCTCGGCAAGCACGGTCTGGGCGCTGCGGCGCTCGAGAGAGCCGGGCTTGTCACAGTACAGACGGTCCTTCAGGGCATCGAGGTACACGTTGGAAAGCTCGGTAACCACGAAGTCGTAAAGTGCACGGTAAGCGCGCGGGAACTCGTAGCAAGAGTAAGCGTCGTCGACCTCGGCCTGAACCTGGGTCAGACGGGCAACCATGAGCTTGTCGAGCGGCAGCAGGTCGGCAAAGGCGACGCCGTCGGTCTCGGGCTCAAACTGACCCTCGAGCTCGGAGAGCAAGAAGCGCAGTGTGTTGCGGAAACGACGGTAGGCATCGGATGTACGAGCAAGGATCTCGTGGTCGATGGAGACGTCGGAGCTGGTGTCGACGGAGGCAACCCACAGACGGATGATGTCAGCGCCCATCTCGTCGCAGACCTTGTTGGGGTCGATGACATTGCCGAGCGACTTGGACATCTTGCGGCCCTGGCCATCGAGCGTGAAGCCCTGAGAGACGACCGCCTTGTACGGAGCATGACCGTTGGCACCCACCGAGGTGAGCAGCGAGCTCTGGAACCAACCGCGGTGCTGGTCGGAGCCCTCGAGGTACACATCCGCCGGATACTCCAGCTCGGGACGGTACTCGCAGACGGCCTTCCAGGAAACGCCGGAATCCCACCACACGTCGAGGATGTCCTTATCGGCCTTGAGGTGATGACCGCCGCACTTGGGGCAGACGCAGGCCTCGCCCAGGTAGCTCTCGGGAGCGTCGGTGAACCAGGCGTCGGAGCCCTTCTCGTGGAAGAGCTTGATGACGGCGTCGAGCGTGGCGTCGTTCATGACCTTCTCGCCGCAGTCGGCGCAAGTGTAGCTAGGGATAGGCACGCCCCAGTTGCGCTGGCGGCTGATGCACCAGTCGGGACGCTGCTCGACCATGGCGCCAATGCGGTTGGCGGCATGGGCCGGATACCACTTGACGTTCTCGCGGACCTCCTTGCCAGCCTGCTCACGCAGACCCGTCTTGTCCATCGAGACGAACCACTGGTCGGTAGCACGGAAGAGCACCGGGTGCTTGCAGCGCCAGCAGTGCGGATAGCTGTGCGTGATCTTCTTCTCGAGGACCAGGGTGCCGCGCTCGCGCAGGAACTCGATGATATGCGGGTTGGCCTCGTCGGTATCCATGCCGCTGAAGGGGCCACCGGTGCCAAACTCCTCACCGGTGTAGAACTTGCCGTCGTCATCGACCGGCATGCAGATGTCGGTGATGCCCTCCTTGAGGCAGGCAAAGTAGTCGTCGACGCCGTGGCCGGGCGAGTTGTGGACGATACCGGTACCGTCATCGACACCGACGTAATCGGCCAGCAGCGCCACACCCTCGACACCGTCAAAGATCGGCTGCTTGTAGTGGATGTGGTGGAAGGTCTCGGCGGGAACCACATAGGGCTTGCCGTCGACCATAACCGGGGTGTACTCCCAGCCAAACTCCTCACAGCACTTGGGAGCCAGGTCCTCGAGCATGACCTCGGCACGACCATCGTGCTCAACGGCAACGTAGGCGGCGCCGGGCTTGAGGGAAACGGCCTGGTCGGAGGGGATGGTCCACGGCGTGGTCGTCCAGATGATAAAGTCAACCGGGCCGTCGAAGTTCTCGAGGCCGGCGGGCTTGGAAGTCATCTCGAAGCGCACGAAAATGGACGGGCTCGTCTCGTCGGAGTACTCAATCTCGGCCTCGGCTAGCGCGGTGTGGCAGTGCTTGCACCAGTGAACCGGCTTGTGGCCGCGATAGATCATGCCCTTATCGAACATGGCCTTGAAGACCTCGATGTCGGCGGCATCGTGCTGGTGATAGAGCGTCAGGTAGGGGTTGTCCCAGTCGCCGAGCACGCCCAGACGACGGAAGCCGGCCTTCTGCAGCTCGATGTTCTCGACAGCGAACTCGTTGCAGAGCTCACGGATCTTGGCCGTGGGGGTCTGGTTGAACTTCTCGGTGCCGAGCTTCTCCTCGACCTTGTGCTCGATCGGCTGGCCGTGGCAGTCCCAACCGGGGACATAGGGAACCTCATAACCCTGCATCATCCAGTAGCGGTTGATCATGTCCTTGGAGATCTTGTTCATGGCATGGCCGATGTGGATCGGACCGTTGGCGTACGGAGGGCCGTCGTGCAGCACGAACTTCTTGTGACCCTCGTTCTTCTTCAGAACCTGCTCGTAGACCTTGTTGTCCTGCCAGTCCTTGAGTCGCTTGGGCTCGGACTTGGAAAGACCGGCACGCATGGGAAAACCGGTCTTGGGCAGATTCATCGACTGCTTGTACTCGTTTGCCACGGTACCCCTTTCATGTCGTGGGCGCGCACGCCCATTGGGCACCAAAAAAGCGCCCGTCCCTACAAGCTGGGACGAAGCGCCGCAAAACGAGCTGTACGCCCGCAAAAGCTCTTCGCTTAACCACCCAGCTTAGATGCCCTCGCCCGCGTAATCGCGCGCTCGCATCCGTTACTCGGCTGGCCTGTATCGACGACCATCTCGGCGATATCTACTAAGATGTGCCTGTGCGGCACATCCGTTGGGACCGCAGCTCCGGGGTGATTTTCATCGGTCGCATGCACGGGTTCTCAGCGCTCCCCGCTCTCTGTAGCATGCGGACGGCCGACTACTCGTCCCCATCAATGCTCATGCGGTGTATGCTAGCACGTTCCGCGCCGGCGAAAAACCCTCAACATTGGTTTCATATTTTAGAAATTTATCGTGGTCGCGAGCATTCTCTAGGAGCAAAATACCTGAAAGCACTCCATCTCACGAAAGAAGGTACCTATGCGCACAATTGGAATGAGCGACTACACCGTTGGCGAGGATTGCTTTACCGAGCTGCCCGCCGCACTGGCAGAGTACGGCGCGAAGAAGGTCGCCATCATTGGCGGCAAGCGAGCCCTGGCTGCGGCGCTGCCGGGCATCGAGGCGGCACTTGAAGGTACCGATGTCGAGGTCCTGGAGACGCGCGTCTATGGCACCAACAGTACGCGTGCCAATATTGCCAAGGTTGTGAACTCCCCTGCCTGCCAGGAAGCCGACGTGCTCATTGCTTGCGGCGGCGGCAAGGCGCTCGACACCGTGAAGACCGCAGCCATCGAGCTCAAGAAGATCGTCTTTACGGTCCCGACGATCTGTTCCAACTGCTCCGCCGCGACCGCCATTGCCGTCGTGTACAACGACGACGGCTCGCTCGAGGGCTATTCATACCCCAACCGACCGGCGCACATCTTCATCAACCCCAAGATCATCGCCGAAGCTCCGGCGGAGTACTTCTGGGCCGGCGTGGGTGATGCCCTGTCCAAGCAGCCCGAGGTCGAATACGCCACGAGCGCCGGTAATTTGGAGCATACCGCCGGTCTTGGCCTGGCACTCGCCCACACCTGCTCCGAGCCGCTGTTTACTTATGGCGTCCAGGGTCTTGAGGACGTGCGCCGGAATCTGTCGAGCGAGGCCGTCAAGCAGATCGCGCTCGACATCGTGGTCAACACGGGTTATGTCTCGAACCTGACCAACCAAAACGATTACTACTACAACTCGAGCGTGGCGCACGCGTTCTACAATGCGACGTGCAGCATTCCGCGCGAGGGAACCTATCTGCACGGTGAGGTCGTGAGCCTGGGCGTGCTCGTGCTGTTTGCCTATACGGGCGATACCGAGAGCCTTGAACGCTACGCCGCCTTTAACAAGCAGATGGGCCTGCCCGTAACGCTTGAGCAGGTCGGACTTTCCGAGGCCGACATCCCTGCCCTGTGCGAATACGCACACGCCACCAACGAGTGGAAGCAAGGCAACCCGGAGCCCTTCACCGACGAAAAGTTCGCCGCCGCCATCAAGGCCGCCAACGCCTACGGCCACACGCTCTAGGCCTAGCCCAAAACCACCACAAGGGAGCAGTGCCCTTGTGGTGGTTTTTTATTGCTCCACCATTCAGTTCGTACTCGAACCCGGTTCTTTACGAGAAAAGGTTCGGGTACGATTTTTTATCGGAAATTCTGCGGAAGGACTACTCGGAACGGTAAACAGGAACGAACAAAGGCAGGGTATCATCGTGGTGATGGCATCCTGCCTTTTGTTTTGCGGAACCAAGGTCGCTTTATACGAACTTGATCGCCACTTATATGGCGCATTGATGGCAATTGCTGCGTACGTGCGTACCGGGAGCCCGTACACCTCTGGCAAGGCGTAACACACTAGACTTTGTTCCAAAGTCCGTGTGCTAAGGGGGCAGGCGCCTTAGAATTCCTGTGGAGTGTGTACGCACGTACGCAGGAAAACGGCAAAATTTCACTATATCGGGGCGTTCTTTCATCGGAGCGTATGGTATACACGGCTTAGTTCAACAAATAAGAATTTATATATAAAAGAGAATACTGATGAAACTGTTTTTATGTTCGCACTTTTCAAGTGTAGGAAGTCTGATAAAGGAAGAAATTGAAA
>CABVAO010000082.1 GCA_902496335.1 uncultured Collinsella sp.
CGGTGACCCGAAGCTGTTTAGCCTCGGACGTTTCCCATCTTGCCACGGAGGGCGTCCTCTTTCAAGGGCGCCCTCCGTAAACGTGTTTGAATTGTAGGCTAATGGCCACGTGCACTTGCTAGCGCTCGCGAGCAACGATGAGCTGATCCATCTCTTCGACATGCACGCCAACGGAGCCCTTGATGCTCGAGAACTCAACGGAGTTGCACACCAAGATGGGAACCGTCACATCGTAGCCCTCGGCAGCAATTGCCTCGCGATCGAACTCAATGAGTACATCGCCCTTATGGACGATGTCACCCACTTGCGCATGTACGGTAAAGTGCTTGCCCTCGAGCTGAACAGTGTCCAAACCAACGTGGATGAGCACGTCCAAGCCATCGACCGTGTTAAGCGCAACGGCGTGTCCCGTGGGAAAAATGGCCTCGACCTTGGCGTCAGCCGGTGCAATCACACGCGTTCCGGTGGGCTGAATCGCCACGCCCTGGCCCAAAAGGCCAGTGGCAAACGTCTGATCGTTTACCTCGGAAAGCGGAATGACGTCGCCCGAGATGGGAGCATCCAGCGTAAGGACTCGACCACGCATACCAAAAGACCTTAGGACTTTAGTGAACATGCTCCCCCTCGGACATACCAATCAATCAAAATAACCTTAACAGTTTACCACTTGGCAACGGTTTTTGACCATTAGGGAAGTTCGCGCTTGACAACCTCGACGATGTCGTCGACAACGCGCTGGGTCAGCTCGTGCGTCTCGGCCTCGGCCATCACGCGGACCAGCGGCTCGGTGCCGCTCGGGCGCACCAGAATGCGGCCGCGGCCGTCAAGCTCCTTCTCGGCAGCAGCGACGGCGTCCCAAATGGGCTGGCAATCGTCCAGACCGGCCTTGTTGTCGGAATGCACGTTGACGAGTACCTGCGGGTACTTCTTCATGATGCCGGCAAGATCGGTGAGGGTACGACCAGTGCGCTTGAGCACGGCCAGCAGCTGCAGAGCCGTCACCAGGCCATCACCGGTGGTGTTGTGCTCCAGGAAGATGATGTGGCCGGACTGTTCGCCGCCGATGACGGCGCCGTCCGCGAGCATGCGCTCCAGAACGTAGCGGTCGCCCACGGCGGTCTGAACCATCTCGAAGCCCTGCTCCTTCATAGCGATGGAGAAGCCCAGGTTGCACATAACGGTCGAGACGATCTCGGAGTTGGCGAGCTTGCCGCGAGCGGCGAGGTCAGAACCGCAGATAGCCAGGATGTAGTCACCGTCGATCTCATTGCCCTCGCTGTCCACGAACAGCACGCGATCGGCGTCGCCGTCGTGAGCCAGACCGATGTCAGCATGGGTGCGCAGCACGAGCTCGCGCAGGGGCTCGAGGTGCGTAGAGCCGCACTCGACATTGATGTCGGTGCCGCAATAATCGGTGTTGATGGCATGGACCGTGGCACCCAGGCGCTGCAGCGCGGCGGGCGTAGTCTGGCAGGAAGCACCGTGACCGCAGTCGACGGCAACGACCAGGCCATCGAGCCTCAGGCCATCAAGCGTATCGATGGCATGATCGACATATGCCTTGCGAGCGTCCTTCATCTTGATGATGTGGCCAACGCCGGCACCGGTCGGCAGCGTATCGGCAGCCATGGCTTCCTCGGACATGACCCAGGCGCTGATCTCTTCCTCGACAGCATCGGGAAGCTTCATGCCCTTGCGGCTAAAGAACTTGATGCCGTTGAACTCCGGCGGATTGTGCGAAGCGGAGATGACAATGCCGCCGTCGAGCTCGTTTTGAACAGTGAGCAGCGCCACGGCGGGCGTGGGAATGACGCCGCAGCAATGCGGACGGCCGCCCTCGGCCATAATGCCGGCGGTCAGAGCGCTCTCGAGCATGGTGCCCGAAAGGCGCGTGTCGCGGCCGATGCAAATATCCGGACCAAGGAACTTGGTCGCCGCGCGGCCCAGGCGAAACGCGAGGTCGCACGAGAGGTCGGCATTGGCGACGCCACGGACGCCATCGGTACCGAAGATGTTCTGGGGCATAGGATCGCTCCTTCCCTAGCAGGCGATATACAACCGCCCACCCTAGTCGAAAAAGAAAAGCGGGACCCGCCGAGGAATCGGCAGGCCCCGCTTGTACATTGTATCTCGAAAGGAGATAAAACCTTAGCGCTTGGAGAACTGGGGAGCGCGGCGGGCCTTCTTGAGGCCGTACTTCTTGCGCTCGACCACGCGAGCATCGCGCGTAAGGAAACCGGCCTTCTTGAGGTCAGCACGGTAGTCGCCAGCGTTCAGAAGAGCGCGAGCGATGCCCAGGCGCAGAGCGCCGGACTGACCGGAGATGCCGCCGCCATCGCACAGAGCGATAACGTCGAACTGACCGGCGGTGTCGGTCACCTTGAAGGGAGCAAGGGCGTTCTCAACGAGCTGATGACGGCCGAAATACTGCTCGGCGTCACGCTTGTTGATGGTCACCTTGCCGGTGCCGGGGACGAGACGGACGCGGGCGACGGCGTTCTTACGACGGCCGGTACCCTGGTAGACAACGGTGTTCTCAGCCATCTTTAAGCCTCCAGCTCAATCTTCGTGGGGTTCTGGGCAGCATGCGGATGCTCGGTGCCAGCGTAGACCTTAAGCTTGGTCATCTGGGCACGGCCGAGGGTGGTCTTGGGCAGCATACCGCGAACGGCGCGCTCGATAACCTTCTCCGGGTGCTTCTCCATAGCCTGGCGGAAGCTCTCAGCCTTGAGGCCGCCGTTGTAGCCGCTGTGGCGATAATAGGTCTTCGTGTCGGCCTTGTTACCGGTAAGCTGGACCTTATCGGCGTTGATGACGACAACGAAGTCGCCGCAGTCGCTATTGGGCGTGAACTGGGGCTTGTTCTTACCGCGCAGGATCATTGCGATCTGGGTGGCAAGACGGCCCAGGACAGCACCATCGGCGTCGACGAGAACCCAGTTGCGCTGGACCTCGCCCTGCTTGGCGTAGTGAGTCGATTTCGAAATCACTTAGACTCCTCCATGTACAGTACGTGTTGTTACAGAGATTCACGGGGCTCTGCAAGTAACCCGTCCATATTACCCCGCTCGCCGTGCGAGTCAACAGGTATTTTGGCTCCGACCAGAGTTTCTGCACATGTCATCCACGAGCCGTGATTTTTCCAGCCCTTTAGCTGTTGTCATTTTTGAGGGTTCGCCGTCGCTAGCGCTCAACGAACTCTTGGATTTCCGCGAGCAGGCGCTTTGCCTCCTGACGGCCCTGGATATACAGGTCCAAAAGCTTTGCCGAATCGTGCTCGACATGGCCGACCTCGACCGGCTTTTGCGGAGCAACGACCAACGCGCGGCCCTCGCGCTCATACTTCCACAGGTGCATGCGCTGGATGTTGTAACGGTCGTGGCGCGTCTCGATAGCCTCGAGCAGATAGGGGTAGTCGGCATAGCGGGCGCGCGCGGCAGGCATAAACTCGTAGGGCTTTTTCTCGTAGGAGCGGCCCTGCGTGACGATGACGACCGCACGGTCGAAGCCCGCCTCCTCGAGCACATGCTCGATGGGGACCGAATCGGCCACGCCGCCGTCGACATATTTGTGCCCGTCAATCTCGACCGGCGGCGTCACCAGCGGCAGCGACGTCGATGCGCGAACAGCGTCGAGGTCAAGTACGGCGCTTTTGACCGGCAGGTACGTGGCGGTTCCAAAAAGCATGTCCGTCGCGACGGCGTACATCTCGATGGGGCTCGCGTCGAACGTCTCGTTGTCAAAGGGATCAAGGCGGTCCTGGACATCGTTGAAGATAAAGTCGTAACCCACAATAGAGCCCGTGGACGCAAACGATGCAGCGCCCATGAAGCGGCTGTCGTTGCAGAAAGCCAGGTTGATGCGGTTGGCACGGCCGATCTGGTGCGACTTGTAGTTCACGCCGTTGAGGGCGCCGGCCGATACGCCATATACCGCCGGAATCTCGACGCCAGCCTCCATGAGAACGTCGAGCACGCCCGCGGTAAATTGCCCACGAAAGCTACCGCCCTCCAAGACGAGCGCGACCTTGCCGGCGTTCTTTGCCTTATCTTCTGCAGTCATATTGACCTCCTGCGATTGCGTTTTGGCCTTCTTCTACCCAGTTTTGGGATGGCGAGCGCGCAGGTTTTTCAAGGCGGCAGGTGAAGCGGAAAGTGTGTCCCGTTCTCAGAGCAAATTCCGGGTCGCATTTTCCGCTGAGCCCGCCATCCGGAAAATGAATCCCATTTCGAGCTTAGATTCCGGGATGCGGTTTCCGTTTGAGGCGTCATCCGGAAACTACGTCCCAGTCTGAGCGTGGATTCCGGGACGTGCTTTCCGCCTGGGCTGCCATCGGGAAAGCGCGTCCCACTCTGCGTCACTGAGGCGTTTTCTTTACGCCCGCGCCCTGCATAGAGTTCGATTCTCCGCGGTACGGGGGGATCCGTTGATGCGGCGCATGGCCGGCTGAGATTCGATAAACATCGCATCCAAATTGAGCTGATAGTTTGCGCGGAGAATCCGCGTGTTCGCTTCGCGAACCCGCACCGGCTTCGGCCGCCTGCCGGCGCCCTCGCCCGCGGGCTAAAAACGCTCACGCGTTTTCTTTACGCCCGCGCCCTGCATAGAGTTCGATTCTCCGCGGTACGGACTAGAAATAAAAAGGCAGGTAGATATAAATATCTACCTGCCTGTTACTTATGGTGGAGCTGGCGTTCATTCGGTCGAACACCTCGCCACCTGGACCTATAGCGCCAGGCAGCGACGGATTATCGCCCAAGCCGGCAGAATCGTCAAACGTGAACGCCACGCGCAGGCCGTCGTCATCGTCGGGACCGCCCAGCACCACGCGCGCCACGAACGTGCGCAGAAGCTGCGCGTCGTCCACCTCGGCGGCGGCCATGCCCTCAAGCCAGAACAGCGCGCGGTCGTAGTCAAGGCGGGCGGCCTCAAGGGCCTCGGCCGTGCGCAGCTCGTCCT
>CABVAO010000083.1 GCA_902496335.1 uncultured Collinsella sp.
TGCAAGAAGTGCGGCCACAAGTTCTAAGCTGCCCGCAACATCAAGTTGCTAGCAAAGGCCCGGATGCCCTCACGGTACCCGGGCCTTTTTCTATCCCCACTCATTTGGGACAGACTTAAATGAGTACCCTAACTGGGTAAGCATAAATGAGCGGGTCGTGCTGTATAAATTGCTTGTGTGCGCGTTTATGCGCGTTAGATTGCGTTTAATTACGCACCTATGCGTATATATGCGCCGTTTACGGGGCAATAATGACCGTTTAGCGGTGAGATACGCAAAAACGCGCACAGACGCGCGTGTTTGTGCGAATATAGAGCTGTCAGAAATGCAAGACGTTCTATGACACAGGAGACACATAATGGCAGATTCCAAGCAGGCTCCACTCGACGCCGCGGCAGCCGCCAAAGCAGCATTTGCTTCGGTCCAGGACAAGCCGTTCCCTAACGACATCTTTACGGCTCCCGAGCTCCGTTGGGCTGTGATCGGTTGCGGCGTTATTGCCAACCAGATGGCTCAGTCCCTTGCCCTTGCCGGCCGAAAGCTCGCGGGCGTTGCCAACCGTACGTTGTCCAAGGCTCAGGCTTTTGCAGAACAGTATGGCGTTGAGAAGGTCTATGACACGGTTGAGGATCTCTACGCCGATCCTGACATCGACGCCGTCTACATCACCACCCCGCACAACACCCATATCACCTATCTGCGCGCCGCCCTGGCGGCCGGCAAGCACGTTCTCTGCGAGAAGGCCATCACGCTCAACTCCGCCGAGCTCGATGAGGCCCGCGCCATTGCCGCCGAACACAACGTGGTCCTTATGGACGCTACCACGGTGCTCCACATGCCCTTGTATCAAGAGCTGCGCCGCCGCATGGATGCCGGCGAGTTTGGCCGCATGAACCTCGCTCAGCTCAACTTTGGTAGCTACAAGGAGTACGGCGACCTGACCAACCGTTTCTACAATCGCAACCTCGCCGGCGGTGCCATGCTCGATATTGGCGTATACGCCCTGTCCGTCATGCGCCTGTTTATGGCGAGCCAGCCCGTCGAGGTCGTGTCTCTGGGTAACACCTGCAAGACCGGCGTGGACGTTGCAGGCGGCATCGTCTGCCGTAATGCCGAACAGCAGCTGGGCGTGGTGAGCCTCACGCTCCACTCCAAGCAGCCCAAGCGTTCGGTCATTAGCTTCGACAAGTGCTATATCGAGGTCAACGAGTATCCGCGCGCCGACCATGCGACCATCGTGTGGACTGCGGACGGTCGCCGTGAGGAGGTCCACGCTGGCACCGAGGCTTATGCCCTGTGCTACGAGATGGCTGACCTCGAGCAGGCCGTCGCCGGCGACGATTCCAAGCGTGAGCTTCTGGATTATGCTTCTGATGTGATGGAGCTCATGACCAAGCTCCGCGCCGATTGGCGAGTCGTCTACCCCGAGGAGGAGTAAGCGATGCTTGCGGAAGATAGGCTCAATACGATCGTGTCGATGGTGCAGCAGGCTGGCTCGGTAACGGTGCCCGAGCTTGCCGATGCCCTGGGCGTGACGGCCTCTACCATTCGACGCGACCTACAGACGCTCGACCGAGCGCACCGCATCGCCAAGGTGCACGGTGGCGCGACAAGTCTTGAGCGCGCGCACGTGACGCGCGACCTAACGATCAGTGAGCGCAGTGATCTCCATAACGACGACAAGGAGCGTATCTGCGCCCGCGCCGCGGCGCTCGTGGAGCCCGAGAGCTTTGTGTACATCGATTCGGGTTCGACAACGCTCAGACTCATCGAGCATCTTCCGCATCTCGAATCGGTCACCTATGTGACTGATTCCGTGCTCCATGCTCAGCATCTCGCTGTGCGCGGCATGCGCACCGTGGTGCTGGGCGGCGAGCTTAAACCCGAGACCGAGGCGCTCGTTGGCCCCGATGCTCTGGCAACCCTAGACCGCTACAACTTTAACTGCGGCTTTTGGGGTTCTAACGGCATTGCCGCCGAGCAGGGCTTTACGACGCCCGATATCGAGGAAGCGCAGGTCAAGCGTATCTCGATGCGCCATACAGCCAAACGCTTCGTAATCTCGGACGCCAGTAAGTTTGGCATGGTGGCTCCCGTAAAATTCGCGGACTTCCGTGACGCAACGGTT
Source organism: uncultured Collinsella sp. (assembly GCA_902496335.1). Classification (GTDB taxonomy): domain Bacteria; phylum Actinomycetota; class Coriobacteriia; order Coriobacteriales; family Coriobacteriaceae; genus Collinsella. The sequence continues at coordinate 2,129 of CABVAO010000083.1, forward strand.
ATCACCGCGGGCGAGGTGCCCGCCAAGTACCAGACGATGGAAAACGTCATCACGGTTTAGCAACGGGGCGAAGTAAGGCCAAAACCACCACAAAGGTGCCTGTCCCCATTGTGGTGGTTCCGATGGCCCCGTCGGGCATGATTTCCCAGTACCCCTGTTTCCATACGACGTGATCATGCCCGCCGGGGCCATCGTATAGATATCGCTTAAAAGCGCCGTCACTTCGGCGCTATCAATCACTCAAACACAAGGTAATACGCAGGTTGTGACCCTCAGAAGGGGAGGGCTGGGCCTGCTTGTGCAAAAGGAGGAAACATGTCAGCTGCAAACGAGAAGGTTGGGGGCGGCACTTACGATGTCGTTGCCATCACGGCATGTCCAACGGGCATTGCTCACACATTTATGGCGGCCAAAGGGTTGGAAGACCAGGCAGCCAAGATGGGCGTGAGCATTAAGGTCGAGACTCAGGGTTCGGGCGGCGCTAAAAATGTACTGACCGCGGCAGACATCGCTGGTGCCAAGGGTGTCATCATTGCGGCGGATAAAAATGTCGAGCTCGATCGCTTCGATGGCAAGCCGGTTTACTCCTGTGCGGTGACGCGTGGCATTAATGACGCCGAGGAACTTATCAATATTGCGCTTGCGGGCAATGCGCCTATTCATCATGTGTCCGGCGGCGCCGCGGTACAGGCGGCTGCCGAGGGCGAATCCGAGGGTTTGGGCCGCAGGGTCTATAAGGACCTGATGAACGGCGTTTCGCACATGCTCCCCTTTGTTGTTGGCGGCGGCATCCTCATGGCGCTTTCGTTCTTGCTGGACCAGGCGGGGCTGGGCACGAGCGCATACGGCCACAGCACTCCGGTCGCGGCCTTCTTTAACCTTGCGGGCAATCAGGCGTTCAACTTTATGCTCCCCATCCTTGCGGGCTATATTGCCATGTCCATTGCTGACCGTTCGGGCTTGGCCGCGGGCTTTGTGGGTGGCTGGATTGCAAAGCAGGGCTTTACGTTGGGCTATCTCACCACGGCAATGGATGCCGATGCCCAGGCTCAGCTTGTCTCTGCTGGCTTTTTGGGCGCGCTGCTGGTCGGTTTTGCCGCCGGCATTATCGTCAATGCGCTCAAGAAGGCTGCAAGCGTGCTACCCGAGTCGCTCGACGGTATCAAGCCCATGCTCATCTACCCCGTGCTGGGCATTCTCTTTACGAGTCTCTTTATGATGGCCGTTAACCCGATTATGGGCGTTATCAACACCGCCATTAGCGGCGCGCTCAACGGTCTTTCGGGCACGAGCATCGTTCTTTTGGGCATTATCTGCGCCGGCATGCAGGCGACCGACATGGGTGGTCCCATCAACAAGGCCGCATATGTCTTTGGCACCGCGGCCCTTGCCGAGCAAACGCTGCAGGGCAATATGATCATGGCTGCCGTCATGGCGGGCGGTATGGTACCGCCGCTGGTCATCGCGCTCTCCACGACGTTCTTTAAGAACCGCTGGACCGAGGCCGATCGCAAGGCAGGCCTGGTGAACTACATCATGGGTCTGTCGTTTATCACCGAGGGTGCCATTCCCTTTGCCGCGGCCGATCCGCTTCGCGTGTTGCCCGCCTGCATCCTGGGATCTGCGACCGCCGGCGGTCTGTCGATGCTCTTTGGTTGCGCGAGCCCCGCTCCGCACGGTGGCGCCTGGGTTATCGCGGTCATCACGAACCCGGTGCAGTACCTGTTGGCCCTTGCTATCGGCGCTGTGGTCGGCTGCTTGGTTCTGAGCTTCCTTAAGAAGCCTCTCGACAAGGCTACCGAGTAGCGGGAGCGGAAGGGTCTTGCCAATGGAAAGGCGGTAACGTCCACCAGGGACGTTGCCGCCTTTTGCTGTTTGGGGATTTGTCTCGATCTGTAACAGGAAGAGAGGGATATGGGTTCCAGATGTTACAAGCTGAGATATTTTTCATGGTGGTCCCATAACGTCTCAATCTGTAACAGGAAGGTCAAAATGCGGGCTCCAGATGTTACAGATCGAGATGATTTCTCCGGTGGGATCCGAATATCTCAATCTGTAACATCTTGGGCCGATTTTGCCGAGTTATTGTTACAGATTGAGATTTTTCCTTGAGGGGGATTCGAATGTCTCGATTTGTAACAGATAGGCCGGAAAATGGGTTCTAACTGTTACAGATCGAGACGTTTTGGGACCGTGGCTGGGCCATTGCGGCAAAACCACCACAAAGGTGCCTGTCCCCATTGTGGTGGTTTAGGGCTCCCAGGGGCAGGGGGCTTCGATGTGGATGTGCTCGCCGGTTACGGGATGCGTGAAGGACACGCTGTGGGCGTGGAGCATCAGGCCGCAGGGGCGCGGCGTTCCGTACAGGTCGTCGCCAACCAGGGGGTGACGCTCGCTGGCCAGGTGCACGCGAATCTGATGCTTGCGGCCGGTGAGCAGCTCAACATCGATATACGAACGCGCGGGCAGGCCTCGGCGGCTCTTAAGGCGCTTGAGTACCTTGACGCGCGTCTGAGACGGCTTGCCGCTGGCGCCGACGCGCATCTTGCGGCTGTCGTGGCGGTCGCGGGCGATGGGCTTGTCGATGAGCTTTTCGTTCCAGTCGATCTTGCCCTCGGCGAGCGCCAGATAGTGCTTTTCGAATGCGTGGTCGATGACCATCTGGTCAAAAGCGGGCTGCGTCCGCTTGTCGAGCGAGAACAACACCACGCCGGTGGTGTCGCGGTCCAAGCGGTTGAGCGGTTGCATGTCGGTCGCGGCA
>CABVAO010000084.1 GCA_902496335.1 uncultured Collinsella sp.
CGCACTTTACCTGCGTAAACAATGTGAGTGAAATATGAATCTCGATGGATACGCCCGCAGCCGTGTATACTAGACAGCTGTGTGTAACCAGGGGAGTATTCTGGCTGGACAAAACGCCTGCTTAATAGGGTTGTCAGGTAGTTCGGACGCAATACAAGGCTGGAGAGCACGTCGTGTAAGTAGTGGTCCTCTAGGGGCGTACGCTCGGTGGTGTACGCATTGTCCCAAGACCACGCGAGAGTTGGGATCATATCTTGATCAGCATGATTCTCGGCCGCAAGATTGGCATGACCCAGGTTTGGGACGAGGACGACAACGTCGTTCCCGTCACGGTCATCCAGGCTGGCCCCTGCGCTGTCTCGCAGGTTAAAACTCAGGCAACCGACGGCTATGACGCCGTCCAGATCGGTTTCGGCGACATCAAGGCCAAGAACGTGAACAAGCCCATGGCTGGTCACTTCGCTAAGGCTGGCGTCGAGCCTGTCCGCTTCCTTCGTGAGGTCCGCGTCGAGAACGGCGAGGAGCACAAGGTCGGCGAGGTCGTCACCGTCGCTGATTTCGCTGATGTCGAGAAGGTCGACGTCATCGGTACCTCCAAGGGTAAGGGCTTCCAGGGTCGCATCAAGCGCTGGGGTCAGCGCCGCGGTCCTATGACGCATGGTTCTCACTTCCAGCGTCACCCCGGTTCTATCGGTCAGTGCGCCTATCCTGCGCGCGTCCTCAAGGGCGTCAAGATGGCCGGTCACATGGGTAACGAGCGCGTTACCGTCAAGAACCTTTCCGTTGTCCGCATCGATGCCGAGCAGAACCTCATCTTGGTCAAGGGCGCTGTCCCGGGTGCCAAGAATGGTCTCGTCGCCATCCGTATGGCCTAAGGGCCCAGCCCATTTAGCCCAGCGTCATACCAAGGAGAACACTTAAATGGCAAAGTTTGAAGTAAAGAACAGCGAGGGCAAGAAGGTCGCCGAGGCCGAGCTCGCCGCTGAGGTGTACGGCATCGAGCCGAACATCCACGTTATGCACCACATCGTCAAGTGCCAGATGGCCTCTTGGCGTCAGGGCACCCAGTCCGCTAAGGGCCGCTCTGAGGTTTCCGGTGGCGGCAAGAAGCCTTGGCGTCAGAAGGGCACCGGCCGTGCCCGCCAGGGTTCCATCCGTGCTGCCCAGTGGCGTCACGGTGGCGTCGTCTTCGCCCCCAAGCCCCGTTCCTACGCTAAGCGTATGAACAACAAGGAGGTCAAGCTGGCTATGCGCTCCGCGCTGTCCGCCAAGCTGGCCGATGGCGAGCTCGTGCTCGTCGACGACTACGGCTTCGAGAAGCCTTCCACCAAGGCTGCCGTCGCCATGCTCAAGGCTCTCGGTCTTGAGGGCAAGCGTCTGACCATCATCGTTCGCGATGAGGACGTCAACGCCTACCTGTCGTTCCGCAACATTCCCAAGACGTTCATCATCACCGCTGACGAGGCCAACACCTACGATCTCGTCAACAACAACGCTGTGCTGATGCCCGCCGACATCGCCGCTCACTTCGGGGAGGTGCTTGCATAAATGACCGCCCACGAGATCATCATCCGTCCGATCGTGTCCGAGCGTTCCTTCTCCGGCATGGAGCTGAACAAGTACACGTTCGAGGTCGCCAAGGATGCTAACAAGTATCAGATCAAGGACGCTGTCGAGGAGATCTTCGGCGTCAAGGTCGTTCGCGTGAACACCCTGACGGTCAAGCCCAAGACCAAGCGCGTGCGCTATGTCGCCGGCAAGACCCGTTCTTGGAAGAAGGCCATCGTCACGCTGGCCGAGGGCGACACCATCGAGGTCTTTGGCAACCAGGCCTAAGACTCGCTGCTGTTGAGTGAGCTCATGCCTCCCAAATAGGGGAGGCGAGAGCTCAAGGTTTTGGGCGTATAAAATGGACACGCCCGGAACCGTGTATACGTCCGGTGTCATCGCACCCGAGGCAGAACCTCGAATCCCTGTCTGCGATGGCTAACGGATTCCTATTGAAAGGGATTGTAATGGCTGTAAAGCACCTTAAGCCGACCTCCGCTGGTAGGCGTTGGCAGACGATCTCCGATTTCTCCGAGATCACCTGCACCAAGCCCGAGAAGTCTCTTCTCGAGCCCCTGCCCAAGAAGGCCGGTCGTAACAACAACGGCCGCATCACCACCCGCCACCAGGGCGGCGGCGTGAAGCGTCGTTACCGCGTGATCGACTTCAAGCGCAACAAGGACGGCGTGCCCGCCAAGGTTGCCACGATCGAGTACGATCCGAACCGTTCCGCTCGCATCGCTCTGCTGCACTACGCTGACGGTGAGAAGCGCTACATCCTGGCCCCCAAGGGCCTCGAGGTCGGTCAGACCATCATGTCCGGTTCTGACGCCGACATCAAGCCGGGCAACGCTCTGCCCCTCGCCGACATTCCCGTCGGTACGCTCATCCACGCCGTCGAGTTCCAGCCGGGCAAGGGCGCTGCTATCGCCCGTTCCGCCGGTAACTCCTGCCAGCTGATGGGTAAGGAGGGCAAGTACGCTATCGTCCGTATGCCTTCCTCCGAGATGCGCCGCATCCTCGTTACCTGCCGCGCCACCGTCGGTGAGGTCGGCAACGCCGATCACTCCAACATCGTCATCGGCAAGGCCGGCCGTAAGCGTCACATGAACGTGCGCCCGACCGTCCGCGGTACCGTCATGAACCCTGTCGACCACCCGCACGGCGGTGGCGAGGGCAAGAACCACACCTCTGGTCGTCCCTCCGTTACCCCCTGGGGTAAGCCGACGAAGGGCCTTCGTACGCGCAAGAAGAAGAAGGTCTCGAACCAGCACATCATTCGTCGCCGTAAGAAGTAATTTCGGATACCGAGTTTTAGGAGAAAGCACTTATGAGCAGAAGTCTCAAAAAGGGCCCGTTCGTGGAGACTCGCCTTCTCTCGCGTATCACCGCGATGAACGAGGCTGGCAAGAAGGACGTCGTGAAGACCTGGTCCCGCGCGTCCACCATCTTCCCCGAGATGGTTGGTCACACCATCGCCGTCCACGACGGCCGCAAGCATGTGCCCGTGTATGTTACCGAGTCCATGGTTGGTCACAAGCTCGGCGAGTTCGCGCCGACTCGTACGTTCCGTGGCCACAAGGCCAAATAGGGGGTTAACCGTAAATGGCAACTAAGTCTATTGAAACTGAGGCCACCGAGGTTCGCGCCGTCGCTAAGTACGTGCGTGTTTCCCCCAGCAAGGCCCGCCTGGTGGTCGATCTGATCCGCCGCAAGCCTGTCGCTCAGGCCTTCGACATCCTCCACTTCTGCGACCGCGCCGTCGCCGTGGATGTCGAGAAGGTTCTCCGTTCCGCCGTTGCGAACGCCGAGAACAACAACGGTCTGCGTGCCGACAACCTGGTTGTCGCCGCTGCCTATGTTGACGAGGGTCCGACGCTTAAGCGCATCCGTCCCCGCGCCAAGGGTTCCGCTTCTCGCATTCTGAAGCGTACTTCCCACATCACCGTCGTCGTTGCTCCTCGAAAGGAGGCGTAAAGCTGTATGGGTCAGAAAGTCTACCCCACCGGCTTCCGTCTTGGCATCACCGAGAACTGGCGCTCCCGCTGGTTCGCAGAGAAGGATTACGCTAAGACCCTCGGTAACGATCTCGAGATCCGCAAGTACCTCGAGAAGCGTCTTTCCCGCGCAGCTGTCTCCCGCGTCGAGATCGAGCGCGCTGGCGACAAGGTGAAGGTCATCATCCTCACCGCTCGCCCCGGCGTTGTCATCGGTAAGAAGGGTGCCGAGATCGATACCCTCCGCACCGAGCTCGAGAAGGTTGCTGGCGTCTCCAAGGGCCAGCTCTCCGTCGACGTTGTCGAGATCAAGCGCCCCGAGCTCGACGCCAACCTCGTTGCTCAGTCTATCGCCGAGCAGCTCGAGGGCCGCGTTGCCTTCCGTCGCGCTATGCGCAAGGCTGTCCAGTCCGCCCGCAAGGCCGGCGCTAAGGGCATCCGTATCCAGTGCTCCGGTCGTCTCGGCGGTGCCGAGATGGGCCGTCGTGAGTGGTACCGCGAGGGTCGCGTGCCTCTGCACACCCTCCGTGCCAAGATCGACTACGGCACGGCTGTCGCCAGCACCACCATGGGCGCTTGCGGCGTGAAGGTCTGGATCTACCTGGGCGAGAAGCTCCCGGGCCAGCCTGTTCCCAACCCTGCACTCGAGGGCTCTTCCCGTCCTCGTCGTCGTAACTCCGAGAGGAGGGGTCAGTAGTGCTTGCCCCTAAGCGTATTCTTCACCGCAAGGTGCAGCGTGGCTCCATGAAGGGCCAGGCCAAGGGTAATACCGAGCTGCATTTCGGCGAGTTTGGTATCCAGGCTCTCGAGGCCCATTGGATCACCAACCGTCAGATCGAGGCCGCTCGTATTGCCATGACCCGCTACATGAAGCGTGGCGGTCGTGTGTACATCACGATCTTCCCCGATAAGCCCATCACCAAGAAGCCTGCTGAGACTCGCATGGGTTCTGGTAAGGGTAACCCCGAGGAGTGGGTGGCCGTCGTCAAGCCCGGCCGCATCATGTTCGAGGTCAAGGGCGTGCCCGAGGAGGTCGCTCGCGAGGCTCTGCGTCTTGCACAGCACAAGCTTCCCATCAAGACCAAGATTGTTGCTGCTAAGAACGCTGAGCAGCGCATCGAGAAGGAGATGGCTGAGGAGGCCGCTCTCGAGGCCAAGTGGGCTGCTGAGGACGCCGCCGCCGCCAAGGAGGAGAACTAATGAAGCCCGCAGAGATTCGTGAGCTCTCGGACGCTCAGCTCGTTGAGAAGCTGAAGGAAATGCGCGCCGAGCTCTTTAACCTTCGTTTCCAGATGGCCACCAGCCAGCTGGACAACACCGC
>CABVAO010000085.1 GCA_902496335.1 uncultured Collinsella sp.
GACGCTGCAAACGCCCCTAAGCGGCAATCTGACGTTCAATCGTCGGTCGCGTACCCAAAGTACGCTTCCCTCCTCTTTCACGTCACCTTGCTCGCTTAGGGGCGTTTTCGCTGACTTATGCTCAACCAGCGACGTTTGCGCGCTTGTCAAGAGATTAGCCGTTGGGAAAGTGTCCAAAAATCCCACGCTCGTTCCTTTTGGATTGCGTTGCCCGTGGCCGACAGCCGTGCGGCATCGGTCCGCGTGGCGGCGTATAATCGGCGGCAGATGACTTGGACGTTAGGAAACCATGACCGATAGCATGCAGCAGATGGCGCTTGACACGCTCGGCGCCTATTTTGGCTACACCTCGTTTCGCCCGGGGCAGGACCGCATGGTGGATGCGATCCTTGCCGGTCGCGATGCGCTGGGTGTTATGCCCACGGGCGCCGGCAAGTCCATTTGCTACCAGGTGCCCGCGCTCATGCTGCCCGGCATCACCTTTGTGGTGAGTCCGCTGCTGTCGCTTATGGAGGACCAGACCCGTGCGTTGCTCGCGGCGGGTGCGCGGCCCAGCTATCTCAACTCCAGCCTTACCCCGGCCCAGCAAAACACCGTGCTCAAGCGGGCGCGCGAGGGCCGCTACCAGCTTATGTACGTGGCACCCGAGCGTCTGCTCGAGCCGCGCTTTTTAGCCTTTGCGCAGGAGGCCGCGGCGGACGGCGGCATTGGCGTGCCGCTCGTGGCTATTGACGAGGCCCACTGCGTGAGCCAATGGGGCCAGGATTTCCGCCCCGCCTACCTGCAGATTCGCGAGTTCATCGATTCCCTGCCGCAGCGCCCTATCGTGGCGGCCTTTACCGCTACGGCGACCGAGCGCGTGCGTGCGGACATTCAGCAGATGCTCGGCCTGCAAAATCCTGCGACGGTGGTGACGGGCTTCGATCGCAAGAACCTCTACTTTGGTTGCGAGGAGATGGGCGACAAGGCCAAGACTGCCTGGGTGCGCGACTACGTGATTGCGCATTCGAGCGAGAGCGGCATCGTGTATTGCTCGACCCGCAAGACGGTCGATGCGCTGGCAGGTGAGCTTGCCGAGGCGCTGGGCCCCAGCGGCATTCGCGTTGGCCGCTACCATGCCGGCATGGGCAACGACGCCCGTCGTCAAAGCCAGCGCGCCTTTATCGACGACGATATCCAGGTGATGGTTGCCACCAACGCCTTTGGCATGGGTATCGACAAGCCTAACGTGCGCTACGTGATCCATAACAACGTGCCCGAGAGCATCGAAGCCTACTATCAGGAGGCGGGCCGCGCCGGTCGCGATGGCGACCCGGCCAGCTGCCATTTGCTGTGGAACGGCAACGATTTTCGCATGCGCCGCTTTTTGATCGATCGCGGCGACGCTGCCGACGAGGCGCTTGACGATGAGCAGCGCGCGTGGGCGCTCCAGAATCGCTACCGCCTGCTCAGCCAGATGGAGGGCTACTGCAATACCACCGGCTGTCTGCGCGAATACATGCTGCGCTACTTTGGCGACGAGGCCGCGGCCGAGCACGCGGCTGCGGCTGGTGCGGGCGCCGCCGCCACGGATGACGCCGAGGGCTGCGGCAACTGCAGCAACTGCCTCACGCAGTTTGAGGTCGAGGACGTCACCGATATGGCCCGCGCTGCCGTGCGCTATGTGGCCACGCGCCCCATGCGCTTTGGCAAGTCGCTGATCGCCGATGTGCTTCACGGCGGCAATACCGAGCGCATTCGCCAGATGAACCTGGATCAGGACCGTGGCTATGGTGAGCTGTCGAGCGAATCGGTCGGGCGCATCAAGGACATCATCGGTCAGCTGTGCGGCCGCGGTTATTTGGCTACCTCGCAGGGGCAGTACCCGGTCGTGGGGCTGGGCCCGCGCGCCGGTGAGGTCGAGGACGAGGCGTTTGCCTTTACCGTTAAGCGTCGTGCGTCCAAGCGCAAGGCCTCGGCCCGCGCCCGCCGTGCGGTGGATCTGCTGCGCGAGGAGGCCGAGCTGGATCAGCGCCCGCGCGTGGGCGACGATGCCGAGCTGTTCGAGCGCCTACGCGCCCTGCGCAAGGAAATCTCCGCCGAGCTGGAGATGGCGCCGTACATGGTCTTCTCCGACAAGGCCCTGCGCGGCCTGTGCCGCCTGCGCCCTCAGACGCGCGACGAGCTTATCCAGGTCAACGGCATCGGCGAGAAAAAGGCCGACGCCTTTGGCGAGCAGTTTATGGCGGCGATTGAAGAGTTTGAATCCGAGCATGCGCGGGATGGAGCGTAACGATGGTAGCCGACGATAAAACCGGCCGCGCTGGCGTGTCCGCCGTGCCGCTGTACCAGCAGGTCATGGACGACCTAAAGGGCGAGATCGCACGCGGCGTGTACGCGGCCGGCTCGCGCATTCCTTCCGAGATGGAGCTCGCGAAGTCTTACGGCGTGGGGCGCATCACCGTGCGCCGTGCCATCGAGGAGCTGTCGCGCGCGGGCTACCTCAACCGCCAGCAGGGGAGGGGCACCTTTGTGTGCGCTCCCAAGCTCAAACGCAAGATTCGCCAGAAGGGCGACGTCCAGAGTTTCACCGAGGGTTGTGCCGCCAACGACATGGTGGCCGGAGCGCGCCTGGTGTCGCGCACGGTGGTTGCGGCGACGCGTGAGGACGCGGCATTTTTTGGCGTGGAGCCCGGCTGCGAGCTCATCGTGGTCGAGCGCGTGCGCACGGCAGATGGCGTGCCCGTCATGCTCGAGAACAACGCCTTTGTGCTTGCCGACCATCCCTACCTGCAGACGTTGGCCGATGAGGACCTCACCGATAACTCAATCTTTGCGCTCGTTGCCGAGCATTCGGGCCGCGCGCCGCTCAAGTCCGACCCCTGCACCGTGGAGATTGCGCTTGCCGATGCTCAGGCGGCCCCGCTGCTGGAGGTGCCGGTCGGCGAGCCGCTCTTCTATATGGAGGCATACTTTACCGATGAGGACGAGCGGCCCCTGCTGCTCGGTCGTCAAAAGATCGTGGGCTCGCGCTACGTGTTCGACATCTAACGTTCACGAATAGAACAACATGGAACAAATTTACCGCAATGGCTTCCACCGTGGCTGCATGCGTGGTATATATAGAACAACATAGAACGACAGCAGGTACGAGCTGTCGTCGTTCAAAGCCGCCCCACAAGGAGGAGCATCAGCATGAACGCACATGATCTGGTTCAGGAAATCATCGAGCGCAAGGGCAAGATCGAGAACGTCTTTTGGATCGCTTGCGGCGGTTCAATGATCGATCTCATGCCGGCCAACGAGCTGCTCAAGCGTGAGGCCACCACGTTTACCTCGACGGTCTACACGGCACGCGAGTTTTGCCTGATGGCTCCCAAGAGTCTTGGCGAGAAGTCGCTCGTCATCGCCTGCAGCCACAGCGGCAACACGCAGGAGGTCGTCGACGGCTGCGAGATGGCGCTGGCCGCCGGTGCCGAGGTCATTGCCCTTACCGACTGCGAGGGCTCAAAGATCGACAACGGCAAGTGGACTACCTGGGTCTATCCGTGGGGTGAGGGCGTGTCGCAGGCCGAGGTGCCGCAGGGCATTGGCGCTCTGATCGCCGCCGAGTTGCTCGACCAGCAGGAAGGCTACGAGTCACTCGCCGACATGTATGAGGGCCTCAAGCAGATGGATGCGCTGCTGCCCGCCGCCCGTGAGAAGGTCAACGCCGAGCTGGGCGCCCGCTTTGCCGAGCTCTGCCAGCAGCACAAGTTCTTCTATATCCTGGGCTCCGGCCCCAACTTTAGCCAGACCTATGCCATGGCGATTTGCTCGCTCATGGAGATGCAGTGGCAGCACTGCTGCTACATCCACTCCGGCGAGTACTTCCATGGCCCGTTCGAAGCCACCGAGCCCGGCGTGTTCTACTTTGTGCAGCTCGGATCGGGCGAGTGCCGCCCCATGGAGGAGCGCGCTCTTGCGTTCCTCAACACGCACACCGATACAGTCATGGTGCTCGATGCGCTCGAGTACGGCGTGGGTGAAGTGCCTGCCAGCGTGCGTTCGTACCTGGAGCCGATCTTCTTCTACGCGATGAGCTGCGAGCTGCGTGCCGCCCGCGGCAAGGTGTTCGACCACAGCCCCGAGATTCGTCGCTACATGGGCATCGAGCAGTACTAGGTAACGGGAAAAGCATTAACCTTCGATTCGCAAGCGGGCCACATGAGTCAAAAAGCGGGCCGCGCCGGGGATTTCCGGCGCGGCCCGCTTAGTATCGCGCATAGATTCGCAAGGTTGCGGTAGCCAGCGGCCTACTTTGCGTCGTAGGCCTCGGCGTCCCACCAGTCGAGCTGGGCGATGTTGTCGCGGATGTGCTGGCAGCTCTTGTGGAAGCCCTCGAGCTCGTGCTCGGACAGGTCCAGCGTGTAGACCTCCTCGACGCCCTCGGCACCGATCACGCACGGCAGGGAGGTGAAGATGCCCTCCTCGCCATACTGGCCGGTCATGAGCGTGGAGGCGGAAAGCACGGCGTGCTCGTTATGCAGCACGGCGGCGCAAACGCGCGCGGCGGAGTTGGCGACGGCGTACTCGGTGCACTGTTTGCCCTGGTAGGTTACGTAGCCGCCCTTGCGCGCGAGCTCCTCGACCTCCATGTGGTCAAAGGCGTACTTGTCGGGGTTCTCGGCCTGAAGCTCGTTAAGGCTCTTGCCGGCGATGGTTGCGGCCTTAAAGGCGGCCAACTGGCTAAAGCCGTGCTCGCCGATCATGTAGGCGTCGATGGACTTGGGGCTCACGCCGACCTTCTTGGAGATCTCGGTGCGCAGGCGGGCGGAGT
>CABVAO010000086.1 GCA_902496335.1 uncultured Collinsella sp.
CCTTTGTGGTGGTTTGGGGCGATGCGCTAGTCCACGGTGATGTCGAGGTTCTTGCCGATGAGACCTACGTAGCCGCCCTCGGCTGCCTTGGGGCTGTCAGCATGGCAGAGGACCCACTTGTCAGCCTTCCAGTAGCAGTAGCTGTCACCGGCGGTAGGCATGTCGGTCGCAGCCTCGGGGCGCGGACCATTGGTGCCAGCGGGCAGCGCCACCATCACCTGGAAGCCGCCTTCGTCGACCATGCACGGCGTGTAGTGCAGCGTGGTGTTGAAAACCTCGACAACCTCGCCCGCCGGCACGCGGAACGCCTTGACGCACGCGGTGTCGAGCTTGCCGTCCTCAATCTCCCAGCGATGCGCCACGAGCAGAATAAAATCGCGGGCGCCCAGGTTAAACTCGCTGGCGCGGTGATACTCCAGGCAGTTGAGCTGCGTGTTGTGGCCGTTGCACCAGCCCAGTTGGAAGGGGCGGCCGCCAAACATGAGAAAGCCCAGTTTATCGGCATCTTTGACGCCCTCGAGCTCCGGCGCACTTGCTACGTACTTGCTACCCTCGGGAATGGGCGTGGCAGAAAGCGCCTCAAGTACGGGCGACATGAGCTCGGACGGAACGTTATCCCAAACGTTGCCATAGGATTTGAACTCGGGATCGTTGACAGAGTAGATATGCATGTTCACTCCTGTTCGTAAATGTGACTATACGAACATTCTAGAACAAACATGAGCGATTTTGAACGCTCGCCCCGACCAATCAACAAAAAGGCGCCCCCGCATAAGCGAAGGCGCCCAATGCGCTCGTTTTGGGCGATAAAGCCCTTACGCCTGCTGATAGTGCAGGTGCTTCTCGTCGATATCGGCCAGGTCGCGGTCGAGGTAGCGGCGCGCAAGCCAGTTGGCCATGGGGAGGTTCTGGTCCAGGTAGTTACCGCATTCCTCGGGAGCGGCACCGGGGACATCGCCCTCGAAGCCGGCGACAAACTCAAACAGCTCGCGGACGAGCGGCAAGATCTTCTCGCTCGTCAGCTCACCAAAAACGACGAGGTAAAAGCCCGTGCGGCAGCCCATGGGGCCAAAGTAGATAATGCGGCTCGACCACTCGGCATGATTGCGAAGGAACGTCGCGCCCAGGTGCTCGATGGTGTGGCACTCGGCCGTGTTCATGACCGGCTCCTTGTTGGGCGTGGTCAGGCGCAGGTCAAAGGTGGTGACAGCAGCACCGGTCGCCGGATCGCGGTCGATGCGGCTCACATACACGCCGGGCTCAAGCAACAGATGATCAACGGAAAAGCTGGCGATGCGCTCCATGGCAGATCCTCTCGATAGTCAAATTGGGACGGGGCTCTTTTAGCTGGTTCGAATGGTCGCACCAATCATACCAGTCAAAAAAGCCCCGTCCCAAAAAGACAACTTAGCCAAGGACACGGGCCATACGCGTCTTGAACTCGGACAGGAAGCGCGGAGCATCCACGGTCAGTGCCACAAGCGCGCTCTTGTCCGGATCGGACAGGCGGCGCTCATCGCAGATGGTGCGACCGCGGTACTCGCCCAGCAGATCAACACGCAGGTTGCAGCCGAGCGCACCTACGAGCGTGGGGTCGATCGCCACGGCAACGGCCAGCGGATCGTGCAGCGCACAACCACCCAGGTAGGGTGCGTTCATCTCGTACGAGCCAATGTAGTGCTCGACCATGCTCGCAAATGCGCAGCCCGCCATGGTGCCCGAGCCCGTCCAGCCGGCAATGTCGCGGCGTGTGAGCACCACGCGATGCGTCACGTCCAGACCCACCACGGTGAGCTTACGGCCCGAGCGCAGCACCGCGTCGGCTGCCTCGGGGTCGCTCGCCATATTGGCCTCGGCGCCCGCGCTCACGTTGCCGGGCACGGTAAGGGCGCCGCCCATCACGACCACGCGGCCGATGGACATCATCGCCGCCGCATCGCGCTCCAGGGCGAGCGCCAGGTTGGAGAGCGGGCCAGTCGCTACGTAGACCAGATCGGGACCATAGGTGCGCGCGGCATCGATCAGATAATCGACCGCAGCGTTGCCGTCGGCCGAGGTCGCCCCCACCGGCTCGTAGGGCGACGCGGGCACGCTCGCGCCGCCGATGCCGTTCTTGCCGTGAATGAGCGCGGTGGACGCCGGCGGCGTATAGGGCTCAGTCGCCTGCAGAGGACGGTCGGCACCCAGGTACACCGGAACCTCGGGGCGACCCAGCAGATCGAGCACCGCTAGGCAATTGTGCGCCGACTGCTCGACGCGCACGTTGCCAAAGCACGTGGTGATGCCCACGAGCTCCACCTCGGGGCTCGCGATGGCATAGGCCAGCGCCATCGCATCGTCCACACCCATATCCAGATCAAGGATCAGCTTCTTGATTGCCATTGTTCTACTCCGCTTCTCCGTCTTTATCGTTTAACCAAACCAATGTTCAACTTCGGCGCGCGTGGGAATCGATTGCTGAGCGCCCAGGCGCGACACCGTCACTGCCGAAGCGCGAGCACCCGCGGCCATGCACTCAAAGAGCGGCAAGCCCTCTAGGCAAGCCGCCGCCAACGCGCCGATAAACGTATCGCCGGCGGCCGTGGTATCGACTACCGTACTCGAAAGTGCCGGCATGCGCAGCAGCTCACCGCCATCGCCGAGCGTAACCGAGCCGGCACCGCCCAGCGTGATGACCGCAGCTCCGGCACCCCTAGCGAGCAGGGCGTTGAGCGCCGCGACGCAGCTTGCATCGTCCGCGGGCAAGATTCCCGTCAGCACCTGGCACTCGGTCTCGTTGGGGCAGACCAAGTCGACCGCAGGCCAGACCTCCGCAGGCAACTCGCAGGCGGGCGCTGGATTAAAGACCGTATAGAACCCCAGCTCGTGAGCGCAAACAAGCGCCTCGGCCGTCGCCGCAAGGTCACATTCGCCCTGGGCGATAAAGACGCTTCCGGCAGCCGGGGCAATCTCGCTGGCGTCGCCGTCGAGCTCATGGGCCACCAGACGCCTCAACGCGCAGGCAACGTCCGCGCCCGCAAGCGCATAGTTGGCGCCCGGTGACAGTACGATGCGGTTGTCGCCCTCGCAGCGAATGATGGTCGCCGTTCCCGTCTCCACGTCATCGCGATGCACTACAAAGTCACAGTCCACGCCGGCGTCTTGGAGCCCCGCCACGAGCGACGCGCCGAACGCGTCGCGACCGACCGCGCCGATCATGTGCGTGCACGCGCCCATACGCGCGGCAGCTACGGCCTGATTGGCGCCCTTGCCACCGGCGTTGGTGATAAACCCGCTGCCACCGACGGTCTCGCCCGCGCGCGGCATGCGCTCGCACGCCACCGAAAGGTCCATGTTCATGCTGCCGAACACCGCAACGATGCCGCGATCTGCCATGGAAACCTCCTCATCTGCGGGCCTTATGCCCACCGCAGCCGTCGATCGTGCACTCTCGCACCCCCTATAACTTTAGTTCACTTTGATGTGGACGCGCGCTTGAGCTTGCGCCAGCAGCAAGCATTCACAGGAGCAGGCAGCTACAATGAAGGCGTGCTGATTATTCTCGTCATTGGATGATGTTTTATGGAACAACTCTCGCAATCGGGCTCGCGCGGTCGACGCCGCACGGGCAACGAGCCGGCGCCGCACGAACGCGTGAAGGGCGAACGCCGTGCCAACGAGCCGCGACGCACCACGAGCCCCCATCGCGCTTCTGCCAACAACGCGGGCCGCGCCAACACTCCCGCCGCGGAGCAGACGCCTGCTCGCCCCAAGTCCCGCTACATCCCTGCCCTTGACGGCCTGCGCACGCTTGCCGTCGTCGCGGTGGTGCTCTATCACCTCAACCTCACGTGGGCGCAGGGCGGTCTGCTCGGCGTCACGATCTTCTTTGTGCTTTCGGGCTATCTGATCACACGCCTGCTACTCAACGAAGTCGCTAAGACCGGCCGCATCGACCTCAAGAGCTTCTGGATCCGCCGCATCCGTCGCCTGGTCCCCGCCGTGGTAACCGTCGTGGTGGTGACCTGTGCGCTGTGCACCGTCTTCAACCACGTGATGCTCACCAAGATGCGCCCCGACATTCTGCCGTCACTGCTGTTCTTTAACAACTGGTGGCAGATTGCCCAAAACGTCTCGTACTTCAATGCTCTGGGCGACCCCTCGCCGCTCACGCACTTTTGGTCGCTTGCCATCGAGGAACAGTTCTACCTGATTTGGCCGCCACTGCTGTTTGCCATGGTATCCATGCATGTGAGCAAGCCCAACACGCGCCGCGTGGTTCTGGGCCTTGCCGTGGTATCTGCCCTAGCCATGATGGTGCTTTACAACCCTGCCGCCGACCCCAGCCGCGTGTACTACGGCACCGACACCCGCGTGTTCTCGCTGCTGCTGGGTGCCTGGATGGCCTTTATCCCCGATCGCGACCTGGCGCCGGTGCGTCTCGCTCGTCGTTTGGGGCTCAATCGCCTGGCTGGCGCCGCCAAGCACGGCAAGAACGCCGAGGGCAAGCCTGGCGAAAAGGCCGACGAATCAGCCGAGACCGCCCCGGCACAGCCGAGCGCCCCCGTGCGCTTTTGGTCCTCGCCCGCATCCATCGATGTATTGGGCGTCGTGGGTCTGGTTGGCCTTGCCGCCATGGTCGCGCTCACCAACGGCTACACCGC
>CABVAO010000087.1 GCA_902496335.1 uncultured Collinsella sp.
TAGATGTGCTGACCGATCTCGGTGTACTTGATGGCGCTGAACGCAACGTTGCCGTTGGCATCATTCTTAACGGTTTCGACAACCGACGCGTCCTCGCCCTCACCCTCAACGAGCTCAAAGGAGAACTCATTGTCCTGGAGCTTATGGCCGGTCAGGACCTTGGTAACTGTAATCTGATCGGTGACGCTCGACTCAGCGGGATTGGCAGTATAGGTGTTCTTGAACTCGACCTCGCCCGAGGTCTTCTTCACAGAAGCCTCGAGCTTTCCCTTTGCGTTGGGTGTCACCGTTACGGTGAACTCTGCAACGTTCTTGCTGTAGGCGATGCCGTCGACCGTGGTCCCGGCATGCTTCTCGCTAACCTTGTAGACATACGTGCCCGGCTTGTCATAGGCAATCTCGCCAAAGCTAATGTCCGCATGGCCCTTGGTTGCAAACGCAGTCGTGGACCTGGGCATCGGGGCGTTGTCCTCGGACGTCAGGCCAAACTCAAACTTGTCCTCATCCGTCCAGTCGCGGCCCTCGAGCACCTTGGTCAGGCCAAAGTCGGCAGTTGTCAACGTTGTCGGCGTGGTATTGAGCGTAAAGCTAATCTTGCCGTTATTGCCCAGGTAGACATTGACCTTCGTCGCACCAGAAACAACCTTCGTGTTGTTCCACTGGGGATTGATCACGTCGCGTGCGGTGTCCGTCGGGTTTCCGCCCACACGCTCCTTGGTGGTGTGAAGCTGGTTGATAAAGGCGAGGCGCGCGGTGCCAGCCTTAATCGACCAGTGATCGCCATCCTTTACCAAAGCACCTTCAAAGTTTTCGAGCTCGCTTCCCTTAACCGGGATCGAAACGGAATCATCGTACGGCGCGCCCGACGAGTTCTGCGCCATAAACTCATCTTTGTACCAATAGGTCTTAGAGCCCGAAGGCTTTTCCGTTGCGAGCTTGGTGCAAGCCGCGTCTGTGTAGACGGGCGTTAGCTTTTGGAAGTAGTAGTAGCTGTTCGTAGCAGCAGGCTCAAAGCTTGCGACCGTATCGCCCGCATCGTCGCCGGTCCACTTGTTGGCGTAGAAGCTAACGGTATTGGAATCGGCGTCCTTGTGCTCATTGATGTAATCCTGCAGTCCCGGTACGTTATTGGGAGTAAACAGGTTTTTGCGTGCAATAGCCTTTACGCTCGATGCATACGCAACGCGGATAGGCGAGATGGCCTCCGTGGAGTCAACCACAAACGTGCCCGCCGACTCGTCAACGGTAAAACGGCGCAGCGGAATGAGCGATGCGGGGACCTTGACCGTCACGATGTCGCCGCGCTGCGGATTGTTCTCGTCCGCGCGATCAACCGTAATTACGAGATGGGCGAGCTCGCCATCAAACGTATAGGTATCGATATTGCCATCGGTCGACTTGGTGGCGGCCCCATAGGTCTTGCCGTTGTACTCGGCACCGGTAAAGCTATCGACCTGCATAAAGGCGCCCAGCTCGTCCTCGAATGTGATGTAACCGGAGCCGTTGGGATTGTTGCCCTCGACCTTGGTCGGGAAACCCTTGCCCGACGTAATGGCACTCGAGATGTCTGCGAAGACTTGATCTAGCTCTGCAGCGTTGGCTGCAGACTTGTAATAAGTAGCACCGGCAACGCGATCGCCCAGCTTTCCGCTCGTATACGAAGTCGCCTTGGGATAGTTGCTCGACATGGCGTGCATGAATTTATTTTCATCGCTCGTCTTGTAGCTCGTAGGATCGGCACTGGGATCCGCACCGTCAAAGATGCCGATGGTGTAGACGGTAGCGCCTTTATCCTTCATACCCTTGGCGGCAGCTATGGCATTGTCGGCAACAGTAGAGCTGAAGTCACGGAAGTCTGTGGGCGTGCCGTCCGTAAAGAACACAACGATCTTCTGGGCATCTTCGCGTTTGGAAGTAATTCCCTCGGCCAGTGCCATGCCGTTATCGGCACGAGTAGCACCAGCAGGGTCAATGGAATTGATTGTTTTCTTGAGGCTCTTTGCGCCATCACCCGAGCACGCCATCAGCTTTTGCATGGTCTGCGAGTAGTTGTAGCTATGGCGGCCATCGCGATAAGTGTCATTGCCGATCTTGTCAGTCTTCTCGCCCGCAAACTTTACGATGGCAACCTGGTGCTGCTTGCTCACGTCCTTAACGTTCTTGTTTTGCTCGGCAATGGTGTCGATAAAGTGGTTGGCAGCATTCTTGAGCGCATCGATACGCTTGGGAGAATCTTCACCACCCATAGGATCATCCATTGAGCCAGAGGCATCGAGCACCATCACGATGTCGAGCGGCTTGGAAACCAGCGACGTCGTATCGGATGTCGAAGACATCGCCGAAAGCGTAGTCAAAAAGTCCGATTTCCCGTCATCGATTGCTTGGACCGTCTTATCCGTCCAAATTCGGCCGACGTTTTGCGTCGTGACCTTGCTGCCGTCATAGCCGCCCGCCCAGAACTTCCAATGGTTGCTGGTGTCGTGATCGACTATCTTTGTCGCTTCCGGTCCGTCCATACCGGTGCTGGACCTGGCGTTGGCCTCGGGCAGCATGGCAAATGCTGCAGCCGGCAATACCAGCACTATGGCCAGTATCACCGCCAAGAGACCCCTCGTGTACCTGCTCATCGCGTCTCCCTTCTCGCGGGCTCAGACCTTGCATCAGCCTAAAGTTACGGAATGAGACACAATTAGGGCAGGTGACACATGTTCCAGATTCGGTTTTGGGCGTGAGACAAATGTCTCACCAAAGTTGAGACACGGGATTTTTACAGGTAAACGAATGCAAATGAGGGCCGGCGGGCATTTTTGCCCCACCGGCCCTCATTCCAGTTCTATCCCAGCGTTACTCCGGCTTGGTTTCTACCGTGGGAGTCTTATTCGCCGCAACTGGAGTACGAGCGGTGTCCATAGTCAGGCAGTGCTTGGGGCAGCTCTCGATGCACTCACCGCACACCACGCAGGCATACGGGTCGATCGACCACGTTCCACCCTTGCGATCGACCGCGAGCGCGCCCGCCGGGCAGCGACGCGCGCACATGCCGCAGCAAATGCACACGTCCATGTCGTTAACGATGTGTCCACGCAGGCGCTCGGGCGCCGCGAGCTTCTCCTGCGGATAGCACACCGTAACCGGTTGTTTGACCATAGAACCCAAGGCCGTCTTGGCAAATGTCAGTAAACTCATGCCGCGCCTACCTTTCCGTGCAGCTAATGCAGGGGTCGATGGTCAGGATAATCATGGGCACGTTGGCAAGGAGCACGCCCTGCAGCGCATGCGTCAGACCCGCCAGGTTTTGCGACGTTGGCGTGCGCACGCGGAAACGGTCCAGATTCTTGGTGCCGCTGCCGCGCACATAGTAATACGCCTCGCCGCGCGGCTGCTCAATCACAACCTCGCCGCGCGCGCCGTCGGCCGGCGTAAGCTTGGTACGCCCGCCGATGCCGTCGTGCGGAATCTTGCCGACAAGCTCCTTGATGATGTCCATGGCCTGCGTGACCTCGGCGCAACGCACCCGGCAGCGGGCATAGCAGTCGCCATCGCTAGCAACGATAGGCTCAAACGCAGCCAGGTCCGCATAGGCGCCGTCGCCAAACATGCGCACGTCGTAATCCACGCCCGAGGCGCGCCCGAACGGACCGACCATCGAAAGCTCCAGCGCGTCTTTCTTGCTGATCACGCCCACGCCATGCAGGCGCTCGCCGCAGCTGTTGTCGTCCAAAAACGTATGCACCAGGGCCTCGTAGCCGGGACGCATGGCATCGAGCGTCTGGACAATGCCCGCCAGCTCGGAGTCCTCGATATCGTGTTTAAGGCCGCCGATCTCGTTAATCGACAGAATCACACGCCCGCCGCACGTGCTCTCGAAGATCTTGAGAATCTGCTCGCGTAGGGTCCACGAACGATAGAACAGCGCCTCAAAGCCAAAGGCATCGGCGAGCAGGCCCAGCCACAGCAGGTGCGAGTGAATGCGCGAAAGCTCGTGCAGAATGGTGCGGATATACTGCACGCGGCCGGGCACCTCGATGTCGAGCATGCGCTCGCAGGCGCTGGCATAGCCGCAGCTGTGGCCCACGGCGCAGATGCCGCAGATGCGCTCGGCGATGTAGCCAAACTGGTGCATGTCGCGCTTTTCGGTAAGTTTCTCGAGCCCGCGGTGCACAAAGCCGATCTGAGGAATTGCCTCGATGACGCGGTCGTCCTCGATCACCAGGTCCAGATGAAGCGGCTCGGGCAGCACCGGGTGCTGCGGGCCAAACGGAATAACGGAGCGATGTGCCATGGACCTTACGCCTCCTTTTTCTGCTTGTCGCGGGCGGCCTTGGCGGCAAGCGCCGCGCGGACCTTGGCCGCTTTCTCGGGATCCATGGCGGCGAGCTTTGCCTCCATCTCGGCAGCCTTGAGCGCGGCCTTCGCAGCAGCTTCATCGTGCTGAGCATCGGAGCCGGCAGCCGCAGCGGGCTGAGCGACGACAGCGCCCACAGCATCGCCAGCGCCCGCGACGCCCTCCCCCGCAGCGGCCGTGGCAGCGGCGGCCTTTTCGGCCGCGGCTTTGCGCGCCTTGGCCTCGGCGGCGGCACGAACCTTCATGGCCTTCTCGCGCGCGGCCTTCACCTCGGG
>CABVAO010000088.1 GCA_902496335.1 uncultured Collinsella sp.
GCGTCAGGCGAATGCGGCCGAAGCGCTCGTTCATCACGACTGGCGCGATGCCGCGGCGCACCCAGACGCGCAGATCCCCATCGGCCGCATGCTCGGTCTCGCCGCCCGAAAGCTCGGGGACAAGCTTGCCCAGGCTGGGGAACAGCAGGCCAAAGCCATGGTTTTGCGCGGTAATCTCCACGCGACGGCTTACCAGGTTCATGACCGGCTGGTTGCCACCGCGGTGACCGAATTTAAGCTTTTCCATCTGGGCGCCGCAGGCCAGGCTGATCATCTGATGGCCCAGGCAAATGCCAAAGACCGGCACCTTGCCGATCAGCTGCTGCACCTGCTCGTAGGTCTCCACCACGGCGTCGGGGTCGCCGGGGCCATTGGACAAAAAGACACCGTCGGGATTCATGTCGAGCACCTGCTGGGCGGGCGTATCCCACGGCACGACGGTAAGGTCGCAGCCGGCGCGGACCAGCCCCTCCAGAATACCGCGCTTCACACCGCAGTCGTAGGCGACCACCTTGTGACGGGCAGGAGCGGCAGCCGCAAGTGCAAAGTCATGCGTGGCAGGCAGGTCGACGGCGGCAAAGGCGTGGGACTCAGGGCAGCTCACGGTCTTGACCAGGTTCTCGCCTACCAGCGTGGGCGCTGCGGCCAGACGCTCGGCAAGCTCGTCGACGTCGAAGATCTCGGTCGAGATAATGCCCATCTTGGAACCATTGTCGCGCAGATGGCGCACCAGAGCGCGGGTGTCGACGCCCTCGATAGCGACGATGCCGTGGGCGCGCAGATACTCCGGCACGCTGACGGCCGAGCGCCAGTTAGAAGGCGTGGTGCACATGTCGCGAACGATCATGCCGCGCATAGCCGGAGCGCTCGCAGAGCGCACGGCGTCGCCGGGGAAGGCCGACTGGACGTCGGTCTCGTCGATACCGTAGTTGCCGATCTGCGGATAGGTCATGGTTACAATTTGGCCGGCATAACTCGGGTCGGTCATGACCTCAAAGTAGCCCTCGAGTGAGGTGTTGAAGCAGACTTCGCCGGTCGCGGTGCCCTCGGCGCCGCATGCACGTCCATAAAAAATGGTCCCATCCTCAAGATACAGGATGCAGGGACCGCAGGTGCCCTTGCTGGTTTTGGCCAGCATACGCTTGCAAAGCTCGCTGGGCGCGAAGGTGCGGGCGGCAGCGCCCGCGGTATGGTTGTTCGCCATAATTCTCCTTCCCGGTCTCACAGGACCGGCTTAAAGGTGTGTAGTTAGGCCTCGCGGTATTGTAACCGCAAGCATGCCTCATGGCGTTAATTTCATCGAAATGTTTACGAAATGATAATTATGACTTTCTATGCATAATGATTTCTCTGGGACAGGGATTAAAAAATCATCCCGCGGGGCTTGTGGCTCACGCGGGATGATGGCGTCTTACTTTTTCTTGTCCTGTTCCAGCAGTTCGGACGGTGTGCGATCGGGCTTGCCGCCGCGGAAAATCTCGCGGCCATGCAGACGATGCTCCAGGTCACGCTCGGCCTTTTCCTCGTCAATCTTGGTCTGGCTCACCACCGGATCCTCAATCAACGACGACACCGAGTTCACCTGCTTCTGAATGCGCTCGGCGATGGTGTCATCCATACTCACGATGCGCATCTTCCAGTCGATACTCGTGGCGTTGGATGAGCTCTTGGTCCACACGAACGTCAAAATGGCGCTCTGGTGGCCCCGCGCGGGGAACATGCCAAAGAAGGAATCGTGCTGAATGTTGCTATCCTCGTCGATATAGGCGTGAACGTTATACACCACGCGGTCGATCTTATCGTTGAGCAGCGCGTTGGTCGCAAGCGCCGCGGCCTGGATCTGCCCGTTGGACAGCAGCTCGAGCTCGTTGGCAGACGATGTGTCCAACACCGTCACCTCGACCGTGCCCGTACGCTCATCGGCTTCATCGACGGTAAAGTCGAGCGGGAACTGCGTAAAGCCGTTGCCCCACTCAAGGCCGCCCTTCAGCGCCGTCGAAACGGTATCGACCGAAACGCTCTCGGACAGGTTGGCGGTGTTCAAACGACGCATCACGCCGTAGCCAATCTGCATGCCCACGATCAGCACCAAAATACCGATGACCACGGCCATCGCGGTCTTCGTAATGGTATGGCTCACCTGCGAGCCCGAAGGATCGTCCTCGGACAGCGGGTCGATATGTTTTGCCTGGCTCGCGCGGTCCTCGCTGCGCAGCTGCGCTAGCGCCGCTTTGTCACCGCGCTTGGCCGCAGCCTCCTTCTCACGCATGCGCTCGGTACGCTTTTTGGCGAGCGTGGGATCCAAGACGCCGGATGCATCGATTTCGGAGAATAACTCCGTCACTTCTTCCGGAGTCAAAGGGTTCTTGTCAGCCATAAACTTCCTGTCATATCAATCAGTCGAGCTCGTGCGCACGCGCACCTTCGAACTGCATTCGATAGTAACGGGCATAGGTGCCGCCACGGGCGAGAAGCTCCTCGTGCGTGCCACGCTCCATAACGCGACCATGCTCAACGGTCGCAATCTCATCGGCATGCTTAATGGTCGAAAGACGGTGGGCGATGATAATCGTGGTGCGGCCGCGTGCCAGCTCTTCGAGTGACTCCTGCACCGCCTCCTCGCTCTCGTTATCCAAAGCACTCGTCGCCTCGTCCAAAATCAGGATCTTGGGGTTCTTGAGAAACACGCGCGCGATGGCAACGCGCTGCTTCTGTCCGCCCGAAAGACGGCTGCCGCGCTCGCCCACCACGGTGTCGTAGCCCTGCGGAAGCGACTCGATAAAGGCATCGATGTTGGCGCGACGGGCGGCCTCGGCGATCTCTTCTGCCGTAGCGCCCGGCTTGCCGTAGGCGATGTTCTCGCCAATCGTACCGTCAAACAGATAGACATCCTGCTGCACCAGGCCGATGGCGCGGCGCAGGCTCTGCTGCGTCACATCGCGCACGTCCTGACCGTCGATGCTAATGGATCCGGTAGCCACGTCATAAAAGCGCGGCAGCAGCGAACAGGTCGTGGACTTGCCGCCACCCGAGGGGCCAACCAACGCGATGGTCTGCCCGGGTTTGATAGACAGGTCCATGTGGTCGATAACAGGACGCTCGTCGGCATCGCCCTCGCCCAGCTCAACATCCTCGTAGTTAAAGCACACGTCGTGATACTCCACGGCGCCGGCAGTCACCTGCAGATCCGTAGCGCCCGGCTTGTCCTGGATATCCGGCGCCGTCGAGAGCACCTCGTCCATACGCTTAAAGCCGGCGATAGCCTTCTGATACGTTTCGGCCGAATTGACGAGCGTCTCAAGCGGCGTGCAGAACAGCGAAATATAGAGTGCGAAGGTCGCCATATCGACCGCCTGTAGCTGTCCCTGGGCGACCAGCCATCCGCCTAGCAGCACCACGATCACATAGAGCACACCCGAGAGCAGGCCATACGTCGCGGTATAGACGCCCATGGCGTGATACATGTTCTCCTTGGACAAAAGGTAGCGGTCGTTAGAGGCACGGAACTTGGCACGCTCGGTCTCCTCGTTGGCAAAGCTCTTGACCACGCGCATGCCCGCCAGAGAATCCTGCAGCTGTGCATTAATGCCGCTGATTTTTTTGCGGTTGTCGCTAAAGACCTCGCGCATGCGCATGTTCTGCCAAAACATGATGACCGCAAACGCCGCCGTCACCACGGCCATGGCGAGCGCCAGCACCGGGGCAATGGTAAAGAGGATCACAAACGAGCCGACGATCTCGATGCCGCAGATGATGATCCACTCGGGCACGTGGTGCGCCGCCTCGCAGATATCGAACAGGTCGTTGACCACGCGGCTCATCATGTCGCCCGAGCTGTTGCGGTCGAAGTATGCAAAGCTAAAGCGCTCATACTGGTCAAACAGGTCCTCGCGCATTTTGGACTCCATACGCGCGCCCATCACGTGACCCCAATAGCTCACAAAATAGCGGCAGGCGCAGCGGACGGCATACATCAGCACCAAGCCCACCGCGATCATGCCGAGCGCCTGCATAATAGCAGCCTGACCCTGAGTAAACAGCCCACCGGTCAAATTGCGCAGGATAATGGGGAACGCCAGGTCAATGGCGGCAAGCACCAGAGCACAAACAGTATCAGCAACAAAAAGCCCCATCTGGGGCTCGTAATACGAAAGAAACCTCTTAAACATGTGATCCTCAAAGAAATATCAGCAACATAAGGCCCTGGGACAAAGTAATCAGTAGTTCTTGTCCCAGGGCTATTCCCGCTCGTTACAGCTCGGCCCCACCCAAGCGGTGCGCGATGCTGTCGCAGGCAAGCGCGCCTACGACGGTCTTGGCGTCTTCGATCTTGCCGTCGAGCACGGCGTCGATCAGCTCGTGCAGCGGCACCAGGTCCACGTTGACAAACTCGTCATCATCGGGGTTGGGCGCATCAAACTCGAGCTTGGTAGCCAAGTAGATGTGGATGATCTCATCGCAAAAACCGCAGGACGTGACAATCGACGTCAAAAAGCGAATACGACCAGCCTTAAAGCCCGTCTCCTCATGCAGTTCGCGCTTGGCGCAATCAAGCGGGTCCTCGCCCGGGTCGAGCTTGCCGGCAGGAATCTCGACCGTCACGCGGTCGATGGCGGTG
>CABVAO010000089.1 GCA_902496335.1 uncultured Collinsella sp.
CCATGGGAGCCCACCTTTCTCGTTTAAACATTGCCTGTATGGTACCGCTCCCAAGACAAAAACCTGCCAAAAAGGGACAGGTTTGTTTTGGCAGGTTTTATCTGGGAAAACGCAAACGACCGCTCAAAAGGTCGCGCAGGGCCTTCACCAAATATAAGGGCGCCGGGAGGCGGAGACTCCCGGCGCCCGTCAAAGGGACTGTGTTGTCTGTTGGACCGCGGTCCATCGCGGCGATAACGCCGACTAGGCCTTAAGCGCCTGCAGCAGCTTGTGGACCTCGATGAGCTCCGTGGCCATGACGCGCATGGTCTCGGTGCCGGCCATCTGGTCCTCGGCATGCAGCAGAATCAGCGGGGCCTCACCGTTACGCTCGCCGTTGGCCTCCTTTTTAAGGAGCCCCATATGGACATCGTGGCCACCGTTGTAAGCCTCGTCGCCCTGCTTAATAAGCTCCTCGGCGGCGTCAAAATCGCCCTCCTTGGCCTTTTGCACGGCATTGATGTACATGCTCTTGGCGGTTCCGACGAAACTGATGATCTCGAAGCAGGTCATCTGCAGCTCGTTCATATCCTCCATGCGCTGCACCTAGCCCATCACGCTGACGCAGTGGTCGATGATGCCAGCAGCGTTCATGCGGCCGTAGTCGACCATGTTGATGACCTCAACCGGGAAGCGGCCAGCGGCCTCCTTCTCAAAATCGCCCTTGGTGTAGCCAATCTGCGGGCCGAGCAGCAAGATATCGCACTCGTCCAGGTGATCGTGAGCCTCGTTCATAGGACGGGCCTCGACCTCGATGTCCAGACCACGGTTTCCGACCTCGGACTGCATCTTCTGGACCAGCAGGCTCGTGGACATGCCGGCATTGCAGCAAAGCATGATCTTCTTCATGGTTTCCTCCTTATAACTGCGCGGCGCGCAGACGACAACTGGTTTTATTCCTTGCGGCTACTGTACCCACCCCCTGCGTCTTTACGCAGGGGGAGCCGCGAGCACCGGCACCGCACACCGGCGCCCGCAACAATGAAAGGGAAAACGAACCGTTTAGGCGTTCTGCTCGGCAAGGGCCTCCTGCTTGGCGATGGCCTTCTCGGAGATCCTCATAAAGGGCAGGTAGACAGCCATGCCGATGACAAGCTCGAGGGCCTGCCACACGCCGGCGCGCCAGTCAAAGCCCGTGGCAAGCAGGGCGTTAATGACGGGAGGCATGGTCCAAGGCACCTGGGCGATGCAGGGGCTGATGATGCCCGCGCAGGTCAGGCCATAGGTGATGCCGATGAACAGGTCGGGAAGAAGCACGAACGGAATCATGAGCGGCAGGTTGTACACGACGGGGTAACCGTAGATGACCGGCTCGTTGATGTTAAACAGGCCAGGAACGATAGCCATCTTGGCAACGGTCTTGGAAGCCTTGTTCTTAGAGAACAGGAAGGTATCGAGCAGGAGCATGAGGGTGCAGCCCGAGCCGCCGATAAGGGCGAAGCTGTTGACGATCTGCATGTTCATGTAGTGATCGGGCTGGATGGTGCCGCCGGCGGCAAAGGTGGCCATGTTGTCGACGATGAGCATGGTCAGGATCGGCTCGACGGTAGCGCCAGAAATGGTGGACTGGTGAATGCCGACGCAGAACAGCAGGTTCGCAAGCGTGTAGATGAGGATAACAGCCCACGGACCGGCGTTCATGATGCTCTTGAGCGGGTTGGAAATGCACGTGGAGATGATGGTGCACAGATCGGTGCCGGCAAACACGGCGAGCAGAGCCGCGGCAATGGCGAAGATCGAGAGGTTGAGCAGCATCGGGATCATGACGTTAAAGGAGTTGGAGACCGCGGGAGGCACACCCTCGCCCAGCTTGACCTTAAGCTTCTCGACGCCGGAAATCTTAATGAAGAGCGTGACGGAGAGCAGGGCGATGATGATAGCCGCGAACAGGCCGTTGGTACCGGTGTTGGCAGTCGAAAGGGCGCCCGTGACCTCGGCAGAGGTGATCTTGTCGGTGAGCAGCGGGCTCGTGGCGGCAAGCGTGGCGGTGATCTGCTGCGGCATCATGATGACGAAAGCAGAGATGGCGACGACCACGCAGGCAAGCGGGTTATCGAAGCGCTCGTTCTTAGCGAGGCTGTAGCCGATCAATCCGGCCAAGATAATGGCAGAGACGTTGAGGGTGCCCAGCGTAATTGCCGAACCCCAGGTCTGAAGGTTGGCAAGGCCCGCTGCATCGAGCGGGAACAGGGGGAACACGACGTTGTTAATAAGAACCGCGATACCCGCAAGGATATAGAGCGGCGTGATGGTCGCGAAGGCATCGCGCAGGGAACGCAGGTGAACCTGGTTTCCCACCTTCGCAGAGACCTCGGCAAACTTGTCGAGGAAGCTCTTTCCGTTGTCACTGGCCATGATTGCTCCTAACTTTCAAATCCGGCCTTTTCCTATGCGCACGGTGGTCTGTCGCCCTCTGCCACCAGATGTGCCATGTTTTGCGCGCGGCGGCGCGCGGTCTGGGCGTTCGCCCGGTCGCTAATCAACCACGTGGGTCGTTGCGACCTGCTTGAGCCAGGCTGCCGACTTCTTAAGGCGACGCTTGTAGCCGTCCATGAGGTCGACCTCGACAAAGCCGTAACGGTTCTTAAAGGCATTGGCCCAAGACCAGTTATCGATGACGGCCCAGTAATGGTATCCGCGGCATTTGGCGCCCTCGGCGATTGCCTTGGCGACCCACTCCAGGTGCTGGCGCACAAAGTCGACGCGGTAGTCATCCTGGATGGTTCCTTCGGCGTCACGGTTCTTGTATTCGTCCATGATGCCGATACCGTTCTCGGATACAAACCACTCAAGATCGGGGTAGTTCTTAGCGCAGTCCATGCCAAAGTCGTAGAGGCCCTGCGGGTAGATTTCCCAGCCGCGGCTCTCGTTCATAACGGCGTCGGGCCATACGTACTCGTCGGCAAAGTGCGGCAGGCCGTACTGGTCGACCTTGCTCGCCGGTGCCTGAACACGCGTGGGGTGGTAGTAGTTGCAGCCGAGCCAGTCGACAACACCCTGCTTGAGAATCTCTTGGTCGCCGGCACGGAACGGGAGCTTAACGCCGCCCTCGGCCAGGCTGTCGAGCACGTCGGCAGGAAGCTCGCCCTTGGTAATAAGGTCGAGCCACCAGCGATTGTTGATGCCGCTGGTCATACGCACGGCCTCGAGGTCTGCCTCGCTGGGGTTCTGCTTGGTGTAGACCGGGGTAAAGCAGTTGATCATGCCGATCTTGGCATCGGCGCGAATAGCGCCCTCGTCATAGGCGCGACGATAGTTGGCCACGGCCAGCGCATGTGCCAGCGAGATGTGATACTGCACGGTGCGAGCGCGGTTGAAGTCGTGGAGTTGCGGGAACCACACGCCCTCCTGATAACGCTGCTCGGGCTCGACGATGGGCTCGTTAAAGGTGAACCAGTACTTAATCTCCTGGCCAAACTCGCGGAGGGCGACGTCGGCGTAATGCGCGTAAGCCTCGACGACCTCACGGCTCTCCCAGCCGCCACGGTTAAAGAGGTAGGTGGGCATGTCAAAGTGGTACAGGTTGACGAACGGCTCCAGGCCGGCCTCGCGAGAGGCGCGGAACAGCTCGTGATACCACGCAGCGCCCTCCTCATTGAGGTTGCCGTTAGCATCGAGCAGGCGACTCCACTGGATGGAGGTGCGGTAGGTATCCAGGCCCAAGTCCTTCAAAATGCGAAGGTCCTCCTGGTACTTAGCCATAAAGTCATTGCCGGCATAAGAGCCAACGCGGTTATAGAACGAATCCAGATCCTGGATGGACCAAGTGTCCCACAGGTTCTCGAGCTTGCCGCCCTGGTTCCACTGACCCTCAGTCTGCGGGCCGGACATAGCGGCGCCAAAGAAGAAGTCACGGGGCAGCTGATACTGAGCCATCAAAGTCCTCGCTTTCGTGTCTAGAGCTTTCGGTTGGAGACGGGTTTGCTTTGGCAAGTTATCCGGCGCGGGCGCGCACCGGTTATCCGGGTATCCAGCCCGCCAAAACAAAACCGTCCCCAAACGGTCGGCCCTGCCGGCGGCAGGGTTCCGTTCGTTGCGTACAACTATAGCGCTCTAATTTCTAAAGTAAAGCGTCTTTTTGTTTTTTCTTTCTCGGACTTCTTATATAA
Source organism: uncultured Collinsella sp. (assembly GCA_902496335.1). Classification (GTDB taxonomy): domain Bacteria; phylum Actinomycetota; class Coriobacteriia; order Coriobacteriales; family Coriobacteriaceae; genus Collinsella. Next base: position 4,149 of record CABVAO010000089.1, read on the forward strand.
AAGTAATATGGGTGCCTCGTTGGGGGTTATACTTACTTGCGTATTCTTATATGTCGGAAAGGAGGTTCCATGATTCCCAAATACGAGGCGATAGCTGCAGATATCCGTCGAAGCATCGAGGATGGCGCTCTTAAACCGGGCGACAAGCTACCCACCGTCGTTGAGTTCTGTGAGCTCTATAGCGTTTCCAAAATCACCGTCAAACGAGCTATCGAGCAGATCACCGAGGAGGGTCTTGTTACCAGCCGGCGCGGATCGGGCACCTACGTTAAAGACACGGCGGGGCTTCCCGACAAGGCGTTTTTCCAGGGCAAGAACGACCGCGCCCAGGGCTTTTCGTATGAGCACCGCGGGGAGAAGGTGACCTCGGTGGTCTACGATTTCTCGATTGTTAATCCACCAG
>CABVAO010000090.1 GCA_902496335.1 uncultured Collinsella sp.
TGCCAAGCAGATCACCCCTGCCTTCCACGACGATGCCGCCAAGGCCGAGCAGGACGCTTCGACCCAGGCGCTCATCGAGTTCTATCGCGCGCATCGCAAGTAGTTTTTACGGCCGAGTTGGCTTATGGCTGAAAGGGGCCCGTATCCGTTGGGATGCGGGCCCCTTTGCTTTGCCGTAGTCCCGGGGCGCACGGCCTTTGTGGAACATCGCCGGGGCGCCGCGCGCCGCGAGAACCCTGCGCCTAGATCTCGGCCTCCGCATGGCCTCGCTGCGCCTCGGACAGCTCCCCGTAGAGCGGATGGTCTTCGAGCCTAAAGCGCTCGACCTGTTCGGGAGTGCGACCGCGCACAAAGAGCCACGAGCGATCGATCGGCGTCGCCATGAGCGTGCTGGGCAGCGCGTCGGCGCGGTCGGAAAACACCCGGGCACTCTCGGGATCCTGGAACGCCAGCACCAGATGTGTGTCGCAGTTGCCCATGATGGAGCGTGCGCGTGCCTCGCCATAGAGCGCATCGAGCTGGTTGGTCGACTGCAGCAGCAGCGTTGCCCAGATGTTGCGGCTTCGGATAATCGAGAGCACGTTGTCGATCTGGGGGATCTGCAGATTTGCGAAGTCATCGAGCATAAAGCGCACGGGCACGGGCAGGCTGCCGTCGGGCTGCCTATCGGCCTCACGAATGAGGCCCATAAACGCCTGCGAAATAAAGAGGCCGGTCAGCGGATCGAGATTGCGGTCAATATCGCTCACGGTTACAAACAGGGCGCAGGGGGTGTGTCCCATGGAAGCGAAGTCCACCTGATGACACTCACGATAGAGCTGTGCCGCACCGTCGAATCCCAGACACATGACCTTTTCGGCAAGGATGCCGACGATGCTCGCGTGCATGCGCTCGGCATTTTGCGTAATGGCGTAGCGCCGCCATAGCGAGAGGGCATAGCTTTGGGGGTCGGTCGTGATCAGGTCGTCAAACAATCGACCCGTGGCGCCGTCCTGCAGGTGCTCGATCAGCTTGATGACCGAGCTGATCGTCTGCTCGTCGGCGGGTAGCTGTTCGGTGACGTAGGCGATAAGACACGACAGCAGGTTTGCCGCCGCATGATCCCAAAAAGGCTGGTTGTTGTCCTCGATGGGGCAGATGGCCTTTGCCACCGAGAGGATGTCCTGCTGGTTGGGCCTGCCGTCCGCCTTGCGGCGAATGTGCCTCAGGGGGTTGTAGCCACAGCGCTCGATGCCGGGCGCAAGGGCCGGGACGGTGTTGAGGTCGGCGAAGTTGAAACATTGCACGCGGTAACCGTGGGCTGCCAGCACGGGTCCCACTTCGCGACAGAGCGTGCCTTTGGTGTCGAGCACGATGTAGCTTGCGTTCATTTGCAGCAGGTTGGGCTTGAGGACGTTTCGGGTCTTGCCGGCTCCCGAGGGGCCGATCACAAGTGCGTTGTTGTTGAGTCCCGTTTGGCGGGTGTCGCAGGAAAGCGTTCGATCCTTGGCGAGGATGGTGGACGATGCGGACTCAGATGCGGCGAGGCGGCTGGCGAGGTTAGACATGGGCGACCTCCTTGGTGGTCGAGAGGATTTCGTGGGCAAAGCCGAGCTCGACGGCGCGCTCGGCCGAAAGATAGGTGTCTTTTGCAGTGAGGGACTGGATGCGCTTGGGCGTGAGGCCGCTGCGGTCCGAGAGGATTTGCGTGAGGGTCTTGCGGGTCTGCATGAGACGCCGGCTGGTTTCCTGCAGCGCAAGTGCCGAGCTGCCTGCCCCCTGGGGAATCAGCGGGTCGTGAATCATGAGCTCTGCATGGGGCGCCATACGGCGATCGTCGCCGCCCATAAAGATCACGGCGCCCATGGACGCGGCGAATTCCAGGCAGACGGTGCGGATGGGGCACGATGCGAGGCGCATGGCGTCATAGATCGCAAGACCCGATCGCACGCTTCCGCCGGCGCTGGCGACAAATATGGTGATGGGGCGGCTGGGGTCGGTGGCATCGAGCAGGCGGATCTGCTGGCATAGGTCGTGGGCCATCGGGGTTTCGATGTTTCCCATGACGGAGAGCTCGCGACGGGCGAGCATCTCATCGTAAATGCTGGTGAGCGTGATACCTCGGGCGGATTCACGCATGGTGAGGGGGCTGATGATGGGGGAATGATTGGTGTCCATGAGGACTCCTTTCTGTTGGTTGTGTTGTGGAATAGGATTGTTGCCCGCGGAGGGGCTGGCGGGCTACAGGGTTCGTCCGAGCCTGAGATCGAGCTCGGTTGTGGGGCATGCTGCCCGTTCGTGCGGCTCGCAAGCACCAAGGGCTCCAAAGCGATGGAGCGTTGCGGCGGGCGTGGTGTAGGCGAGCCGCAGCTGATGCTCGACAGGGGCACATCCGTCATTTTTGTAATGAGCCGCGTAGTACTGCGCGATGCTGGCGTTCATCTCGCTGCCATTGCGATGGCGCTCAAACTGGCGTCTGCAGGTCTCGATGATCTTTGCTACCGACTTGGGTGCCGTCGCGGGAACAAGGGCGAGATAGCCCTCAAATAGCTCGTTGATGCTCAGGAGGCACAGCAGGTCGATCAGCGTCCTTATGGCTGCTCCCTCGGCAGAAAAATGCGCGGTCATGCGGTTATATCGGTTGCGGTCGACGATGGCCACATGGGGTCTAGGAGTTTTCTGCCCCGTGGTCCCGGGCTTTTGCCGCGCCTGTGTATTGAGCTCGACGTTGCAGCGCTTGAGGCCGTCCAACGGAAGGAACAGTGCGGTGCGCAGGGTGTTCCGCTTGCTTTCGAGTTCATGACGCTCGTTGGGTTCCCATTCGAGCTTGAGTTTCGTGTCGAGCGCCGTAAGCATATGGGCTAGGCAGCCTACGGTAAGAACGCACGAATCGTTGTCGCGTTTTGGGGCATAGGGGTCTGTCAGCTTGCGAATGTCGGGTTCGCCCATGATCTTTGTGCAGCGCTTCAGCAGTTGAGGGTGGTCGGCCAAGATCGTCGCGAGCGGTAGCGACGCGTAGTTCTTGATGGTCGCGGCGGCAAAGACGGCGTCATATTCGTTTGCATATGCTCGCTCAATTCGGGCATCCAGAATGCTTTTCTTATCGCCGTCTTCAGCGTGGTGGTTTGTCATAGCTTCTCCAATCGGTTGATGTTCGTGCTGTTTGTTGATGTGTTGGTTGTCGTGAGTGATGTGCTTGTCGTGGGTGATGTGCTGACGTTGGGGTGCTATGCGGTTTTCAATGAGCCCGTGAGGCAGTTGCTGCAGGGGCGGGATGGAACGGCCCATGCAAGGCGGAAGGCATCGTGCTCAAAATCGAGACAGCAACGCCCTGGGTGCCTCACATGTGGCAGTTACCTCATTAAGTTGTCATTGCGTTTGGGGCTGTACTTTGCCGATCTTCCTTCTCTTACACGCTAAAACTCAAACTTCATATGCTCGATCTACTTAAAACCGCAACGGCGGTCTTTTATCAACTTATATGTCGGAACGCGTCTTTGCAAGTACTTTTTTGTCTTTGTTTCAAATGGGGTGGTTTTGCAACCGTCATACGCGCGCTGTGCGAACGTGCCCCGGCTCGGATAAGATAGTGCGCGATAAAACGATGCAAGGAGGCACATATGGCAATTAAAGCCATCGCAATGGATATCGACGGTACGCTTACCAACGACCAAAAGGTCATCAGCCCACGTACGCGCGAGAAGCTGCTCGCGGCGCAGGAATCGGGTATTAAGCTCATCTTGGCTTCGGGCCGTCCCGCATGGGGGCTACATGCTCTGGCACAGGAGCTCGACCTCCAAAACCATGACGGTCTGCTAGTCGCTTTCAATGGCGCGCATGTGGTCGACGCTCAGACCGATGAGGTCCTTTTTGACCAGGCCATGCCGGCTGACGAACTGCACCGTCTGATTGATCACCTGCAAAACTATGATGTGATCCCCATGATCTCGCTTGGTTGCGACTTGCATGTTGAGGACTCGTACCACTGCATGATTACGCTGCCGGATGGCTCGCGGAAAAACATCGTCAAATACGAGCGCGATGCCTGCGACCTTAAGATCCGCGAGGTCGAGAGCTTGCATGAGGTCGTGGACACTTATCCCGTGGACAAGCTGCTGACGGCGGGCGATCCGGCCTACCTGCAGACGCATTACGAGGAGATGTATGCGCCCTTTACCCAGACGCTTTCGGGCATGTTTACGGCCGACTGGTACTTTGAGTACACGGCGCCCGGTATCGACAAGGCCCGCGCGCTCGAGGGTGCCCTGCCCAAGCTCGGCATCGATGCCAGCGAGGTCGTCTCGTTTGGCGACGGCCAGAATGACAAGTCTATGATTGAGTGGGCCGGAACCGGTGTTGCCATGGGCAACGCCGTCGATGAGGTCAAGGCTGTGGCCCAGATGGTGACCGCCAATAATAACGAAGACGGCATTGCGGTGGCGCTGGATAAGCTGCTGGGTTAGAATCGCCGATTAATGCATGGCTCGGGCGCCTGCTTGCGGGCGTCCTTTTGTTAGGGAGGGTGCCGTGTCCGCATTTCCGTTCGACGCC
>CABVAO010000091.1 GCA_902496335.1 uncultured Collinsella sp.
GCAGCATCGGCCGCACCCAGCCCAAGATCGATCATGTGCGCGAGGAGTACATCGCGGCTATCGAGGGCATGGCGGACGGCACGGGCGAGTGGTGCGCCGGTATCGCCGATAGCGGCCAGCCCTTCGACAAGGAAGCGGCGCTCGCCGCCGTTGAGCGTGCCTACTCCACACTCAAGCTGGAGCTCGATCTTGCCAAGGCAGTGGCTGACGCCGACCTGGTTATCGAGTCTATGGCTGAGGATACCCAGGCAAAGATTGACTTCTACAAGAAGCTCGCCCCGGTCCTTCCGCAAAAGACCGTCGTCGTGACCAACTCCTCCACGTTACTGCCGAGTACCTTTGCCAAGTACACTGGCCGCCCCGAGAAGTACCTGTCGCTGCACTTTGCCAACTCTATCTGGAAGAACAACATGACCGAGGTCATGGCACAGGACCAGACCGACAAGCGCTACTTCGATGAACTCGTCGACTTTGCCAACGACATCCGTATGCTGGCGTTGCCCGTCAACAAGGAAAAGAACGGTTATCTGCTCAACTCCATGTTGGTACCGTGGCTGCTTTCGGGCCTTGATCTGTACGTCTCGGGCGTGAGCGATCCCAAGAGCATCGACCTCGCGTGGACGCGTGGCACCGGCGCTCCCAAGGGCCCGTTCCGCGTATTCGACACGGTGGGTATCCAGACGGCCAACAACATCGTCATGCAGTATCAGAAGGTGCCGGGCCTGGTGAGCCCGCTGCTCAAGAAGATGATGATGCCCTACAACTTTAAGGCCATGGCCTCCGTCCTCAAGAAAATGCTCGACGAAGGCAAGCTGGGCGAAAGCTCGGGCGAGGGCTTCTTCAAGTACTAAAAAAATGACCTCTCGGGGACGGAGGAAAACGGATCATTTTCGGCCGCCAACAGTGAGAAGATGGACCCAGAAATAGAAAGGAGTGGCAATGGGCTGGCTCGGGCTTTGAAGACAAGTTATTGCAGGCCCAGGGCGATTTCTCGCTCAATGCAGGCCAGCACAGCGTGACGTATCTGCCGAGTTCTGACACGGCAGCGACTGGTCGCTACCAGGTGCTGCTATACGACAACAACTTTGGTGCGACCGAGCGCTATCCCAAGTTCGACTGGGGCCAGCTGGGCGCCGCGGTGGTGACCGTCTACAGCAAGGGAACGCATTCGTTTGGGCGCATCTTTACGGTGGACGAGGCCGCGCGCACCTACGAGCTTGTGGACCAGATCGCAGTGCCGTTCTCGGGTTATGTGAGCAGTGCGCAGCGCGTCGGCGGTTCGAATAGCACGCTCGTGGCATCGGGCATGGCCAAGACCTTTGCCGAGTACGATCGCTATGGACTGCCCATCGCCACCTACGAGATGGAAGCCGAAAAGTACATCTACCGCGTGTACAAGTACGAGCTGTAGCGCTGCGCTCTGCATCACTTCACATCGAACTCCACGCGACCGAGTTCGGGCATGTTGAGGTCTATGAGCTTGCGGGCGACGTGGCGGTCGTGCGCCCCGAGCGCCTCGCTTGTCGTCACGTGGGCGACAACCTCGCGCTCGACGACGCCCTCCTCCTCGCCTTCGGTGGCCGAGGTCTCGACGGCGACGGTGTAATCCTTAAAGCCCGGCAGCACCGCGGCAAGCTCGCGCGTGGTTTCGGTGACACCGTAGCCGTCCTGCACGCCGGCCTGCGCCGATCCAATGGAGCCTGCGGTCATAACGATGCAGGGGATGGCAAAGATGGCCGTTCCCACGATGATGCGGCGGCGCACTTTGCGTGACAGCTCGTCGACCTCGGCGTCTTCCTCAGCGGTCACAATACCGTCGCCGTTCAGGTCGCGCTTGAGCGGCACGCGCAAAAGAAGCAGCACGGCTTCGGCAGCCAGTGCGATAAAGACCACGTTGATGCCAAACTCATAAAGCGCCGAGAGAAACAGTGACCCGCTTGCGATGGCGATGCCATAGCCCGCCGCGCACAGAGGCGGCATGAGCGCGGTCGCCACGGCCACGCCGGCGATGAGCGTGGCGGGTTCCTGGTCGCGCGAGTTGCCCAGCCCGCCCGCAAAGCCGCCCGCGAGCGCGACGGCAAGGTCCCATATGGTGGGTGTCGAGTTGTCGATGATGACGGCCGTGGTGGTGCCAAGGGGCGAGAGCTTAAAGTACAGCGTGGACGTGACCAGGCAAAAGGCCATCTGCAGCGCAAGGCTGGCGACGGCTTCGACGGTAATCTCGCGGTCGAGCGTGGCAATACCGTATGCCATGGCAAGGACCGAGCCCATGAGCGGGCAGATGAGCATGGCGCCCACGATGGCGATGTCCGAATCGATATCGAGGCCGATGCTCGCGATCAACATAGCGATGATGAGGATGCATAGGTGGGAGCCGGTCAGGCGCGCCCCGTTTACAAAGCGCTTGCGGATTACGTGATAGGGCGCGCGTCCCTCGCGAATGTTGAATGCGCGCTTTAGGAAGCGGGTGACGTTTTCCATGGCTTCGCTATGGGCAGGGCGGATGCCATGGCGCCGGTGATGGCGTTCGCGTAGTCGCTTGATCTGTTGTTTGTCGAGTTCCATGTCCACCTCGTTCCAGCGCGGTCCGCGCAACGCGCCCGTTGTCTTAACTCTACACCGTGGCGGGCGGGGTGTCTGTTGGATGCGGAATCCGATAGGGCGGATGACGCGGGAGCAAATGCAAATCACAGGCTCAATTCGATCCCGCAAGAATATGATGCGCCAGCTCCTACATATGTGACGAAATTGTGAAGCACGAGAGCGCGAATTTCAAAAAATCCGCCGGTGACCAATGTTGCGCAACAGAATTCAAAAATCAGCTCCTACATTTTGAAGCGTATGGATACATCCGTGTCAAAGGGAGAAAGCCATGGCAAACTACAGTCCACAACACTTTGAGCCTCGGGCCAAGGCCGTCAACGTCAAGGGCGTTGCCAACCGCGCCGTCGCAACCGTTTTGACGGCGGGCCTCATCGCTCAGCCGCTCATGTCGCCGCTGGCGGCAATCGCCGCACCGTCAACCGATAACGGCGATTCTGTTCGGGGGGGGGTAGTTCTGTAGAGAACACCGTCGCCGCCGGTAACCAAGCGGTCGTAAAGACGGCTGCCCAGCTGGCCGAGGAGTCGGCAAAGCAGCTCAAGGACGCTCAGGCCGCCTACGATGCCGCCCAGAAGAAGGCCGACGCGGCGGGCCAGTCTCAAAAGCAGGCGCAGCAGCAAAAGAATCAGGCCTCGCAGGCTGTGAGCGACAACGAAATCGAGCAGAACGCAGCAGAAGTCGCCGCGCTCCAGGAGAAGATTGACGAGCTCAAAGCCGCCGTCGAAAAGACCGAGCAGCAGCAGAAGAAGCTGGGCGACCTGAACGATCAGCTCGATCAAGCCAACAAGAGTGTCGAGGATAAGACCCAGGCGCTCAAGGACGCCAAGGCAAAGCAGGATGAGGCCAAGAAGGCCCTCGATGATGCCCAGGCCAAGCTCGAGGCCATGGGTATGGACGAGTACGAGGCCGCCAAGAAGGCCGTCGAGGACGCACAGGCAAAGCTCGATGACGCCAATAAGGCCGTTGCTACTGCACAGGCCAATCTGGACCAGGCCAAGGCTGCCGAGGCTAGCGCCCAGCAGGAAAAGAAGGACACTGAGGCCGCTCTGACGACTGCCCAGGCCAAGAAGCAGGAGACTGCCGCTGCGCTCGCAGCCGCAACCACCGCGCGCGATAACGCCCAGCAGAAGTTCAACCAGGCGCAGGCCGCGCTCGATGCTGCCGTCTCGGGTACGGGTGTCGACCTGAGTGCGCTTGAGGCCGCCAAGATCGCTGCTGCTGGTGAGCTCAAGACCGCGCAGGCGGAGCTCAATGCCGCGACGGATGCCGACGCCACCGCACAGACAAATCTGCAGGCCGCCCAGGCTGCCGTCGCTGCCGCGCAGGAGAAGGCCAACGCCGCCAACGCTGCCGTGGCATCTGCCCAGTCTGCATACGATGCGGCAAACAAGGAGTACAAGGACGCGGCCAGTAAGCGTGACGCCGCGAAGACGGCATACGAGCAGGCCCAGCAGACCGAGGCCGACAAGAAGGCTGAGTACGACCGACTCGTCGAGATTCGTCAGCAGAAGAGCAACGAGTTCGATCAGGCTCGTGCTGAAGTAACCGACGCGCACAATGCATACGACGCCGCAAACGCCGAGGTCGAGAAGCTTAACCAGCAGATTGCCGACCTCAAGTCGAACATGACCGTTGACCAGGAAGTCATCAGTCAGGGTATGTTCGGCTTCATGAACTACATCATCGGCGGCAGCCAGTTCACAGCCACGCAGAAAAAGAACGCCCAGGA
>CABVAO010000092.1 GCA_902496335.1 uncultured Collinsella sp.
GGTCACCAAGCACAACCTCAAGTACCGCCGCTACTACCACCAGTTCGACTACTAATTTCATTTAGGGGTAACCGCAATGAGGCAATACATCTTCGCCAGCCACGCGCATTTTGCGACCGGCATCAAGGAGAGCACCGAGCTGCTCTCGGGCGCGCGCGATAACGTCCACGACCTGTCGATGTTTGTCGACGGCCGCACCGACGTCGCCGAGGAGGCCGCCAAGCTCCTGGCGACCTTCGACCCCGCCGACGACGTAATCGTGTGCACCGACCTGTTTGGCGGCAGCGTCAACAACGAGTTCACCAAGATCGTCCAGACGCGCCCCAACACCTACCTGGTTGCCAACATGAATCTGCCGCTGCTGATCCAGCTGCTCTTTTCGGACCAGGAGGCTCCCGCCGATCAGGTTATCCGCGAGATCCTCGCGGCTGACGACACGCGCGTCAAGTTTGTCAACGACCTGCTGACCGATGCGGATGACGAGGAAGAGTTCTAGTCACCGCCTGCTATTAATGGGGCCGGGTTTCCGGCATGAGACCTTTGGGGGTCAATCATGATTCAACTGCTTCGCGTCGACCATCGTCTGCTTCATGGCCAGGTGGCCGTCTCTTGGGTCCAGGGCTTGGGCTCTGACTGCATCTTCTGCGTTGGCGACAAGGTTGCCAACGATCCCGTCTGGAAGACTACGCTCAAGATGGGAAAGCCGGCCAACGTCAAGCTCGTCATCAAGGACATGGAGCACGCCATCGAGGCCATCAACTCCGGTGTTACCGATAAGTACAAGATGATCATCTGCGTCGCCAGCATCGCCGAGGCCAAGCAGCTTGTCGACGGCTGCCCGCAGATCACCTCCATCAACCTGGGCAACACCAAGTCCAAGGACGAGCAGCGTCCCGATGCCCGTAAGATCTCCCGCCAGATCTTTGTGACTGCTGCCGAGGAAGAGGACATTCGTGAGCTCGTCGGCCGCGGTGTCGAGGTCGAGATTCGCGCTCTGGCCGACGACCCCAAGGTCGATGCCCTAAGCGCCCTCTAATTGGGAACCACGGGCGGCGCGCACGGCGCCGCCCCTATTCGTGGGCGTACCGGATAAACGCTTTACCCGTTACCCCCATCTACCGTTCACCGGGAGTACACGCCCGTTGAGCGATTGGTATTAAATAGTTTTCTCATGACTATATAATTGGTATCAAATCATTTGCACCGGTTTAGGTGTTAACAGCACACCGGTACAAGCTGGATCTGTCTAGGCGATTGTCGGCATGGAAAAGGGCGCGCTGACAAGTCGGGAATCGCCGCGCGGATCCAAGAGGGATCAAAGGGAGGAACAATGCTTGTTCAAGCGATCCTCATCGGACTTATCGCTGCCTTCGGTAAGCTCGATTATCAGCTCGGTACGCTCTATGCGTTCCGCCCGATCGTTCTGTGCCCGCTCGTCGGCATAGTCCTCGGGGACCTGCAGTCCGGCCTCGCCATCGGTGCGAGCCTCGAGCTGCTCTTCATGGGTTCAATCTCCATCGGCGCTTACGTGCCGCCCGATGAGTGTATTGGCGGTGTGCTCGCCTGCGCCTTCGCTATTCAGCTGGGTCAGAGCACCGAGGCCGCTATCGCGCTCGCGATGCCCATCGCCACTCTGTGCCTGGCCATTAAGAACGTCGTCAACGCCGGTATGCCCCTTCTGGTCGACCGTGCCGACGTCTTTGCCAGCAAGGGTAACCTCAAGGGTATCTACGCTATGCACTGGATTATCGGTCTCGTGATTGTCGTCCTGGCCTTTATCCTGTGCTCGGTCTCCTTCTATCTGGGTGCCGACGCCGTTCAGGGCCTGCTCGACTTCATCCCGACGTTCGTCCTCGATGGCTTTGGCGTCGCAGCCAACATCCTGCCTGCCATGGGCTTCGCCATGCTCGGCCGTCTGGTGCTTACCAAGCAGCTCGTGCCGTTCTACTTCCTGGGCTTCCTGCTGTGCTCCTATGCCAACGTGCCCGTCCTCGGCGTCGCCCTGATCGCAATCATCATCGGCATCGACAAGTACGACCTGCTGGGCCTTGGTGGCGCCCAGTCCCAGCTTTCTGTGGAAGGGGATGAGGACGATGACTTCTAATTCCGAGAACCAGATTACTCGCTCCGACCTCATTAAGAGCGCCGTGAACACCGGCGCCCTGGGCATGGAATTCTCCTGGACCTACTACAAGCAGATGAACATTGCCTTCTGCCTGATGGTCGCCAACATGCTCAAGAAGATCTATGCCGGCCGTCCCGATGATTACGCCGAGGCCTTGCACCGTCACAGCGCATTCTTCAACATCACCCCGCAGCTCGCTCCCTTCGTGGGCGGCATCGCGATGGCCATGGAAGAAAAGGTCGCTCGTGGCGAGGTTGAGCCCGAGAGCGTCAACGACATCAAGGCCGCCCTCATGGGTCCGCTTTCCGGCCTGGGTGACTCCTTCTTCCTGTCCACCCTGCGCGTCGTCGCCGCTGCCGTGGGCATCAGCCTGTGCCAGGCCGGCAACGTCTTTGGCCCCATCGCCTTCCTGCTCGTCTACAACATCCCGGCGTTCCTGATTCGTATCTTTGGCGCTATCAAGGGTTATGAGCTAGGCATTGGCTTCCTCGACGAGGCTCAGAAGACCGGCCTGATGCAAAAGATCATGGCCTGCGTCGGCATTGTCGGCGTTATGGTCGTCGGCGCCATGAGCAAGGACATGTTCTGGGCTTCGTTGCCCATCGCCATTGGTCAGGGCGACTCCGCCCAGACTCTCCAGGACATCCTGGACGGCATCATGCCCGGCATGCTCGGTATGGCCGCCTTCTGGCTCTACTACTGGCTGCTCTCCAAGAAGATCAACCCGATGGTCCTGATCCTCTGCACCATGGTCGTGGGCATCATCGGCGCTTACTTTGGCGTGCTTGCCTAATATGTTCGAATCGCGCTTCCATCGCGTCTAACGGTTGCGTCGATCTTTGGGGGGCTTGTCGCATCTGCGGCGGCCCCCTGTTTTTTAAAACTCCGTACGAAAGGGGAGGGCTATGGTCGTACCCGAGCTTTCGCTCATGAACATTAACCATCGTTACTACAGCATCGAGACGTTTTTTAAGGCTGCAGGTGAGGCCGGCTATCGCAATATCGAGCTGTGGACCGGCTCGATGCACCTGTATGTGGATTGCCATGAGCACGATTCGGTGGATAAGATTCGCGATCTTGCCGCCCAATACGGTATCAAGATCGTGTGCGTGTGCCCCGAGCAGAACAACCCCAAGCCGTGGAACGTCGCGGTGCGCGGTGAGGCGGGCCAAAAACGCATCCTCTCGTACTTTAAGAATGTGATCGACGTTGCCGTTGAGTTGGGCGTGCCGCAGATTCTGGTGACGAGTGGTTGGGCCTATCTGGACGAGCCGGCTGAGGACGCCTGGGCCCGCAGCGTTGCCATGCTGCGCTCGGTGTGCGACTACGCCGATACGCGCGGTATTCGCGTCGCGCTCGAGGCCCTGCAGCCGTCGGAGTCCGTGTTGGTCAACACCGCACAGGATGTCGCACGCATCCTCGAGGCGGTCGATCGTCCCAACCTGAAGGCCTGTATCGACTTTGGCGCCATGGAAGTTGCCGGCGACACGATCGACGGCTACTTTGAGGTTTTGGGCGACAAGATCGTTCACACCCACTTTGTAGATGTGGGCGGCGGCACGACGCATCTTGCCTGGGGCGACGGCGAGCGTGATATGCGTGCCGACCTCGAGGCACTCATGCGCCACGGCTATACGGGCTATGTCTCGGCCGAGACGTGTGATGGCCGCTACTATCAGGATCCGTCCAAGGCGACGACTCAGGTTATCGAGATGTATCGCCGTGTGACAGCGGAGATGGAAGCCGAATAACTAAACTGCGCGGTTGCGCCGGAAACGTTTGGGCGGGTCTGGCGCAACGCTTTTATAGCTGGCGAGTTGTGGGGAACCCGTTGGCAGTAGCGCTCGAAATAGACAACTATTGGCGTTGTAATACCACTCGGGCGAGGAAACCGACCGTTCGCCGCAAATCTCCGTGAGTTTGGATTGGTATTAAATAACAAGCAATCGTATGGCTATAATTGGTATCAGCAAGAAGCGCAATGTATAGAATTGCGCACATGTGATGGGAGGACACACATGAAGGAGACCGAGAAGATCGAGATCATGCACTTCGACCAGGAGGGCTACCTCG
>CABVAO010000093.1 GCA_902496335.1 uncultured Collinsella sp.
CCTCGGCGTAATAGAAGGAGTTCGAGGTGCCTTGCTCAAAGCTGTAGCGCGTATAGGGTGTAAGGTCGGCAAGGGACAGCTGAGGGCGGCGTGCTAGCGGGTGGCGCTCGCTAACGAAGACGTGGACCGTCGCGTCGAAGAGGGGATGGAAGCTTGCGCGGGCATCGGCGAAGGCCTTCTGCAGAACGCGGGCGTTAAAGTCATCCAGATACAGAATGCCGATATCGCTGCGAAATGCGCGGACGTCATCGATGATCTGCGATGTGGTGGTCTCGCGCATGATGAACTCGAACTTGCTGTCGCGGCAGCGCTCGACCACGTTGACAAAGGCCTCGACCGAAAAGGCGTAGTGCTGGGCGGAGATGGCGAGGCGGGCTTGCGGGGTGCCGCCGTCCTCGTAGCGCGCCTCGAGCATGTCGGCCTGCTCTACGACCTGGCGCGCATAGCCCAAAAGCTCGGTGCCGTCGTTGGTGAGCGTGACGCCGCGGCTGGAGCGCGTAAAGATCTCCAGGTGGAGCTCCTGTTCCAGGCTTTTGACGGCGTTTGAGATGTTGGACTGAGCGGTATAGAGGCGCTGGGCTGCGGCATTGATTGAGCCGGACTCTGCTACGGCGATCAGGAAACGAAGCTGCTGGAGGGTCATCGGCGCCATCCTTTCGAGTGTTATCTATAAAACCGATAACAGGTTAGCGCTTTTAAGTGATTGACCGAGGGAAACAATGCTCGTACTATTCAAAACACACAAAGGCGGTAGGTAATTAAGCCAACCACGGAACCGGGATGCGAAAGGAGGCCCGCATATGAATTGCTTACTAAGACGAATGCCGGGCTCCTGTTTGCGCCCGTCGGCGTGATCAGGAGACAGCGACTTACTTCTCTCTAATTTATTTACTTTTGTTCGATCAAGGAGATCATCATGAGCCAGTTCATCAACAACCCCGAGCACACCTTTGGTTTCGATACCCTGCAGCTGCACGTTGGCCAGGAGAGTGCCGATCCTGCATCCGACTCCCGTGCCGTGCCTATCTACCAGACCACGAGCTATGTGTTCCGCAACTCCCAGCACGCCGCCGACCGCTTTGGTCTTGCCGACGCCGGAAACATCTACGGCCGTCTGACCAACTCTACCCAGGGCGTCTTCGAGGATCGTATCGCCGCGCTCGAGGGTGGCGTGGCAGGTCTTGCCGTCGCCTCCGGTGCTGCTGCCATCACCTATACCCTGCAGGCCCTTGCCCAGGCCGGTGACCATGTGGTTGCCCAGAAGACTATCTACGGTGGCTCCTACAACTTGCTTGAGCATACGCTCTCCCAGTTTGGCGTCGAGACCACCTTCGTCGATGCCCATAACCTGGAAGAGGTTGAGGGTGCCATCAGGGACAACACCACGGTCATCTATCTCGAGACGCTCGGCAACCCCAACTCCGACATCCCCAACATCGACGCCATCTCCGAGATCGCCAAGAAGCACGGTCTGCCGGTTGTCGTCGACAACACCTTCGGCACCCCGTATCTGTTCCGTCCGCTGGAGCATGGTGCCAACATCGTCGTTCACTCCGCAACCAAGTTCATCGGCGGCCACGGCACCTCGCTGGGCGGTGTGATCGTCGACGGCGGTAACTTCGATTGGAAGGCGAGCGGAAAGTACGCCCAGATCGCCGAGCCCAACCCCTCCTACCACGGTGTTTCGTTTGCCGAGGCTGCCGGTCCCGCCGCCTTCGCGACCTATGTCCGCGCTATCTTGCTGCGTGACGAGGGCGCCTGCATCAGCCCGTTCAACGCCTGGGTCCTGCTCCAGGGCACCGAGACTCTGTCGCTGCGCGTTGACCGTCATGTCGAGAACACCAAGAAGGTCGTTGAGTTCCTGGTTGGTGACAGCCACGTCGCCAAGGTGAACCATCCGAGCCTGTCTGAGCACCCCGATCACGAGCTCTATCAGAAGTACTTCCCCAACGGTGGTGCCTCGATCTTTACCTTTGAGATTAAGGGTGGCCAGGAGGCAGCTTGGAAGTTCATCGATCATCTACAGGTGTTCTCGCTGCTCGCCAACGTGGCCGACGTCAAGTCGCTCGTCGTGCACCCGGCTACCACCACGCACTCCCAGCTGTCTGCCGAGGAGCTCGCCGAGCAGAACATCACGCCCTCCACGATCCGTCTTTCCATCGGTACCGAGAACGCCGAGGATATCATTTGGGACCTGAAGCAGGCCTTCGCCGCGCTGGACGAGTAAAGCGACTTGTGCAAGGACCCCTTGCGACTCGATAGGTATAACTGCATAAAATGCCTGCTCAAGGCGCCTGTGCGAACAATAGTTGCACAGGCGCCTTTTTTGCATAGAGAGGGCGCAAAAAACAGGGTTTTTGACACGCTTTATGCATTCGAGTTGTGGAAAACTCCTGTTGAGAGGATGTGAGTTTTACGCAATTGACGTGCGCCTTTTGAGTAAAACCGCAGGTCGCGATTTGCTCGGGGTACTATGCAGCGCGATCGAATCACACGCAGCTCAAACGCAGCAAAAACGCACTACGGAGGTTTCCAGCTACATGAGGATCGATTCACGAAAACCGAAAGCCGCCGCCCTTTCCGCCGCTCTGACCGTGGCACTTTTGGCGGGCGCCGGTGCAACTGATGCCCACGCCGCAACATTGTCCGATACGGTTGGATCTACGCCGTCCGAGACGACGCTGGTACAGCCCGTTGACTATCGCGGCGATGGTTATGGTTCCATGCAGGAGTGGAACGCCTCGATGGAGGCTAAGCGCGATTCCCTGGAGATGCGCGCTCAGATCATCATGAACATGTACGGTGACTATGCCACCGATGATGAGCGCGCTGTGCTGCAGGGTTGCATCGACGGCGCGGGTAGCCTGTTGACGATGGGGGAGGTCGACGCCAAGTCGACCGAGCTCGACGAGCTTCGCTCCACGCTTGAGGATGCCAAGCGCGAGGCGCTCGAGGCTGCCGCCGAGGCGGAGGCTGCCGAGGCCGTCCAAGCTTCGTACTACAACGCCGGTTACACTCCGCCCTACGCGTCTGCCGCGTCCTACGCGAACGGATCGGGCCTGACGCGCTCTGCGGGTGTCAATAACTACAACGGGCGCCGCGAGACCTATTACAGCAGCAATGTGCTTTATCACTATCGCACGGGCGAATGGACTCAGGATTCTGAGGGCTTCTGGCGCGATTCCGACGGCTATTACGTTGTTGCCGCGGGCGATATGGCCCAGGGCTCGACCTTTACGGGCTCCAAGGGTGATTGCAAGGTCTATGACTCCGGCTGCGCTGCCGGAACCACCGACTACTACACCGGTTGGTAATTTTTCTGCATCACGGATATTTGGCGGACGGGCGTCTTTACCGAGCTTTAGGGCAACATAAGGACGTCCGTTCTATGTATGCGTTTGAGTTAACAGAGCCCTTACCGTGGCGGTACGCTGGGCGTATGGATGCGGGGCACACTGGTTCTTGAGAAATAAGGTCTTTCTCTTGGAGGAAGTGGTCTTGTGAATGCTCGAGATATTGCCGTTTCCGCCGTCGCGTTGATGCTTGGTTGCCTTGGTCCTACGGCCGCGCTCGTCGCGGGTATGCAGGGGACATGCGGGGCTGCTCCTATTGTGGTCGGCGCGCTGATCGCGGCCACGCTGCTGGGAAGCGCCGGTGTTGTCCTTTGTCGCGACGATGAGGACGAGGTGCCGGGGTCGCGACGCTAACTGTTGTGAGATCGGCCGCCGGTCATAGACGAAGATGAAGGTCGCCGCAGGGGGAAAGGTTCCCTTGCGGCGGTTTTGCTGTTAAGGCTGTTGAATGCGGCGCGTTGGCACTACCAGCTTTTCTCGATATCGCGGATGCGCCGATAGAGCCACTCGTTTTGCGGCGCCTGGATATCGTGTTTGGCTGCGAGGCGGCAGATGGTGCCCGCGAACTCATCAACCTCGGTTTTGCGCCTTGCGATGCGGTCTTGAGCCATCGAGGGCATACCGGCGGGGTCGATTCCCTCGATGAGGTGCACCATTTGCGTCAGGTCTGCCTCGGTCAGCTCAACGCCCTCGGCGTTGGCAACCGCAAGCGTCTCGCGCATGGCGGAGACAAAACAGCGGCGCTGCTCGGAGCCCGGCTCCGTGGCGCTTCCGTAGGTCCCGCCGTAGGCCATG
>CABVAO010000094.1 GCA_902496335.1 uncultured Collinsella sp.
GCGTCTTGGCAAACAGGCCGAGCACGCAATACAGACCGACACGCGGGCCATACAAGAAGGCCGCGATGGTCACGATGCCGATATCGACCAGGAGCAGGGCGCGGCCAATCTCGAGCGTGGTGCGGCGCTTGAGGATCATGGCAAGAATGTCCGTGCCACCTGTCGAGGCGCCAATATCAAAGACGATGGCACTGCCGAGCGCCGGCAGAATCACAGCAAAGCACAGATCGAGCCACATATCGCCCGTCAGAGAGACATCGGTCGGAATAAAGAGCTCAAACAGCGAAACATAGGCGGACAGCGCAAACGAGGCGAAGACGCTCCACAGGATTGCCTTGCGCTCCAAAAAGATAAAGCCCAAAACGACGAGAACCGCGTTAATAATCCACATAAAGACGCCGACGGGCAGGGTCGGGAACAGCGTGGACAGAATGACCGACACGCCCGAGGTGCCGCCAAAAGCAAAGTGATTAGGGGTTTTAAACGCAACGATGGCAAAGGCCGTAAGAATCAGACCCAGATTGAGCTCGGCAAAAAAGCGCGGGAAGCCTGGCTCCTGGCTGCGCTTTTGGCCGGCACGCTCGCCGCGCTCGATATCGGTGCGATCGACCACGCGCTCCATCGGCACTACGGGAGGACGATGCATCTCCTCGGCAGCACGCGATGCCGCCTCTGCCGCGGCGGCCTCAATTGCCCATGCCTTGCTTTCTGTTTCGTGCTCGTCGGCCATTACGGCAACCCCTCGTTAACAATTTGGAAACAATGCGCCCATTAGGGTAACGCGGAACGCGACGATTGCAACCCCTAGTTAGACGAGCGGTATGCCTACATCGGGGGGCATACAAATAACGGCCGGCCACGCTTTTGCTTGCGCGGTCGGCCGTTTAACGTTTTCGCAGATAAAACCTGCCAAAACAAACCTGTCCCTTTTTGGAAGGTTACTCGTGCTGGCTGGTGCGGTGCTCGTACTCCTCGGGGGTGATGACGTCCTCGATGCGCAGGTTGACGCCCGCCACCTCAAGGCCCGTCATCGCGGCAAGGCGCTCGGTGACGCGTGCCTTGACATCGTCGAAGATCGCGGGCGCATAGGCACCGTACTCGATAATGACGGAGATGTTGACGACCACGCGATTGTCATCGGTGACCTCGACCGTCACGCCCTTGGTCAGATTCTCGGCACCAAACTGCTCCTGCACAAAATGCATGAGGTTACCCTTCATGCCCAGAACGTGCGGAACCTCGCGGGTGGCCATGGCAACGATCTTCTCGATCACGCCGTTGGAATAGGTCAGCGAGTCCTCGGACTCGTCCGCTTCCTCGTCATCCTCATCCACATCGGACTCGGCCTCGACGAGCGCCTCATCCTCGAGCGTCACATCCTCGACTTCGGCGACGACCGCCTCGTTCTCCTCGAGCTCGGTATCGGCCACATCGACCTTCGTATTAAAAGCCATGGTTCCTCCTTATGCCTGCCGCGGATGCGACAGTCGAATACATATTAGCGGCCGCTAAACAGACGGCCGAAGAAGTTGACGATCCCGTTCTCGCCGTCGCGAATTTGGCCGATCACAGCGCCGATCAGCACGAAGAATGCAATGACGAGCGTGTCCCACAGGCCCAACGTGAGCACCAACACGGCGAGGATAAAGCCAGCGACGGCGCCAAGCGTGGTGTTGGGATGACGCACGGCATAGCTCCAGATGGCAGCGCCCGTACCCTTGATGAGACCCATAGCCTCGTCAAAATCCGCGGCTGCCGCGTCTTGTAACTCGGTTGCCTCTGCTTTGGAATCAACAGGTTCGTTCGCCGGCGTGGCGCTCTGGTCAATCGTCAGGCGCGGCGTACGAGCGGTCTTGTCTTGATTGGTATCACTCACCGGAAACCTCCACGGTCTGGACGGTAGTCTTGGACGGCAAAAAACGGACGCGTGCGGTCGTGCCCGGCGTGCCAAGCATGGTGTCGCAAGCTTCCTCGATGCGCCGCTGCATCGCAGTAGCCAGAGATGCCACGTCCTTATCGTCAAGCGCGATAGCCTCGACCTTAAATCGGACGTGCGAATCGTCGGAACCTTGGACGCGGGCCTCGACATGCTCGATCATCACGCGATCGTCGCGCTCTGCAGCAGCCCTGGCGCACGAAGAAAGCGCCGCGAGCGTGACCTCGATATTACGCTCCCCCGCCGGATGCACGCAGGAAGGCTCGCGACGAGCAAACATCAGGCGAAAGAAGCTTACCAGCACGCCAATCGCCACAACTCCGCCGCATGCCGTCACGACAATGCGCGGCATGGGGTCGCGCATCAGCAGCATAAAGCGATACGTATACGGCCCCCAAAACTGGCAGACAAGCGTACCCAGCGCCACGATGGCGGCGGCAAGATACACGATCGCTAGGGCTCGTTTGAGTACGCGCATGCGGCGCTCCCTTCAAATCTCGATCCAAGGAATGCAAAACGATTCGCATCATTATAAAAGAGCCGGGTCCGGTGCCTCATTGCACGCGGATCCGGCTCATCTATTCCACGAGGCTTGCATGCTCGCTTCATTATGCCCAGATATGCACGGCTCAATCCGTGCGGGCGCTACTCCTCCTCGAGGGCAGCGATGACCTCGTCGGTCATGTCCATGGTGCTGTAAACATCCTGGACGTCGTCGAGCTCCTCAAGACGGTCGATGAGGCGCTGAACCTTCTTGGCATCGGCGCCAGAAACCTCGGTCGGGGTGGTCGGGACCATGGTGGTCTCGGAGCCCTTGACCTGGACGCCCTGCTCCTCGAGCGCCTTGGAGACAGCCATGACCTCGTTGGCAGTAGTCCAGACGATCCACTCCTCGCCGGCGTCCTCGTAGTCCTCGCCACCGGCCTCGGCGATGGCCATCATGAACTCATCCTCGTCACCGGCAGCACCGTTGGCGATCATGGTCTCCTTCTTGGCGTTCTCGTCCAGGATCTCCTTGGCGACGACGATCTGGCCCTTGCGCTCAAACTGGAAGGCGACGGAGCCGGAGGTGCCCAGGTTGCCACCAGCGTGGGAAAAGGCGGAACGGACGTCGGCAGCGGTGCGGTTGCGGTTGTCGGTCAGGCAGTCGACGTAGACGGCGACACCGGCGGGACCGTAGCCCTCGTACACGATGTTCTCGTAGACGGCGGCGTCGGCACCCGAACCAAAGGCCTTATCGATAGCGGACTTGATCTTGTCCTTAGGCATGGACTGAGCCTTGGCCTTAGCGACGGCAGCGGCGAGGCTGGCGTTGTTCTCGGGCAGCGGGTCACCGCCGAGACGGGCAGCAACGGTGATGTTGCGGCTGAGCTTGGAGAAGAGGGCGGAACGCTTGGCGTCCTGCGCGCCCTTACGATGCTTGGTTGTGGCCCACTTAGAGTGTCCGGACATACGTGTCTCCTATCGGTTTCGACCTAAAGCCCAGCGTGGATGCTCGGGCAATATAAACAAACGTCGTTATGATATACCTACCGGCCTGCAAGATAAACCCCAAAATGAAGGCGTCGTGATGATGCAGCCCCTTGGCACAAAGCAGCCTGACCCCAATGCACCAATCTTTGGTTAGGTCCACAGAAGGTCGCTGCGGGTGATCGTGGCACCGATGGCAAAAGGCATGCATGCAATGACTGGGTACAGGTAGCGCATGTAGGTCGATCCGTTACATGGACCGATCAGGCACACGGCGAGCACACCCAGCAGCGGTATCCAGATGGCCAGCGCACGCCACGAATGGCGGCGCAACAGGTAGACCACCACGGCGATCATGATCCACACGTAGGTGGCCGAGCTCATGGTGAGCGAGATAAACGGAATGCGCTGGACCGCCACGCGGTACAGGTTAATCAGGTGGTCGCACCAGCGCACGACCTTGCTATCGACCGGATGGAAGTCAAAGTACTTGAGGTTATCGGGCTTAGCCATGATCTCGGCACTGCGTGCCGTGCTGTAGACCCATGCATCGCGCGCGCTCGGATAAAAATAACCATAGTAGTT
>CABVAO010000095.1 GCA_902496335.1 uncultured Collinsella sp.
CCCATCACTTCGACCTCGAGCCTCTACTCGAGCGTACGCATGTATGCAGAGATGGCATCCAGGCCCTTCTGCAGGTCGTCGGTGTTATCGGAGTATGCATAGCCGATGCGCATGCTCTTGGGCTCCTCGAAGCAATCGCCCGGGGTGACGAGCGCGCCGGACTTCTTAATCATGTCGATGCAGAACGTCCTGGAGTCGATGTCGTAGTCGTAATACACGAGCGCAGTGGTACCCGCCTCGGGCTTGACGAACGACAGGTGCGGCTCGCTCTCGACCCACTTCTCCAGAACAGCAAGGTTCTGACGGACGATGCGACGGCTGCGCTCAAGGATCACGGAAGCGTTGCCCAGAATCAGCTCCGCCACCGACTCGCTGAATATGCCGGCGGAAATCAGGTTGTAGTCACGATGCGAGAGCAGCGCGCGACGGAGCTCCGGGCTCTTGGTGACCGCCCAGCCCAGACGCAGGCCGGCGAACGACCAGACCTTGGACATGGATGCGGTGACGATGGCCTTGTCGTACAGGTCGATCACGGACTCGGAGTACTCATCCGTCTGAGTAAGCAGACGGTAGACCTCGTCGCAGAGCACCCACGCATCGTGTTTGTGCGCGACCTCGACAATCGCCTTGAGCGTATCGGTGTCGAGCAGGGCGCCCGTGGGGTTGTCCGGGTTATTGATGCAGATGAGCTTGGTATCATCGGTCACCAGAGCATCGAGCGCGTCGACGTCGACGTGGTAGCCGTTCTTGCGATCGAGCTGAAGGATATCGACCTTCGCGCCGCACATCTCGGGAATCGAGTAAAGCTGCTGGTAGGTGGGCTTGACGGAGACTACGTGATCGCCCGGTTCGACGAGCGTGGAAATAACCAGGGAGTTGGCACCGGTCGCGCCGTGCGTGGGCACGATATGCCCGGGCTCGACCGTCTTATAGAGACGCGCGACCCCCTCGAGGAAGCCGGGCTGCCCCTCGATGTCTCCGTAGGTGAATCGGCGCGAGCACAGGCTATCGAGCCACGACTTCTTGTCGGTGTTCGTAAGCTCGAACAGCTGGTCGAGCGTGAGGGAGTAGACGCACGTCTCCGCAACGTTGTGGGTGCACTTGGTCTCCCACTCGTTCATCCACTGCTCGACGGCGAAATCCTTGATCTGCATTGTCGTTTCCTTTCCTTGACTTTCTTACAGTTCCACCACGGTGCCCAGCCCCGCCTCGACGGCGCGGTCGTAGGCGATTTTCGATGCCGAAAGGTCCTGAACGGCGATGCCCGACGTATCGAACACTGTCACCTGTTCGTCATCCAAACGCCCCGTAGCCGTACCGGCGATGACTTCACCGAGCTCCGCTTTGATGTCCTCGGGCGTGATGGCACCCTCGGCAACCGGAATCTCCAGCTCACCGGACGCGACCGATTGCTCGCGGTCGTCGACGTAAACAGCGGCACGGGCGACAAGCGCCGAGGCGAGCTCCTGCTTGCCGGGCATGTCGGCACCGACGCAGGAGATATGCGTACCGGGGCGCACCCATGCATCGGGGATGATGGGCTTGGGCGCCGGCGTGATCGTCACGATGATGTCGGCCTCTGCCGCGGCGCCTTGGCCGTCAGCCGTCGCCTCGATGGAATAGGTGGATGCCTCGCGAGCATGCTCGCAGGCGCCCAAGATATGGGCGACCTCGTCTCGCATGCGCTCGACGCGGGCCTCGGGCGCGGCATCGGAAACCGGCTCCCACACCTTAACCTCGCTCACTTTGGGACAGGCGGCGAGCACGCCCGCCACCATATAGGTGCTCATATGGCCGGCACCCGCAACAAGCAGTTTGGACGCATCCGCCCGAGCCAGCCACTTGGCACCGAGCGCAGCGGCGGCACCGGTGCGAAGTCCAGTGACGGCGGAGGCATTGAGCAGCGCCAACGGCTCACCCGTCGCGTTGTCGCACAGCAGCGTGGTGCCAAAGATTTCGGGCAGCCCCTTTTTGGGATTCTGAGAGAACCAGGCAGTGAGCTTGAGACCGAAGAGACCGCTTCCCGCCAACTCGCCCGAGCGGATATCCATATCGGCCACGCCGGGCTCGAACTGCTCATATACCATCGGCCACGCAACGCCCTTGCCCGTTGCCTTCTGGCGATATGCCTCCTCCACGGCAGCGATTGCATCCTCGATCGTCAGCACCTTGGAAACTTCCTCGGCCGAAAGCACCACCATCTGCCCCATCATCGCTCCTCTCAGCGAAAGCTTTACGTTGCTTCACTGTACGGTTTAGTAACGATGCCGCCAAGGATCATTTCTTGTTGGAATCTACAACGATTCTCGATCTGATTTTTCGTTCTATCAGCAGTTATTTGAATTATTTCCTGCATCAACGGCATATAGATGTGCGATTATCCTATTTATACCGGTACTTATTGTATTGATTTACAAGGTGATGTTGATGCTATACACCATCTCGGATTTCTCACGGGAATATGAGGGGTCGGTCCGTCTAATCGCCGGCAGCGATGGCGTCTCGCGTGCCGTCTCTGGCGTCGGAATCCTCGATTATGAACTCATGCCCGGCCTCAAGAGCAAGTACCAGCGCGTCAACTTCAGCTCAGACGAGATCGTCCTCAGCACTTTCCTCTATGCGAAGGACGACCCGTACCTCATCACTGAAGCCGTGAAATACCTCGTCGCCAAGGGAACGAGCGGTCTCATCATCAAAAACGTCCTGCACATCCCGGTTCCCGACCAAGCCATCCGCTACGCCAACGCGCGGCACTACCCAGTCTTTCTCACGACCGACGACTCACTGTTCTTTGACAGCGTCATCTATGAGGTCAAACGGCATATCGAGCAGCTCGCGTCCATCGACTTCGCACAGCGCGAGATCGATGCCCTGAGGACAGACGTATCGCCCGAGTCCATCTGCCGACGCATCCGAGGCCTCAACCCGTCATTTCTGGACAAAGCGGTCGCCCTGTTCGCATCGTTTGCAGAGCCCCTCGACCCGCGTGCGTTTTTGCAAATCGAACGTCTCTGTGCAAAAACGACCCTCGCCGGATGCCACAACATGCTGGCACCCTATGACGGAGGTCTGTTATTCGTTGCGACAAGCGACTCGGAGCAGACGCTCGATGTGGAGCGAATCGTGCAGGCGCTCACGGAACTCATCGAGGCTAGCGGTATCGATGGTGGAGCGGAAGGGCTCGGCATCAGCGATATTCTGTTTGGAGACGAGGCGGTGGCGCAGGCGATCTCGCAGGCGATTTACGCACAGCGCCTATCCTGTCAACGAGCCGAGGGCCCCATCCGCTATACGCAGCTCGGCATCCTGAGAACCGTGATGCCTTTTGCGGAAACCCCGGAGATGCGATCGTTTTCGGAGGCGATTCTCTCGCCGATACGCGAGCACGACAGTGAGCATGGCAGCGAACTGGAATCCACGCTCGCCGCATTCATCGAGAACGACCGACGTATCGAGCAAACCGCCAAGCAGACTAACCAGCACCCGAACACGATTCGATATCGCCTCGATAAGGTGACAGCTCTCACCGGACTGAGCTACAAATGCGCCCCGGAGATGGAGCAGCTGTCGCTCGCCTACGCAATCGAACGCGCTCGCTCGCTTCAGTAAGCCCACCCCGCCTTGAGGTTAGGAGCGGCGGGCACGGAGCTTTTCGTAGCCTTCGGCGAAGAAGGCGACCGTGGCGGCGTCGGCCTCGGCGGCGTCGGCCTCGGTTGCGGGGACCACGCCGTGCTCGTCGCTCACCAGGAACAAGGCGCCCTTGAGCTGTGCGGGAATATCTACGCGCGTGACCGGGATGCCCTTGGTCTGGGCCAGCTGCTCAATGAGCGTCGCCGTGCCGCACAGGCACTCGTCCGCTGGCGCCACAAAGGCAAGCTCGCCGTTATCGACGGCGGCGAGCAGCTCGGGCGCCACGCCGGTTTCGTCGGCCTCGGAGCGGGCCTCGGCGGAGCGGGCACGTAGCGCCTTGGCCGACGTATCGGCGAG
>CABVAO010000096.1 GCA_902496335.1 uncultured Collinsella sp.
ACCGAGCCGTACGCTTGAACTGAGAAGGGGGAGGCCTCGCGGCCTCCCCCTTTTTTGCGTTTACCGGGCATAAATGACTCATTTACGCCAGACGATTTAATTCTTTTTGGTATTGAGCTTTTATTTAAAGAAAATAAATCGAATAACAAGGGCAACTGCTATGGCCGCAATGATCAAAAGCAGGATTGTCAGTCGATGCTGCTTGCGTCGTTTACTTGATGAAACGAAGATTGATTTTCCTTGTTTTGGCGTTTCGAGATAGCGAGCCGAATGCGTCAAGGTTTGCTTTGGTCGAGGACCTCTTTGTTGATGAGCGGCGGATGCTTTCAGTGGCTCATCACTAGCTGCGCTGTTTTTAGATAATGGTGCGTCTTTCAGATATACAGGGTCTCCCGAGGCGACGCCCATATGTTTACGTCCCGTTTGGGCATCCTCGAGCGTTTGATATCGATTTCTCGTCACATACTCGGGCTCCGGATCATTAATGGGCTCTTGCGAGATGTGGGGGCGATGGAACCGTGGCGGCTGCGTGGAAGTATCTTCCCCCTGCGTCGGCATAAACATTTTGTTCTGGTTTTGGTCGTCCATGATGCCCTTTAGCTCGTTACCAACAACGTGTACGCGCTCATTGTAAGCCCCTTGTTATTTGTAGCTGCGAACATACTTGATATTTAAGCTCTGGTTCAAAGAACCTTAACCTTACTAAAACCTTAGTCAAACACACTTAGATATGCTTATAGTACTGGACTCAAAAAACTTTATAGTCGATGTATATATGAGCACTGGGTGGGCATATATAAGAGCGTCAAAAGAAGTCCCAGTCACCTAGAAGATGGCTCGGCAGTCCTTAAAAGGAGTGGTAAACATGGCAAGCATGGTTCCTTATCGTTCGGTTTTTGGCGTTCGTCCTTCTGCTAGCTCGCTGTTCGATCTGTTTGATGATATGACCGACCTTGCAAACAACTCGATTGCTTCCAAGGCGTTCCCCGTTGACGTTGAGGATAAGGGCGACGGCTATGAGGTCAAGGCTTATCTGACCGGCGTCGCCAAGGACGATATCGATGTCGAGCTTAACGAGGGCCGTCTGTCCATTAGCGTGAATGTCGAGGAAGACGAGGAGAACGAGGGCAAGAACTTCCTGCAGAAGGAGTTCAGCTCGTACAGCGCGACGCGTGGCGTGTATCTAAAGGACGCTTCGAGCGAGGGCCTCTCGGCTAAGTACGCTGACGGCATCCTGACCGTTACGGTTCCCAAGATCGTCGAGAAGAAGAACGTTACGAAGATCTCCATTGACTAACTTCGTTGGTGTTTTGCGCTATTAAAAGACAGCAAAAGGGGCTGGGAAGCGATTCTCGGCCCCTTTTGCTGTCTAGGACAGTCTATTGAATGGTTGCCGGTTGATACTGACTCGCAGGGCGTATCGAGAGTTTTCGCGATCCTTGGAGAAGGGTTGCGGAGCTGCCGACCTCGTCATCCAGGGTTGCGGCCAGAGCTTTGGCATAGCTTTTGACGGTAAGGCTCGGAAGATTGTTATCTTGGCTGATATGCATGGCAATGAGCTGTTCGGTGCGATCGGTAACAAGTTCGCGCGCGGCTTCGGCGGCTTGGCCATTGGAGAGGTGTCCCCTTGCAGACAGGATGCGCTCCTGAAGAAAGCGGGGATATTCTCCCTCGCGCAGCATGGTCACATCGTGGTTGCTTTCGAGTGCGAGGACTCGACAATCTTCGAGGGTGTTCATGGCCTGGCTCGATAGCTCTCCGGTGTCGGTGGCAAAGCCGATGGAATCATCGAGGGTGTCGAATCGATAGCCGACTGGATTGATGACATCGTGTGACGTTGAGTAGGTTTGCACGTGGATGCCGGCAATGGATAGGGTGTCACCGGGATCGAATTCCTCGACAGGCAGATGCGAAAGATTTTCTTTGCTCGAAAGAGTGCCCCTGCTGGCAAAGAGGGGGCCGTGCCAGTGCTTGCACCAGACATCGAGGCCCTTGATGTGATCGCTATGCTCATGAGTAATGAGAAGAGCCGAGACGTTGTCTGCCGAGAGCCCCAGTTCTGCCATGCGCTTTAATGTCTCGCGGCGAGACAGTCCGTCATCGACCATAATGAGCCCCTGCGGGCCCTCGATGAGTGCGCAGTTGCCTATAGAGCCACTGCCGAGGATATGAAGGTGCAGGCAAGACATAAGATTCCAAAGGATACAATGGGTGCGGACGAATATAGGAGGAAGCGAATGCCAACGGTATCACAGCATTATGGACACCATGCCGTGCCTGGGGCAGTCGATGAGACCCGGACGAGACAGCAGGCTGCTCCTGTCGTGCTCATGGTATCAGGCGGCGCGGACTCGACGGCACTGCTTCTTATGGCGTGCACATCAAAGCTGGATATCCAAGACGGACGCGGTGTTGCCCCCATTGCTCGCGAGCGCCTGCATGTGCTGCATGTAAACCATCATCTGCGCGGCAAGGCGTCCGATGGCGACGAGGTCTTTGTGCGTGAGCTCTGCGCGCAATATGGTTTACCGCTGTGTGTGGAGCACGCTTATTTTGATGGGGAGTCGGGCAATATTGAGGCCGCGGCCCGCGAGGTGCGCTATGCCGCGGCGCGGAGGTATGTTCGCGAACTCTGCGCCCAGACGGGGGCACCGCGAACGGCGGCTCGTATCTGCACCGCGCACACGTCTTCGGATCGCGCGGAAACGTTTTTGATGAACGCGATTAAGGGTTCGGGGCCCGCTGGTCTATCGAGCATTCCTCGCCGGAGGAATATCGTGGTGCGTCCCTTGCTCGACCTAACTCATGGCGAGCTCGTGGGCTATCTACAGGTACATGGTCAGCCGTGGCGTGAAGACGAGAGCAATGAGGATATCTCGTATCTGCGAAACTACGTGCGCCATCGGGTAATGCCAGTGGTGGCACAGCGTAATGCGAGCGTGTGCAAGACGATTGGCGCCGCCTGTGAGATCTTGGGTGATGAAGATGCGTTTCTATCCCAGCTGTCGGCGCAGGCGTTTCGAAGCTGCCTGCGCAAGGAGGCGGCGGGCGCACTGGTGCTCGATGCCAGGCGCCTTGCTGCGGCCGAGGTGGTAATCGCGCGGCGCATCGTGCGACTGGCGATCAAACGCATCGATCCGGACGCTCGTCCCGAGATGCGACATGTGGAGCGAGTCCTTTCCTGCGTTGCCGAAGGCACAGGCTCGGTCACGCTTCCGGCGGGAATTGACGCGCGCGTCGAGTTTGGCATGCTAGCGTTTAAGGCGCCGGCGGCTCGTGAGGGGCTGGTTGCGGACTGGATTACCATACCCGGTCGTTTGCCGTTGGGCGGGGGGCGCATGCTGGTCGCAGAGCCGATGGCCGTTGAGCCGGGATGCGATATCGTGCGCCGCGCCCGTGAGCTTGCGGCTGCCGGGGAAGTGACAGCTTTGGTAGACGCGGCTGCCCTGGGTTTTGCCGACAGCGATAGTGAGCGGATCCTGGCGGGCTCACGTGGCGAGATCCCTGCAGAGGCGCGATTGGCGCGCCTGTGGGTGGACGGTCCCGCACCGGGAGACGTGATGTGCCCGTTAGGAATGAGTGGCCGAAGCAAGAAGGTATCCGACTTGCTAGGCGAGGCTCGCATTCCCGTTTCCGAGCGCGCCGGCGTGCCCGTGGTGAGGACGGCGCCGGGGGGTGCCGTGGTGTGGGTCGCCGGAGTTCGCGCGGACGAGCGTTTTAAGTGCACGGCCGCAACGCGCGTGGCATATCTGCTTCGCGTGGTTGACGCGGATTAGCTTCTCGCACCAGCTATTCTGTGCGACGTTGACGGTATTCCCGCGCTGATGGCGTGCGGGCTGGAAAATATACCCCGTGCGCTGCTAGAATGTGAAGTTCGCGTCCATACGGCGGTGTGTGGGCGATAAGCACAAGAAAGGGTTGTCATGGCTTCTCAACATCCGGATATCGAGAAGGTTC
>CABVAO010000097.1 GCA_902496335.1 uncultured Collinsella sp.
CGTTTCGACAATTGAAGCCTATCGACGTTTTGACGAGGCCCCGGTGCCTGCGGACGAGCCCGGCGCGATAGCTTCTGCCTTGCGTGCTGGTGATGCTGAGACGGCATATGCGCTCATCCATAACAACCTTGGTGTCATTTCCGCACAGATGGAGTCGCAGATTCAAACGGTCCTCGACTGGCTGCGTAAACAGGACGGAACCGTTGCTGTAGATGTGTGCGGATCGGGTGCCTGCTCATTTGCCATTTGCGACACCGCTGCCACGGCCGAAAGGCTTGCCGATGCTGCCCAGCAAAATGGCTGGTGGGCCTGCGCGACTGAGCTTATTCCCAACACGGTTCAAATCGACGCGCCAAAGAAATAAAAATTTCTCTAGCACACGACGAAAATCTTTGTTACTATAGTCGAGCTAACGGGTTGTGGCTCAGTTTGGTAGAGCACTGCGTTCGGGACGCAGGGGTCGCTGGTTCAAATCCAGTCAACCCGACCAGAGCATGAGGAGGGACCGCTTCTTGCGGTCCCTTTTTTTAGCTATTGTTGTGATACCGCGATACCCGCGGTATACTCATTCGAGCTTGTCTCGCTGTATTGTGGAGGTCTACATGTTTGGACTGAGGGCTCCTGAGCTCATCATTATTCTCGTCGTTGTCCTGATTATCTTCGGGCCCAAGAACCTGCCGAAGCTCGGCAAGTCCCTCGGCTCTACCGTCAAGAATATCCGCGAGGGTATGGAGGGCGACGATAAGGCCGAGACCAAGCAGGCCGAGGAGGTCGTGGTCGAGCAGTCCGAGGAGGACAAGGAGATCGCTGAGCTCGAGGCCAAGCTCGCTGCTGCCAAGAAGAAGCAGGCAGAGGACAGCGACGCGGACGCAGAGTAGTCCCATCCCTTTGGGGTGAGCACCTGACCGGCTTGCCCGCAGGCTAGCCGGTCTTTTTCGTTTTGTTGACAGTTGATTGTTTGATCAGAGTTGGGGAGATATCCGTATGGACGCAAGCCAGATCGTACTGACCGCTGAGGGCCGCCAGAAGCTCGTCGAGGAGCTCGCCTGGCGTGAGGGCGATTACGCCAAGGAGATCGTCGAGGACATCAAGGAAGCCCGCGCGTTCGGCGACCTTTCGGAGAACTCCGAGTACGACGCCGCTAAGGACAAGCAGGCCCAGAACGCCGCTCGTATTGCCGAGATCCAGGCCATCCTCGCCAACGCTCAGGTTGCTGCCACCACGGGCGACCTGACCGTCTCCATCGGTTCCACCGTTTCGCTGATTGATCCCAACGGCGAGGTCATGGAAGTCACGCTCGTCGGTACCACCGAGACCAACTCGCTCGAGCACAAGATTTCCAACGAGTCTCCGGTCGGTCACGCCATCATCGGTCACGGCGAGGGCGACTCCGTCGAGGTCGTTACGCCTTCCGGCAAGACTCGCGTCTACACCATCGCCAAGATCGCACGCTAGACCACGGTCCCGCGTAAAGGTATGTTTTCGCTCCCTGGGACCGAATCCTGGGGAGCGTTTTAGTTTGAGGAGCTAACTTATGGCAGAGAACCAGAACGCCGCCGATCAGGCATCGACGCTCAACGACGAGCGCGCCACCCGCCTGGCCAAGCGCGCCGCCCTGTTCGAGGCGGGCCAGAACCCCTATCCCGAGCACTCTGAGCTTGAGGACTACGTCGCCGATATCGAGACTAAGTACGCCGATCTTGCCGATGGTGAGGACACCGAGGATGTCGTGAAGATCGCCGGCCGTGTGGTCGCCAAGCGCGGCCAGGGCAAGATCATGTTCATCGTCGTGCGCGATGCGACTGCCGAGATTCAACTGTTCTGCCGCATCAACGACATGGACGAGGCTGCCTGGAATACGCTCAAGGCCCTCGACCTGGGCGACATCCTGGGCGTGACCGGCGTGGTCGTGCGCACCCAGCGCGGCCAGCTTTCCGTTGCCCCTAAGAGCGCGACCCTGCTTTCCAAGGCCGTTCGTCCGCTGCCCGAGAAGTTCCACGGTCTTTCCGACAAGGAGACCCGCTATCGCCAGCGCTATGTTGACCTGATCGCCAACGACGACGTTCGCGAGACCTTCCGTAAGCGTTCGCAGATTCTCTCCACCTTCCGTCGCTTTATGGAGTCCGACGGCTACATGGAGGTCGAGACCCCCATCCTGCAGACCATCCAGGGCGGCGCTACTGCCAAGCCGTTCATTACCCACTTCAACGCGCTCGATCAGGAGTGCTACCTGCGTATTGCCACCGAGCTGCACCTCAAGCGCTGCATCGTCGGTGGTTTTGAGCGCGTGTTCGAGATCGGCCGCATCTTCCGTAACGAGGGCATGGACCTTACCCACAACCCCGAGTTCACCACGATGGAGGCCTACCGTGCCTTCTCCGACCTCGAGGGCATGAAGGCGCTCGCCCAGGGTGTCATTAAGGCGGCTAACAAGGCCATCGGCAACCCCGAGGTCATCGAGTACCAGGGCCAGACCATCGACCTTTCTGGTGAGTGGGCCAGCCGTCCCATGACCGACATCGTCTCCGACGTGCTCGGCAAGCAGGTCACCATCGACACGCCGGTCGAGGAGCTTGCTGCCGCCGCGCGCGAGAAGGGCCTGGAGATTAAGCCCGAGTGGACCGCCGGCAAGATTATCGCCGAGATCTACGATGAGCTGGGCGAGGACACCATCGTCAACCCCACGTTCGTGTGCGATTACCCCATCGAGGTCAGCCCGCTTGCCAAGCGCTTTGAGGACGACCCGCGCCTGACGCACCGCTTTGAGCTGGTTATTGCCGGTCACGAGTACGCCAACGCGTTCTCTGAGCTCAACGACCCGGTCGACCAGGCCGAGCGCTTTGCCGCTCAGATGGCCGAGAAGGCCGGCGGTGACGACGAGGCCATGGAGTACGACGAGGACTACGTGCGCGCCCTCGAGTACGGTATGCCTCCTGCGGGCGGCATCGGCATCGGCATCGACCGCGTGGTCATGCTGCTCACCAACCAGGCTTCTATCCGCGACGTGCTGCTGTTCCCGCACATGAAGCCCGAGAAGGGTTTCCAGTCCGGTGCCGCTGCCGCCAAGGCTGCCGAGGCCGGCAACGCCGCGAGCCCGTTCGTTAAGTCGCTTAAGCCCACGCTCGATTACTCCAAGATCGCCGTTGAGCCGCTGTTTGAGGAGTTCGTCGACTTTGATACCTTCTCCAAGAGCGACTTCCGCGCTGTGAAGGTCAAGGCATGCGAGGCCGTCAAGAAGTCCAAGAAGCTGCTGAACTTTACGCTCGACGACGGCACCGGCACCGACCGCACCATCCTCTCCGGTATTCACGCTTATTACGAGCCCGAGGACCTGGTTGGCAAGACCTTGCTTGCCATCACCAACCTGCCTCCGCGCAAGATGATGGGTATTCCCAGCTGCGGCATGCTGATCAGCGCTGTCCACGAGGAGGAGGGCGAGGAGCGCCTCAACCTGATCCAGCTCGACGCCTCCATCCCTGCCGGCGCAAAGATGTACTAGGGGTTACGCGGTTCTACGAACCGCGTAACCAGTTGACGCTGCAAGCCCGCCAGAGCGGCAATCTGCCTTTCAACTTCGGCGGCATGACCAAAAGGTCAATGCCGCCTTGTTTCAAGGCACCTTGCTCGCTCTGGCGGGCTTTCGCTGTCGTTGCCAGGGCATCGGCGTTGCCTTGGCTGTCAATAGTCATTGTGGACGTTCTTAAACGACTACCCAACGGCTATTGCGCACATGGCTCGCATGACAGTTGTCTCTTTTATGTTTCCTTTAGCCGTTGCTGCCTAGGATGGGGGTTAGTCGGCAGGAAGGGAGCGTCTATATGGACGACGCGAGCGAGCGTTCAATCGAAGAGGACATGCTCGATCAGTTCAATTACTTTGATGATGAGGACGAGGAGCTGATCGACCGTCGCGAGCCAGCGCCGCTTG
>CABVAO010000098.1 GCA_902496335.1 uncultured Collinsella sp.
GTGGCTCGGCTCGAGCAGGTGGACGAGCTCGTGGGCGACAACCATGTCAAGGCACTCGACGGGGTAGGCGGCAAGTTCTCGTGCGATGCGAATGGCGCCGGTTTTGGGCGTGCATGATCCCCAGCGCGTTTTCATGCTGCGCACGGAAACGCGGGAAACGGCGACACCCATTGCGATTTCGTATGCGTGCACCATATCCCGCAGCGCCGATGTGACTTCGGACGTATAGAGCTGGTCAATATGGGCTTGGATCTCACTGGGCGTTAAGCCGTCGAGGGGCGCGTTCCACTTGGCCTGCGGACGTTCGTCTGGCTCGTCGGTACCCATAAAGCTTGCGAACGTGGCTTGTTTGGGCCGCGGTGCGGGGGGATCAAAGTTGTGGTCGAGTGCATCCTGAACGGTGATGGGTTTGCCCCAAAGCGCAATGATGGACGAGGGACTGAGCGGCTCTCGCGCCGTCGCCTGACGTTGCTCGCGCTGGGCAAGTCGGCTGATAATCCAGGCGTTGTTGCGCTTCACAAACGCTTCGATACGCTCGCGGCTGGCGCCGAGCGGTGCACTGGCGTGGACCTCACCGCTCGATGTGACGCGTAGGTTGAAGTTCTTGACGCGCTTTTTGGTAACGACGACGGGGATGGGCGTCCCATCCGGTCGGGATACGGAAATCGTAAACTGCTGCGTCAAAAGCGGTCCTTCAGATTGGGGACGGGCCGGCATGTCGACCGTTCGGCATGCCGGCCCGCTCAAGGGATGTGAAATTAATAACGCTCAAAGAAGGCAAGCGCGTTGTCGCTGCAGAGCTTTTGCATCACGGTCTTGCCAAAGTGCTTGGAGAGCATGTTCTGGAACTCGGGCATCTTGCTGGCATCGGAGAGGAAGGCGGGCACCGTGGCACCGTCCCAGTCGCCGCCGAGCGCGATGACGTCCTCGCCGCCCAGGTCGAGCCAGTGCTCGATATGTGCCGCTAGCTGGTCGAAGGTGACGTCTGCGGCGGTCTTGTCGGTTGCGTCGTTGGAAAGGAACTCGCTGCAGTAGTTGAGGCCGACGATGCCACCCATGTCGCGAATGGTGCGGAACTGGTCGTCGGTAAGGTTGCGCTTAACGCCGCAAACCGCGCGGGAGTTGGAGTGGCTGGCGACGAAGGGGCGCGTGGCGTGGGCGACAACCTCGTCAAAGCACTCATCGTTGAGGTGGGAGACGTCGAGCACCATGCCGGCGTGCTCCATCTGCGTAAGCGCCTCGATGCCGGCGGCGGTGAGGCCGGCATGGGTGTCATGGCCGCTCGCGAGCGGTCCCTGCGCGTTCCAGCTGAGTGATGACATGAGTACGCCCAAGCTCTTGAGCACCTCGATCAGCGCGGGGTCCTCGGCAAAGAACGTGGCGTTTTCGATGGTGTGGATGCAAGCGACCTTGCCGTCCTTGAGCGCGGGGCGAATGTCTGCGGCGCTGCGCACGTTGACCATGCGGTCGTGGTTGAGCATTGCCTGGCCACTCATGTGCGCCATGATCTGCGCCTGAAAGCGCGCGGCGTGGGCGGTGGGAATCTCGTCGGGGACAAACGTGGCGAAGCACTGTGCCCATGGCGTGTTGCCGATCTTTGCGAGCGAGATGGCGCAGGCGTTGCCCTCGATAAGGTCGAAATCCTGCGGATGCGTCTCGTCGCCGGGGAAATAGCCGTCGGTGCCCGCGGTAAAGCGCAGGTCAAGATCGAGTGTGGCCCAGCCGATGCGGTCGGCGGTGTCACAGTGCAAGTCAAATACGGGATATGCCATGGTTCCTCCGGTTGCAGCGTTTCTTTGCAAACTGTCTTTGAATTGTATGACTAGGGTATAGTTAGCGCCATATGTTCACGGCGGCCCGCGTTGTGCGCCGCCCCTATTACGGAGGTTACCATGTCCAACCAGGGCAAGAAGGTCAAGACCCATTATCGTGGCACGCTCGACGACGGCACGCAGTTCGATAGCTCCTACGATCGCGGCGAGCCGCTGGAGTTCACCTGCGGTGCCGGTCAGATGATCAAGGGCTTTGACGCCGCCGTTGTCGACATGCAGGTGGGCGAGAAGAAGTCCGTACACATTCCTGCGGCCGATGCCTATGGTGAGCACAATCCCGAGATGGTTATTACCTTCCCGGCCGAGCAGGTTCCCAACATCGAGCAGATCGAGAAGGGCATGAAGCTCTTCCTGTCCACGCCGAGTGGCATGCCCGTCCCTGCCGTTGTCATCGATGTGACGCCCGAGGCCGTGACGCTCGACGCCAACCACGAGCTCGCCGGCAAGGATCTCAACTTTGACATCGAGCTCGTCGAGGTCGAGGACTAGGCTATGCCTGCAAATCTGGTTTCGACAGCGTGCCTCGGAAATCTCAACGATCCGTCCTATGAGCTTTTGCTTCGCCGGGAGCTGGGCGGTGTCTTTGAGGTCGATGAGTTACTGCTCGATTGGGACCAGGCCGATGCCCGCACATTCGTGGGCGTGACGGAGCTGGGGCGCACGGTCGATGTCCGGCTGGGTACCGCCGACGGCGGTCGTCTTGTCGACGGCGACGTGCTCTCCGTCGACCGTTCGGGCGTGGTGCCCGTGGCGGTTGTCGTGCGCCTGCGCAGCGCCGAGGTTTATTTGGTCGAAGTTGACCGCATGGACCCGATTGCGCTCGCGCATGCGTGCTGGGAGATCGGCAATATGCACGCGCCGCTTTTCCGAGGCGATCCGGACGAGTATACCGTGCGCATGTATACGCCGGTGCAGCCTGTTTTGGGCCGCATGCTCCGGGGCGTCGAGGGCGTTCGGCTCTCGACGGTTACCCGTGAACTCGATTCGGACCGGCGCTTTGCGTCGAGTGCGGCGGATGCCGTTGTGAGTATGGCTCCAGACTTTACGATCGTAAAAAAGGCGCGCGGTTAACGTGCGTATGAGTAAGACGGACTTTGAGAGGCAGCTATTCAAAGTCCGTCTTACTGTTGATGAGGTGCTTTGGGGGAAAGCATATGGGTCTTGAGGGAATCAAGCTGATTGCATGCGATTTGGACGGCACGTTGCTGCATCCGGGGGAGCACGAGCCGCGTTCCGAGGCCTTTGAGCTCATCGATGGACTGCATCGTCGCGGTATCGTGTTTATGCCGGCGAGCGGCCGTCAATATGCGAGCTTGCGCTACCTGTTTGCCCCGGTGGCCGATGAGCTCGCCTATGTATGCGAAAACGGAGCCCTAGTGATGAGCGAGGGGCGTGCCGTTGTCAAGCGTTCCATGGAGCGTAGCCTTGCTATGGATATCGCGAATGCCGTGGTTGCGTATCCCCATGCCGACGTGACCCTTTCGTGTGAGGGACACCTCTACACCATGAGCGGCAACGATGCGTTCGTCGACCATTTGCGCTATGAGGTCCACTGCGATGTGGCGGTGGTCGACCGCCCCGAGGACATCGACGAGGACGTCATTAAGATTGCCTTCCAGACGCCCGAGGTGAATCAGCCGGCGGCCCTGGAGTATTTCGAGCGCCACTTTAGCGATCGAGTCGATGTCATGACATCGGGAACCGAATGGACGGACTTTATCGGTTTTGGTTCGGGCAAGGGCTCCGCGCTTGCCGATTACGGTCGCGCCCTGGGGATTTCGCCCGATGAGATGATGGCGTTTGGCGACAATGAGAACGATCGCGACATGCTCAACGTCGTTGGCCATCCCTATCTGATGGAGAGCTGCAATCCCTCTATGCGTGGCATTAATGACCGCGTCCGCTATGTGCGCACGGTCGAAGAAGAACTGCGTCGCCTGCTTGCCGAGTAGGCGTGTCCCGAACATCTACCGGCAGTCGGGGCAGAGACCCTCGAAGATGGTGTAGTGC
>CABVAO010000099.1 GCA_902496335.1 uncultured Collinsella sp.
TTGATCCCGATGTGTTTACCATCACGGATACGATTTTGGACCCGCCGCGGTTTACGTTTTTGCCGGCTATCTACCAGGATGCCACGCGCCGCAAGTGGGCCGTGCATCAGCGCGGCGGCGAGCCGAAGATTTTTGACTATGCGGATGTGTTGCAGTGCGAAGTGGCCGAGGCGGGCGATCCGGAGGCCGAGGAAGTGGCCTCAAAACAGGAATTTGCCCAGCGTATCCTGGCAAATCCTGCCAAGGCGGCGAAAATAAACGCTGCCAAGCGTAATATGTGTCTTGGTATGGGCGTTGTTGTGGCGGTTCAGACGGGAAAAGACGAGGTTTCCAAATTAGAGATTCCCGTTATGACCGACGAAGTCAAACGCGATTCAAGTCTATATAAGTCGTATCGGAATGTCGCTGAGAAGATCAAGGCCGAATTTGATGCCATGGGAGGGCTGGTCTAATTTTGGCGGCATACGTTTCTGAATGAGGAGTCTGTGCAATGGCAGGCGAATCTTATGCAATTCCCCCCAAAGATCGTGCTGTTGAGGGAATTCTTTGGTATATCCAGCACCACCAGCTTGCCGGCGGCGATCGCCTGCCGGCTGAGCGCGTGCTGTGCGAAGAGATTGGCGTTTCGCGTACGGCGTTGCGCGCCGGTATCACGCGGCTCATCTCGTGTGGAACGCTCGAGAGCCGTCGCGGATCGGGTACGTATGTGTGTCCTCCCAAGCCGCTGAATATCTTCCAGGAAACGTATAACTTTTCCGATGCTGTGCGGACTGCCGGCCTGCACCCCTCTTCTCGTCTGGTTTCCACCGGGACCATCGAGGCGGATGAGGCGCTTGCCGACAAGCTTGGGGTGGCTGTGGGCGCTCCTTTACTCCGCATGCAGCGCATTCGACTTATAGAGGGCGAGCCGGCGTCAATCGAGACCGCTCACGTTAACCTGTCCCTGTGCCCCGCGCTTCCCGAGCACGATTTTGAGTGTGAGAGCCTTTACGATGTCTTGCTCAAAGAAGGTGGCGTGCGTGTTGAGCATGGACGTGAGCATATCTCCATCTCGCGTTTGAACGCCGAAGAGGCCGAGCTGCTCCAGCAAGAAGAGGGAACGCCGGTGTTCTATGAGAGCTCGATCGAATTTGATAAGGACATGCGTTTTGTGGAGCATTGCAAATCGGTGATTTTGCCCACAAAGTTCCGCTTTGCCGATAACGGCGAAGAGAACGGCATGAGGAGCGTGGCAGGTGAACAATGGCTGAAACAGTAGATGCCACCCCGGTTTATATGCGCATTCGACGCCGCATCGAGGAACGTATCGAGCGCGGTATATATCCCACGGGTTCCATGATTCCGTCCGAAAAAGACCTTGCCGAGGAATTTGGTACGACACGCTTGACCATCCGAAGCGCTGTCGATGAGCTGGTTCGGCGCGGGCAGATTCGCCGTGTTCGGGGAAAAGGTGCCTTTGTGGCGCAGAAAGTACCTGCTTTTTTTGAACGCACGGTCGGTTTCCGTGAATCGGTCCGTGCTTCGGGCGGCGAGCC
Source organism: uncultured Collinsella sp. (assembly GCA_902496335.1). Lineage (GTDB taxonomy): Bacteria > Actinomycetota > Coriobacteriia > Coriobacteriales > Coriobacteriaceae > Collinsella. Next base: position 1,536 of record CABVAO010000099.1, read on the forward strand.
GTCCGTCCGTATTCTTGCGCGTTCCAAGCGTTATGCGGGGCCATATTACGCCGACCTGTTTGGCATCGCCGAGGACGACCTGCTCTATTCCGTTCGACGCCTGAACTGCATAAACGGTAGCCCCGTATCGATTGAGACGGCGCTGATTCCCTGCCTGCTGTTCCCAACCATCGAAGATATTGACGTGTCGGTCTTCAGTTTGTACGAGACCTATGAGATGCTGGGCCGAAAGCCAGTCATGGCACAGGAAAAGCTCGATATCGAAGCGCTGGGCGCACGAGATGCCGGCCTCCTTGGACTGGAACAGGGCGATCTTGTTTTGCTTTTGGAATGCGTGAGCTATGACGCGAGCGGTCAGGCTATCGAGTATGTAAAGTCCTTCAATCGTGGCGATACGGGCGGCTACACCTATACGTACTAGCTGGTATTTTGTGAATAACGGCTGGGAAACTAACCAGTTTTGATCGTTGGGTCAGCTGTATATACAACCTTACAGGGCTCAAAATCGACCGTTCGCCGATGGGGATAAATTAATCGACAAAGAGGTATCAAAAAGCCGTAACCTGTAACTGTGATTGGTATCAAATACTAATGATTTGTTACGAGGTGAGACGATGAAGATGCTCGATTACGTTCAGCTTGCCCATGTGCGTATGGGGGAGAACCTCGAGCGTTCGTCTGAGCTGGTAGCGCAGCTCGTTGATATTTTCCAGTCCGGTTCTTTTGACGCGCTGCGCATCGTTGCTTCGGGTTCGTCGCGCCATGCCGCCGATTGCGCCCGCGATTACCTGCAAGATGCCCTGCAAATGCAGGTGTCCGTTGTGACGCCCGAGGCCTTCGTCGATTTTGAACACACCTATCCGCAGCATGTGCTCAACATTGCCGTTTCGCAGAGTGGCTATTCGACCAATACGATTGCGGCGCTCGATTACATGCGCGCACACGATATGGCTGCAGTTGCGCTCACGGCAAACGTCGAGGCACCCATCAAGGAACACGCTGACATCGTTCTTGACTACGGTGTGGGCGTCGAGTCGGTGGACTTTGTGACTCTGGGCGTCGAGGTGCTCGTTGAGTACCTGGTGCTCTTTGGTATTTACGGCGGTCAGGCGCGCGGAACGATTGACGCCAAGGGCGTTGCCCAGCGTCTTGACGACCTGCGTGAGGCTATCCAGGCCAATGCCGTGATGTGCAAGACCGCCGAGGCATATGTCCAAGACCACATGCTCGAGCTTTCTGAGCACACGCCCGCCATGGTCGTCGGCAACGGCCCCAACTATGGCGTTGCCGAAGAGGCGGCCCTCAAGCTGAGCGAGACCATCAAGATTCCTGCCATGCATCACGAAGGCGAGGAGTTCGTCCACGGTCCCGAGATGCAGATCGTTCCGGGCTATCTGGTGTTTATCGTCGACGATCCGCAGGGGTCGGAGCGTCTTGCGAATATCGCTGATGCGCTATCGAACGTTACGACAAAAACGGTGCTGCTCACGGCCCATCCCAAGGGTAGGGCTCACGAGGTTGCGGTGCCTCAGGTGGCTCCGCTGCTCAGCGCAATTCCCAATCTTGTGTTCTTCCAGACGATTGCGGCCATGATAGCCGAGCGTCTGAAGTCATGGGACGTGCACCCGTATCTTGATGCCGTCTCCAAGCAAATGGAGGTCAAGGCAGAGGGCTACGAAGAGTCAGTCAATGCGCTTAAGGCCAAAGCGGCCGAGTGTTACGGAATGTAAGCGGGTTTTGATGCCCGTTGGCATGGGGGATGTGGAAACAACCCCAGAAAGGAGAGACAAATGAAGGAAACCGAGAAGATCGAGATCATGCATTTCGACCAGGAGGGCTATCTCGAGGACGGCAAGGCGCTCTACGAGACCGGCAAGAAGATGACCGCGCTCGCCGACAAGGTCGCCGACGAGGGCTACGACGCCGTGTTCCTGATGGGCGTCGGCGGCACCTGGGACGAGCTCATGCAGCTCGAGTACCTCATGAACAAGTTCGGCGACCGCGACCTCGAGGTCTACCTGATCCACGCCGCCGAGTGGAACGCCATGGGCCACAAGCGCATGACCGAGAAGTCCGTCGTGCTCACCGCCTCCGAGTCCGGCACCACCCCCGAGGTCCTCGAGGCCGTCAAGAAGATGAAGGGCATGGGCGTGCGCGTCTACGCCATGACCAAGCCCGAGGGCCCCATCGGCCAGGCTGTGGGTGCCGAGAACTGCGTCGCCATGGCTTCTGACCATGGTTCGGGCGGCTGCGAGAAGGGCTACTACCTCGCCGACTGCTTCGGCCTGCGCCTGCTC
>CABVAO010000100.1 GCA_902496335.1 uncultured Collinsella sp.
CGCCCGCAGAGAGGGAGCCAGGCTATGGGACTCGCAGAGCTCGTGTTGCTCGCCGTTGGCCTTTCGATGGACGCCTTTGCCGTTTCCATCTGCAAGGGCCTTGGCATGAAGAAGATCAACCTTAAAGTCGCCGTGGTGCTCGGCCTGTTCTTTGGCGGCTTTCAGGCCGGCATGCCCGTAATCGGATGGGCGCTCGGCAGTCAATTCATGGGCTTCATCGGACCCATCGACCATTGGATCGCCTTTATCCTTTTGGCCTTCATCGGCGGCAAAATGCTGTGGGAAGCCTTTACCGAGGACGAGGATGAAGGCGACGGCAAGGATGCCGAAAAGATTGACCTGGTCGAGTACCTGCTCCTCGCCATTGCCACCTCAATCGACGCCCTAGCCGTGGGCATCTCGTTTGCGGCACTCTCGGTCGACATCGTGCCCGCTGTATCGCTTATAGGCATCACAACGTTTATCTTCTCCGTCGCCGGCGTGGCGATCGGCCACACCTTTGGCGCGCGCTACGAAAAACCCGCCACCATCGTGGGTGGCGTCGTGCTTATCCTTATCGGCCTCAAGATTCTGCTGGAACACTTGGGGTTTTTGGCGCTGTAAAACACCCTTCAAAACTAAACGTCCGGGCAAGGCCTCATGCAGAGTTTTGCATGAGGCCTTTTCATGCAGACTTTTGCATGTCATACTGATATGCAAAAGTCTGCACGTTAGGAGATCGCCGTGGATACCCTTCCCATCACCACACCGCGCCAAGCTGGCATCTACGTGCGCCAGGCACGCGATGCTCAGGGTCTCACCCGTGCAACCCTCGCTAAAAAAGCCGGTGTTTCGGAGCGCCTGCTCGCATCGCTCGAGCTGGGAGATGCCACGGGTATTCGGCTCGACAAGCTGCTGGCGGTTTTCGGTGCTCTCGGACTGGCACTAGTTGCTCAAGGGAATATCGACAACACGAAACATGAGCAGCCAACCGACGCCCCGCATGCCGATTTGCAACCTTGTAGCACCCCCAGGTGCCATCACACTCAACGTCTTCACCATCGCAACCGACGCGGCGCAGCCATTCCAGCTCTTCCAGATACCCCCTTTACGGCCGAGCTCTACGACAAGGCCTTCGCCGATTTCGCCATGTCCAATCTCGGAGTCTCGATTGCCGCAAGCGCATCTGCCCAAACCAAGCCCGAAGGGAGATAGCCAATGGCCAGAAAAACGCTTCGGACTATTATTTGCGGCGTACCCGCAGGAACGCTCATGCAAGATGAGAGCGGTCTAGTCAGTTTTGCCTACGACCAAGATTATGACGGGCCAGCCCTATCGACCAACATTCCCGTATCAAATCGCACATACGGCCAACAGGTCATGAATCCGTACTTGTTTGGCCTTCTGCCCGACAGCGAGGACCAACGAAAAGCGATTGCCGCCGAATTCGACGCCAGGCCCAATAATCCCGTTGCGCTGCTCAGCCATATCGGACTCGACTGTCCGGGCGGAGTGCAGTTTTGCGCCGAAGAAGATATCGACGCCGCCTTGCATCGCACTGGCGAATACCGCCCTATAGACGACCACGAAATTGCTCTTCGTCTCAAGTCGATCAGAGATGACCGCGATGCATCGTGGATGGGTCTAGATGAAAGTTGGTCACTTGGAGGCAACCAGGGCAAGTTCGCGCTCGCGCTCATAGACGGTCGCTGGTGCGAATGCGTAGGTTCCTCGCCCACGACGCATATTTTCAAAAATGGCGTTATCGGATTTAAACTTGAAGCTCTTAATGAGTTTGTCTGCATGAAAAGCGCCCAGCGCGCGGGTATCGCAACGGCGAACGTTGAGTATCGCTTATTTGAGGACGAACCCGCCCTCATTGTTGAACGCTATGACCGTGTGAAAGCCAAAGACGGAACAATCATGCGTCTACACCAAGAAGACCTCTGTCAGGCCCTTGGAGTGATGCCCGCTCAAAAGTACACGGCAGACGGTGGCCCGACCGCACGCGACATTCAGGAACTCCTCGTCAACACGAGCCATCATCAACTTAACCTGTATCTGTTTACGCAGATACTTTTCTTTAACGCCATCATCGGCGCACCGGACGCGCATGCGAAGAACTATTCCCTGCTTCTTGGAAACGGCAGCACAGCTATGATGGCCCGTATGTATGACGTTGCATCGGGGCTGGCATACGAACGCATGCGGCGAAAAGCGCGCCTTGCCATGAGCGTTGGCGGCGAAAATCGTGTGGGGCGCATCGGTCCAGGCGCTATCCGTCGATACCACGGTATGGGCGACCCCGCGCTGGAGGCGGCGCTCATCGATGCCGGACTATCTGAGAAGTTTTGCTTTGCGACCATGATGGACCTCGCCTACGAGGTACCCGTTTGCATGGAAGAGGTCATGGACGAATACGCCGACCTGCCCGGCATGGCGGACCTGCGCGAGCATATGCTCGGCCCCGTCTGCGAAAACTGCCAGCGCACCCTCGACCTCATCAAGGCGGATATGGGCTAGGTGTCCGTAATCTCCCATTTCCCAAAAGAAGAGAGGAGGCACCCGTCGCAAAAGCTCGGGTGCCCCCTCTCATAATGTAAAACTGCCAGCGCACCCTCGACCTCATCAAGGCGGATATGGGCTAGGTGGCCGCAATTTCCCATTTCCCAAAAGAAGAGAGGGGGCACCCATCGCAAAAGCTCGGGTGCCCCCTCTCATAATGTCATTTGCAATCCGCTAGCACGTGGCTCGGACTGCTGCTAGCGCAACCTTTACGCAGCGAGGCGCTTGAGGACGTCGATGAGCAGCTCGTAGAAGCGCTCGGCAGAAGCGAGCTCCATGCTCTCGTCCGGGGTGTGGACATCGGAGAGCGTCGGGCCCACGGCGATGGCGTCCAGACCGTGCAGGGCCTCGACAAACAGTCCGCACTCAAGGCCGGCGTGAATGGACTCGATGCGCAGCTCGGAGCCAAAGAGCTCGCGATAGCTCTCGACAAAGACGTCGCGGACCGGCGAATGCTCGGCATAGCTCCAGCCGGGATACTCGAACTCAAACTTGGCGTCGAAGCCCAGGACATCGGCCAGCGTCTGCAGGCGGTCCTTGAACTCGTTCTGCAGCGAGGTGATCGAGGAGCGCGGGGACAGCATGATCTTGACCTCGTCGTCAGAAGTGGCAACCACACCGATGTTGGAGGAAACCTCGACGGAGCCGTCGGTGGCGACGTTGCGGCGAATCACGCCGTTAGGGGCAAGACGCAGGGCGCGGATGAGGGCAAGTGCGGACTTTTCGTCCATGGCCTCGACCTCGGCGTCGTCGGCAATCTCAACCGTGCAGGTAAAGCCGGGGTCGAAGACCTCGAGCTCGGCAGTAACGTCGGCGATGATGCCCTTTGCGATCTGGGCCGCGGCCTCGGCTGCAGCGTGGTCGGCGTAGACCAGCTCGGCCTTGCACTCACGGTTGATGGCGTTGTCCTTGGTGCCGCCGTTAAAGCTAACGATGGCGGGCTCGCCGGCAACCATCAGGCGGTCGATGATGCGGGCCATGATGAGGTTGCCGTTGCCGCGCTCCAGGTTGATATCGCTGCCGGAGTGGCCGCCCAGCAGGCCGGAGATGTCGAGCGTGAGGGTGCTACCGGTCTTGTGCTCGCGCGCGATCGGGCAGGTGTAGGTAACGACGACGCCGCCGGC
>CABVAO010000101.1 GCA_902496335.1 uncultured Collinsella sp.
CGGCATAGACCTTCTGGTCATGCCGTCCTCTTTGAATGACAAGTTGTCGCTCTGGTGCCCGCGCAGCGTCGAGCAGTTGCGGCGTTTGGTAAAACGCCGCAACGAACTACCGCGTAACCCCCTAGCTCATCATCGCATTCATCATCTCGGTGGTTGCGGAATCGTCGGCAGACCACTCGTTATCCTCGTTGGCGGAATATTTAAAGGTGACCTTGGTGTCCTTGGTCTTAGCGGCCTTGGTCACGTCGACCATGACCTGGCCGGCCATCTTGTACAGGTCATCCTCGGAAGGCATCGTATCGAGTGCGGCGACCTTCTCCTGATACTGGGTGGCGAAATCTTCGACGATCTTATTCATGGACTTGCAGGTGATGGTAACCTCGGCGGTCGCAGTGCCCTTGTCCTCATCGACCGTCACATCGCCGATCTTGTAATCAAAGCCCTCGAGATAGCTCTTGGCGTACTCCTTGGGATCGATGCCCAGTTGCTCAAACTCGTCGCCCGAAGCCTCTTCCAGACCGGAGAGGAAATCATCGCCGCCGTTCTTGATCTCGTCAAACTGGCTCGTAAGGTCGTTGGTGATGAGCTCCTCCACCGAAGGCCCTCCGCAGCCGGAAAGCAAAACCACGCACGCGACCAGGGCAGCCATCAGGGGCGCAAGCAGCAGCTTCTTTTTCATGACATTCCTCCAAACAAGCGGCGCCGCGTTCCCCGCGCAGCGCACGTCGTGACAGTAAGTCCATATTAGCGGCTCCATCCAAACCCCTACGTCGCAAAAGCGCGGGCGGCTCAATTTGACGAGTGAATGGCCCATAAAGCAAGCCCCCTGCAATAAAATGCGCCTGCTCAGCCTATTAAAAAAGGTGGCCGGATAACCCGACCACCCTTGTGCATCTTCTGGATGCCGCAGACTACTTGCGGACGACCTTAACGATGGCGTCACCGGCGGCGACGGCAGACTCGGCCTCGACGGCGAGCTCGACATCGGCAAACTCGGCAGTGTTGGACACGGCCACGACGACGCAGTCCTTGTAACCGGCGGCAGCGATCTTGGCGCGGTCGATCTTGAGTATGGGCTGACCAGCTTTGACAACGTCGTCGGCCTTGACGAAGCCCTCGAAGCCATCACCGTTCATGTTGACGGTATCGACGCCAACGTGCACCAGAACCTCGATGCCGCTATCGGACTGCAGGCCCACGGCGTGACCCATGGTGACGGTCACCTTGCCGTCGCAGGGAGCGTAGACCAGGTCGTCCTCGGGCCACACGGCGCAGCCCTTGCCCAGAACCTCGCCACCAAAGACGGGATCGGGCACATCGGCCATCTTGATGACCTTGCCCTTGACGGGCGAGCACAGCACGTCGGCGCCGGCAGAAGCAGAGATGGAGGCCGGAGCAGCAGCTGCCGCGGGCTCAGCCTTCTTCTTGAACATATCAAACAGACCCATACGTTTTCTCCTCTTGATTAAGCGCAACGTTATGCGCATGCCTATGGTGATTATAGTGCCAAATGATCAAATTGCTAAGGTGAGGGCTCGAATTGCAAGCCCTTCCAAGCCCTTCCCAAAACCTTTTCCCCAGTGGCACTCATATTGTCGATTAATCCAAGCCCTCGGTGCCGTTGGACTTGATGATCCTCTGGTATGCGAAGAAGCTGTCCTTGCGGCGGCGCTCGTAAGTACCGGTGCCGTCGTCGTACTTATCGACGTGGATGAAGCCGTAGCGCTTGCGCATCTCGCCCGTGCCGGCGGAAACCAAATCGATGGGACCCCACCAGGTGTAGGCAATCAGGTCAACACCGTCGGCAATGGCCTCGCCCATGGCCTTGATGTGGCTCTGCAAGTAGGCGATGCGATACGGGTCGTGGATGGAGCCGTCCTCCTCGATCTCGTCGTAGGCGCCCATGCCGTTCTCGACCACCATCAGCGGAATCTCGTAGCGGGCGTAAATCTCGTTGAGGGCGATACGCAGGCCCAGCGGATCGATCTGCCAGCCCCAGTCGGTGGACTCCAGATAGGGATTCTTGCCGCCAAAGGTCATGTTGCCCTCGGTCATCTCGTGGTCCTTGTGGGTGCCCACGGTGCCGGACATGTAGTAGCTAAAGGTGTAGAAATCGACCTTGCCGTCGGCGATATCCTGCAGGTCGCCGTCCCCCATCACGAGCTCAACATCGTTCTCGGCCCAGAAGCGCTTGGCATAGAACGGGTACTTGCCGCGCACCTGCACGTCGGAGCAGTACCAGTTCATGGTATTCATCTCCTGCTGCGTGGCGAACACGTCGGCCGGATCGCACGTGGCGGCATAGGAAAGGATGAAGCAGTCCATGTTGCCCATCTTAAACTGCGGGTAATGCTCGTGGGCATAGCGCACGACGCGGCCACTGGCGACAAACTGGTGATGCAGCGCCTGCATACGAGCCTGCGGCGTGGTGTGGACCGCCGACGCCGGACCCTCAAAGCCCTGAATCATGCTGGTCTCAAAGAGGTTGCCCATATCCTGAGTACCGCAGTTGATCTCGTTGAAGGTGAGCCAGAACTTAACCTTGTCCTGATAGCGGTCGAAGACGGTCTGGCAGTACTTCTCAAAGAAACCGATGAGCTCGCGGCTCGCCCAGCCGTTGTATTTCTCGACCAGGTGATAGGGCATCTCGTAGTGCGAGAGGGTCACGAGCGGCTCGATATTGTGGGCACGCAGGCAGTCGAAGACGCGGTCGTAGAAGGCGAGGCCGGCCTCGTTGGGCTCAGCGTCGTCGCCGTTGGGAAAGATACGGCTCCAGGAGATGGACATGCGGAACATGGTAAAGCCCATCTCGGCGAACAGCGCGATGTCCTCCTCGTAGTGATGGTAGAAATCGATACCGTCATGATTGGGGTAGAAGCGGTTGGGGTCGATGTCGATCGTAATCTGACGCGGCTCCTTGTAGCTACCACCCAAGAAATGATCGTCGACAGAAGCACCGCGGCCGTCCACGTTCCAAGCGCCCTCAAACTGGTTGGCAGCGGTGGCGCCACCCCAATAGAAACCCTCGGGGAACTTGATGTTTGCCATGAGCATCTCCTTTGCATCGCGGATCGATAAGCCGAGTATCGCCCACGCGCGGGACGGGCAGAAGCGGGCGTACCAAACCCGACACTTCTTTTCGCGCCCACGGACCGCCGCCGCCCCGTCCCTGACACTTCCTGATACCGACCGAAACGTGCCAAAATAAACCTGTCCCTTTTTGGCAGGTTTGGCGAGTGTGGGAGTTCGCATGGATATCAAACGCAAGATCACCGAGGCGCAGGGCCTCACCCCCACCGAGCAACAGCTCGGCATCTCGGCCCTTGCCATGGGCGAAGACGTCCGCGGGCTCTCCATCAAGGAATTTGCCGCGCGCACCAACGTTTCTGTTGCGAGCGTGCACCGGTTTTGCAAAAAGCTCGGCCTCGAGGGCTTCAAGGACCTCAAGGTCGAGCTCATCCGCCTGGCAACCGAATCGGGCAACCGACGTGACGTGGATATCAACTTTCCCTTCGACGCCGCGTCCACCCCTGCGCAGGTTATGGAGCGCATGGAGGGGCTCTACCAGACTACGCTGGCCGAAACGCAGGAGCTGCTCGACCCCACGCAGCTTGACCACGCCGCCAAGCTCATCGCGAACGCCCGACAG
>CABVAO010000102.1 GCA_902496335.1 uncultured Collinsella sp.
CGGCCTGGCGACGGCGTTCTTCCTGACGCGTGCCGGCGTGCCCGTCACCATCTTTGAGGCCCGCGATTCGCTCGGCGGCGTGGTCCGTCACGTCATCCCCGAGTTCCGTATCGCGAGCGACGATATCTCCCACGATGCCGAGCTCTGCCTAGCCTTTGGCGCCAAGGTGCAGCTCAACGCTCGCGTTGATTCCATTGACGAGCTCAAGGACCAGGGCTTTACCGACGTGGTCGTGGCCACCGGTGCCTGGATGCCCGGCTCTGCGGGCCTGGGCGAGGGCGCCGAGCTCGACGTGCTGGAGTTCCTCGAGGCCGCCAAGAAGGGCGAGAAGCTCGAGCTGGGCGAGGACGTCGTGGTCATTGGCGCCGGCAACACCGCCATGGATGCGGCTCGCGTGGCCAAGCGCCTGGCTGGCGTGAAGAACGTGCGCCTGGTGTATCGCCGCACCAAGAAGCAGATGCCCGCCGACGAGGAAGAGCTTGATCTTGCTCTTGCCGATGGTGTTGAGTTCTGCGAGCTGCTGGCCCCCAAGGCGCTTAACGGCGCCGTGCTGACCTGCGACGTCATGGAGCTTGGCGAGCCGGATGCAAGCGGCCGTCGCAGCCCCGTCGCCACGGGCGAGACCGTCGAGCTTTCCGCCACCACGGTGATCTGCGCCGTGGGCGAGGGCATCGATGCCAGCCTGTACGATGCCGCGGGCGTCGAGCACGACCGTCGCGGCCGCCTTGCCGCTACCTCCACCGGCGTCGAGGGCGTCTGGGCTGCGGGCGACTGCCGCCGCGGTCCTGCCACCGTGGTCGAGGCTATCGCCGATGCCGCCGAGGTCGCCCGTGCCATCGCCGACGTGGACTTTAACAAGTACGCCGACTGCAACGAGCAGGCCGGCCGCGAGGACACTTGCTACGAGCGCAAGGGGTCGCTGTGCCGCGACAAGCGCAACTGCACCAAGACCCGCTGCCTGGGCTGCGGCTCGGTGTGCGAGGTCTGCTGCGACGTGTGCCCCAACCGCGCCAACGTGGCAATTAAGGTGCCGGGCCTGGCCAAGCATCAGGTCGTCCATGTCGACGGCATGTGCAATGAGTGCGGCAACTGCGCCGTGTTCTGCCCTTACCAGGAGGGTCGTCCCTACAAGGACAAGCTCACCCTGTTCTGGAGCGAGCAGGACATGGAGAACTCCGAGAACGAGGGCTTCCTGGCCGTGGACGAGGACCACTTTAAGGTTCGCGTCGCCGGCACGGTCCGCACCGTCTCGGTCGATGCCGTCAACACCGGTCTTCCCGAGGCCGTCCGCCTGACCATCAGGGCTGTGCGCGACAACTATTCGTACCTTCTTAAGAAATAGGCGAGTCTCTTATGGCCAAATCCATTCAACATAACGTGGCCTACGTTGCCTGCGGAAGCGGTTGCGCCTCCGCAGGTGGCGACGCCCACTGCAGCGAAGGCTGCATTGGCTGTGGCGCCTGCGTCACGGCCTGCCCCCACGGCGCCATTGCGCTGGTCGATGGCATCGCCCGCGTGGACCGCTCCAAGTGCACGGGCTGTGGCCTGTGCGGCATGGCGTGCCCGCAGCGCGTGATTGCCTTCGTCCCCGGCTACCAGAACATTCTGGTGCGCTGCAACAACACCGATAAGGGCGCCATTGCGCGCAAGGTCTGCGACACGAGCTGCATCGGTTGCGGTATGTGCGCCAAAAAGTGCCCTGCCGGCGCTATCCGCATCGAGGACAACTGCGCCCATATCGACGGTGCGGATTGCCTGTCGTGCGGCATGTGCGCCGTCGTCTGCCCGCATGGCGCCATCCACGACCGCACCGGCATCGCCGCCGGCGTGTAGAAGGGAATCACCATGGCACAGGAATTCACTTTTACCGTTAACGGCGTCGAGTGCACGACGACTCAGAACAAGCCACTGCTGCGCTATCTGCGCGACGACCTGCACATTCACTCCGCCAAGGACGGCTGCTCCGAGGGCGCCTGCGGCACCTGCACCATTCATGTGGACGGTGCGGCCGTCAAGGCGTGCGTGCTGACCACCGCTCTTGCCGCCGGCCGCAACATCGTGACCGTCGAGGGCCTGCCCGAGGACGTGCGCGAGGCCTTTGTGTACGCCTTTGGCGCTGTGGGCGCCGTGCAGTGCGGTTTTTGCATCCCTGGCATGGTCATGGCGGGTGCGGCGCTCATCGCCGAGGACCCCGAGCCCACCGAGGAGCAGATCAAGTACGCCATTCGCGGTAACGTCTGCCGCTGCACCGGCTACAAAAAGATTATCGAGGGCATTTCGCTGGCCGCTGCGGTGCTCCGCGGCGAAAAGCAGATCGACGAGGACCTGGAGCGCGGCGATGACTACGGCGTGGGCAAGCGCGCCTTCCGTATCGACGTGCGCAAGAAGGTGCTCGGTGAGGGCAAGTACCCCGACGATATCGACGAGCTCGATCAGCCGGGCCTGACCTATGCCAGCGCCGTGCGCTCCAAGTATCCGCGCGCCCGTGTGCTCTCCATCGACACCTCCAAGGCCGAGGCCCTGCCCGGTGTGGTGGGCATCCTGCGCGCCGAGGACGTGCCGGTCAACCAGGTCGGCCACCTTATCCAGGACTGGGACGTCATGATCGCCCAGGGCGATATCACCCGCTGCGTGGGCGATGCCATTGTGCTGGTGGTCGCCGAGGACGAGGCGACGCTCGAGAAGGCCAAGAAGCTCGTCAAGATCGATTACGAGCCTCTGGAGCCCGTGCGCAACATCGCCGAGGCCAGGGCCGCCGACGCCCCGCGCCTACATGACAGCTTCTTTGCCTTCGGCAACACGGTGGAGCTCAAGGACAACGTGTGTCAGAGCCGCCACGTGACGCGCGGCGACGCCGCCAAGGCGCTGGCCGAAAGCGCGTTCACCGTGACGCAGCGCTTTACCACGCCCTTTACCGAGCATGCCTTCTTGGAGCCCGAGTGCGCCGTCGCCTTCCCGTACAAGAACGGCGTCAAGGTGCAGTCGACCGACCAGGGTGCCTACGATACGCGCAAAGAGTGCGCCCACATGTTTGGCTGGGACAACGAGCCCGAGCGCGTGGTCGTCGAGACCATGCTCGTGGGCGGCGGCTTTGGCGGTAAGGAGGACGTTTCGATCCAGCACCTGGCCGCGCTTGCTGCCTATAAGCTCCAGCGTCCTGTGAAGTGCAAGCTCACGCGTGCCGAGTCGCTTGCTTTTCATCCCAAGCGTCATGCCATGGACGGCACCTTTACACTGGGCTGCGACGCCGAAGGCAACTTTACCGGCCTGGATTGCGAGATCAACTTTGATACCGGCGCCTACGCGTCGCTGTGCGGCCCGGTGCTCGAGCGCGCTTGCACGCATGCTGTCGGCCCCTACAAGTACCAGAACACCGACATTCGCGGTTATGGCTACTACACCAACAACCCGCCCGCCGGCGCGTACCGTGGCTTTGGCGTCTGCCAGTCCGAGTTTGCGCTCGAGAGCCTAATCGACCTGCTGGCCGAGAAGGTCGGCCTGGATCCGTGGGAGATTCGCTACCGCAACGCCATCGAGCCGGGCGAGGTTTTGCCCAACGGTCAGATTGCCGACTGCTCCACGGCGCTGAAGGAGACACTGCTCGAGGTCAAGGATGCCTA
>CABVAO010000103.1 GCA_902496335.1 uncultured Collinsella sp.
GACGTTTGCCAAGCATCTGAATGCGCTGCTGCAGCCCGATGCGGGCACGGTGCGCGTCAACGGCATTGATGCGTCCGATCCCGAGTTGGTCTACGACATTCGTTCGACCGCGGGCATGGTGTTCCAGAATCCCGATGATCAGCTGGTGGCAACGCTTGTCGAAGATGACGTTGCGTTCGGTCCCGAAAACCTTGGCGTGCCATCGGCGCAAATTGCGCAGCGCGTACGCGAGGCGCTGAAGGGCGTGGGCCTGGTGGGCTTTGAGCGCCACGAGACCCATGCGCTCTCGGGCGGACAAAAGCAGCGCGTGGCGCTTGCCGGCGTGCTCGCCATGGAGCCGCGCGTTCTCATTTTGGATGAGGCCTCCTCGATGCTCGACCCGCGCGGACGCAAGGGTCTTATGAAGGCTTGCCGCGCGTTGCACGCTCGCGGCATGACTATCGTGATGATTACGCACTTTATGGAAGAGGCTGCCGAGGCCGATCGTGTCGCGGTGTTTCGGGCGGGGCGCGTTGCCATGCTCGGTACGCCCGAGGAAATCTTGACGCGGGCGGACGAACTTGCGCAGCTCAACTTGGATATGCCGGCGTCGTGCTGTCTAGGTAGGGCACTTCGTGAGAAGGGCGTACCCGTTTGCGCACAGGCGCGTGAGGCGGATATGGTCGCTGAGATTGTGCAGGCTTATGCCGAGCGAAGTGAAGCAGGCATCGCGGGGCAGCCTTCCGCACCCCAATCGGAAATCGTTGGCGGTACGGTTTCGGCAGACAACGAAGATAACGTACCAGAGCCCGTCATCGAACTATCCCATGTTTCGTATAGCTATTCGCTGAGCGCCCGCGAGCGTCGTCGCTGGCACAGGCACTCGGCTGTCGCGGGCAAATCGAGCAAACAGGCTCTCTGGGGAAACGACCCAAGCAGCCCGTGGGCGCTGCGCGATGTATCGCTGACGGTGCGTCGCGGCGAGTTCCTGGGCTTGGCAGGTCATACCGGTTCGGGTAAGTCGACGCTGGTCCAGCATCTCAACGGTTTGATTCGCCCCCAGGAGGGATCCGTTCGCGCGCTGGGGCTCGATCTGTCAAACAAGAAAGACGCCGCCGCGGTTAAGGCCAAGGTCGGCGTGGTGTTTCAATATCCTGAGCGTCAGCTGTTTGCCGAAACCGTGGCGCAGGACGTGGCGTTTGGTCCGCATAACCTTGGCTTGCCGCAAGATGAAGTCGACCGTCGTGTCGAGTCATCGCTCTCGCGCGTGGGCCTCGACCTTTCCACGGTCGGCGACAAGAGTCCCTTTGAGCTTTCGGGCGGTCAGCAACGGCGCGTGGCATTCGCCGGCGTGCTCGCCATGGAGCCCGAAGTCCTGGTGCTCGATGAACCCATGGCGGGGCTCGATCCGGCTGCGCGCAGGGATTTCCTAGGGCTCATCGATCGACTTCACCGCGATGGCCTGACCGTTGTCATGGTTTCGCACAGCATGGATGACCTGGCCAATTGCTGCGACCGTATTGTCGTGATGAACGAGGGCGCGGTATTTGCCGAGGGCACGCCCGCTCAGGTTTTTGCGCATGCGGATGAGCTTAAATCAATCGGCTTGGGTGTTCCCGCTGCCCAGCGCATGGCGCTGGCGCTTGCGAAGGCAGGCGTGCCGCTGCGTCGCGGCGGGCTCTATACGGTTGAGTCGTTGGCCGACGAGTTGGTAGATTTGCTGATCGGTCGCTCGGACGGTCCTTCTAACGTCGCGGACATTGCTAAATCCAAGACGGTCTCGCGAGAGGAGGGCTGCTGATGGAGGCGTTTTCGTTTGGCAGTTACTATCCCGGCGATAGTGCAATCCACCGCCTGGACCCGCGAACCAAGTTGCTCTTGGGCTTTGTGTTTCTGATCACGACGCTCACGGTCAGTGGCTTCCGCGGACTGGCCCCGGTCGCAATTTTCGTTGTGCTGACCTATGCCGTGTCTCGGGTGCCGGTTCGTCGCGTTCTGTCGTCGATGGCGCCGCTGCTGGCAATCGTCGTCGTGGTCGCGGTGCTCAACTTGTTTACCGATCAGAGTGGGCGCATCCTGTGGCAGCTCGGCTTTCTGCAGATAAGCGAGGGCTCGCTGCGTTCTGCGGCGTTTATGGCGTGCCGCCTGACCCTGATGATGGCCGGCATGAGCGCCATTACGCTCACCACCCCCACGCTCGACCTCACCGCGGGCTTGGAGCGTCTGCTCGCACCGTTTGCGCGCGTGGGGCTTCCGGCGCATGAGCTCGGCATGATCATGGGTATCGCGTTGCGCTTTATGCCGCAGTTCGCTACCGAGATGAAGCAGACGGCCGATGCGCAGGCGAGCCGCGGTGCGCGCGTGACGGGAGGCCCGCTCGGCGGCGTGCGTATGCTCGGCAGTGTGGCCATTCCGCTGTTCACGGGCGTGTTCCGTCATGCCGAGACGCTTTCGGCCGCCATGGATGCGCGTTGCTATCACGGCGAACAGGGACGCACGCGTCTGCATGCACTTACGTTTGGCCGCGGCGATGCGTTGGCGGCGGTGGTGACGGCGTTGCTGCTCATCTGCGTCATCGTCATCAACCTTCAACTTGTTTAGGCGCGATTCGAGCGCAAGAAAGGGGTCCCTATGACCGACAACGACCGCACGGCTCAGCTTGAGCGCGCCTGTTCGTATCTCAGGCGCATTCCGGCGTGGTATCTGGCCACGACCGATGTAGCCGACGGGCATCAGCCTCGCGTGAGGCCGTTTTCGTTTGCCATGGTCGATGACGGTAAACTGTGGTTTTGTACGTCGCGCGACAAAGATGTGTGGGCGGAGCTGAGCGCGAATCCCAAGTTTGAGGTATCGGGCTGGAAGCCGGGGGAATGTTGGATCGTATTGACCGGCGAAGCCGCACTTGAGGACGACGCAGTTGCGAGCGACAAGGTGCGTCAAGCGGGTTTTAAGCACATGGTGGGCATTGGCGAGGAACACGAGAGTGCCAACGACGGCCGCCTTGCTTTCTTTTCGGTCCGCAATATTGCCGCGCGCTTCTGTGATATCGACGGCAGGGAGGAGCGCCTGGAGCTCTAGCTCGCACAAACCAGGTTCCCAAACTAACTAGTACAGGAGGAAACGTGGACGGATTGAATACGGTGTTGGAGTATCTGACGTCGGTGCCGGCATGGTATTTGGCGACGAGCGTTGACGGACAGCCTCATGTGCGTCCGTTCTCGTTTGCTCAGATTCAGGACGGTAAGCTGTGGTTTGTGACGGCGCGCACCAAAGATGTGTGGCAAGAGCTGCTGCAAAACCAGCGCTTTGAGGCCACGAGTTGGTGGCCGGGCCATGGCT
>CABVAO010000104.1 GCA_902496335.1 uncultured Collinsella sp.
CCCAGCACGGCCATAATACGCTCGAGCATCTGGAGAACCTCCTGCCAGAGGACATCGATCGCTTGCGCAAGCTCAACGTGGTTGCTTCGAGCCAGCCCTGTCACATTACACTCGACCCGGGTGGACCGGAGCGCGATCTGGGCCTGGAGCGCAGCCGCATCATGTGGCCGTTCGCAACCTATAAGCAGCGCGGCATTCGCCAAGCCTTCGGTACCGACAGCCCTATCACGCCCGTTACCAGCATGAACGTGCTCTACACGGCTATTACGCGTCAGGACCCCAAAAGCCACTGGCCCGAGGGCGGCTGGTTGCCGAGCGAGCGCATCGATGCAGCAACGGCTCTGCGCAACTACACCTTGGGCAGCGCCTATGCAGCAGGCGACGAGCAAAACCTTGGCAGCTTGGAGCCCGGCAAGTATGCTGACCTGGTAGTCCTGGACCAAAACCCGCTCACTGTCGATCCACAAGAGCTCCAGGCTACCAAGGTTCAGACCACCTACCTGGCAGGTAACTTGATTTACGAGCGCTAGCCCCACATCCCACCCCTCAGTTGCGGTGAAATAGTCCCTAAAATCGGCCTTCAAGCCCAAAAACAGGAACTATTCCACCGCAACTTAAAAGAGCGCGTCCCAACAACGTGCCCCTATCTTGTGCATTCCATTCGCATCGCCATTTTGCTGCACTGACTTTTCTGAATGCCGGGCCCGAATTAGTTAACCTGGCTCCCGTGTGGCTCCGGAGGGGCGGGGCATAAGGTTTATCGCGAGTTCCGCACGAGCCGAAGGCCACTTAATGTGGCCTTCGTGCGAGCAGGACTGCCCGAGCAGGAAACCTTATGCCCCGCCCCTCCGGAGCCACACGGGAGCCACCGCTAAGTTATCCCCCGGCATTCAGAAAATCTAAGTGCCAAAAAATAAGATTTTTTGACTCCGTGTTGTATAACCCGCCATTCGTGGGTACCATTCAACGCGTACGCAAACAAAAAGGGTTAATTCGCGTGGCATAACCACGCGGCCCAAAAAGGAGGAGACAAGCATGTCGTCTTTGAAGCCGCTTGCAGATCGTGTTCTGGTCAAGCCCGACGAGGCCGAGCAGAAGACCGCTTCTGGTCTGTACATCGCCAGCAACGCTCAGGAGAAGCCGCAGCGCGGCACCATCGTTGCCGTTGGCGCCGGCAAGGTCAACGACAAGGGTGAGCACATCCCCATGGACGTCAAGGTCGGTGACGTTGTCATCTATGGTAAGTTCGGTGGCAACGAGGTCAAGGTCGACGGCGAGAAGTATCTGCTGATGCGCGCCGACGACATCTACGCTGTCGTTGAGGCCTAGTCTCGTCAGAATCTCTGATTCGTCTTTGAACGCGCCCGCCGCATAGGACTCGGAAGCGGCGACGCGAGTCACATTTCTTTTGGAGGATTACCTACCATGGCAAAGAACATTACGTTCAACACCGATGCCCGCGCTAAGCTCGCCAAGGGCGTCAACACTCTGGCCGACGCCGTTACCGTCACCATGGGCCCCAAGGGTCGCTACGTTGCGCTGCAGCGCACGTTCGGTGCCCCGACCATCACCAACGACGGCGTTTCCGTCGCCAAGGAGATCGAGCTCGAGGACAACATCGAGAACATGGGCGCTCAGCTGGTGAAGGAGGTCGCCACCAAGACCAACGACACCGTGGGTGACGGCACCACCACCGCAACCCTGCTCGCTCAGGCCATCGTCAACGACGGCCTGCGCAACGTCGCCGCTGGCGCCAACCCGCTGGCCATCCGTCGCGGCATCGACAAGGCCGTTAACGCCGCCGTCGCCGAGATGAAGAAGCAGGCCAAGCCGGTTGAGACCAAGGAGCAGATCGCTTCCGTCGGTACCATCTCCGCCGGTGACCCCGAGGTCGGCGAGAAGATCGCTGAGGCCATGGAGGTCGTGGGCAAGGACGGCGTCATCACCGTCGAGGATTCCCAGACGTTCGACATCACCATCGACACCGTCGAGGGCATGCAGTTTGATAAGGGCTATGTCTCCGCTTACTTCGTCACGGACAACGACCGCATGGAGGCCGTGATGAAGGATCCGTACATCCTCATCACCGACCAGAAGATCTCCAGCGTTCAGGACATCATGCCCGTTCTCGAGGCTGTCCAGCGCGCTGGCCGTGGCCTGCTCATCATCGCTGAGGACATCGACGGCGAGGCTCTGCCGACCCTGGTCCTCAACAAGATCCGTGGCGCCCTCAACGTCTGCGCCGTCAAGGCCCCGGGCTACGGCGATCGCCGCAAGCGCATCCTCGAGGACATCGCCGTCCTCACCGGTGGCCAGGCTGCCCTGGACGAGCTGGGCGTGAAGGTCGCTGACATCACCGCCGATATGCTCGGTACCGCTAAGTCCGTCACCATCTCCAAGGACAACACCGTCGTCGTCGGCGGCGCTGGCTCCAAGGAGGCCATCGACGCCCGTATCGCTCAGATCAAGGGTGAGATGGAGAACACCACCTCTGACTTCGACCGTGAGAAGCTCCAGGAGCGCCTGGCCAAGCTCTCCGGTGGCGTTGCCGTCATCAAGGTCGGCGCTGCTACCGAGTCTGAGCTCAAGGAGATCAAGCACCGCGTCGAGGACGCCCTGCAGGCAACCCGCGCTGCTGTTGAGGAGGGCATTGTCGCTGGCGGCGGCGTCGCCTTCATGGACGCTGCTCCTGCGCTCGATGCCGTCGAGATCGATGACCCCGAGGAGAAGATCGGCGTCGACATCGTCAAGAAGGCTCTGACCGCTCCGGTCGCCACCATCGCCAAGAACGCTGGCTTTGAGGGCGCTGTCGTGGTCGACAAGGTCGCCGAGCTGCCCGCCGGCCAGGGTCTCAACTCTGCCAACGGCGAGTGGGGCGACATGATCGAGATGGGCGTCCTCGACCCCGTCAAGGTCAGCCGCGTCACCCTGCAGAACGCTGCTTCTGTCGCCAGCCTGATCCTCATCACCGAGGCCACCGTCTCCGATGTGCCCAAGAACACTCAGCTTGAGGACGCAATCGCTGCTGCTACCGCTGGTCAGCAGGGCGGCGGTATGTACTAAGGCCGACAAGGTCTAGAACTCCCACCGGGAATCCGGGGGCGGGACGGGGACTTCTCTCCGGAACGTCCTCGGACATGCAAAGAGGCTCCGCATCGCGCTTCGCGCTGCGGAGCCTCTTTGCGTCCTGACGCTCCTATTTGGCAAGGTGTTTTTTAGAATCCATTTTGCGCTCGGCCTCG
>CABVAO010000105.1 GCA_902496335.1 uncultured Collinsella sp.
TACCCACATGCGTCTGGATATAGCGCGGATGCGCGGGGTCGGACTCGATCTTCTTGCGCAACGTGCCCATAAAGACACGCAGGCTCGCCAGGTCGCTCTTGGTTGCCGTGCCCCAAATCTCGTGCAGGATAGACTGGTGCGTCAGCACCTTGTCGGCGTTATGCGCCAGCAGGCATAGCAGTTTGTACTCGATCGGCGTCAGATGCAGCTCCTCGCCATCCATCGTGGCGATGCCGGCATCAAAATCGATATGCAGCTCACCGGTATCGAACGAGCCCTCGGACGCACCCATGCCAATCTGCGCATACGAAAGGCGCCTGAGCGTCGTGCGAATGCGCGCGAGCAGCTCCTCGACCGAAAACGGCTTGGTCAGGTAATCGTCGGCGCCGGCATCGAGTGCGCGAATCTTGTCCGCATCCTCACTGCGCGCCGAGACCACGATGATCGGCATGCCCGACCATGCGCGCACCGACTCCACCACCTTGACGCCGTCCATATCGGGCAGACCAAGATCGAGCAGCACAATGCTCGGTGCCTGCGATGAGGCAGCGGCGATGGCGGCATGGGCGGTCTCCACGGCCATATGGCGCAAGTCGTGCGCCTCGAGCGCGGCAACGATAAGGTTGCGAACGGCGGGATCGTCCTCAACGACCAAGATGAGCGGTTTTACGGCAGAGTTCGGCACAGCGCTACTCCTTATCAAACGAAACGTCGGCGGCGGGAAGTTCAATCGTAAAGACCGAACCGTGCGGGTCCGCCGCGGCAACCTCTATGCTACCGCCATGCGCCAACGCAATGGAGCGGCAGAGCGAAAGTCCCAGGCCCACGCTGCGGTGGCTGTCGGCCAAACCGTGGTTGGCGGTGTAGAACGACTCAAAGATCCGCTCACGGTCCTCGGGCGCGATGCCCGTGCCATCATCGGCCACCGAGCACGTCACGTGCCCATCGTCGACGCCAATCGAAATCACGATATGCGAGCCTGCGGGCGTATAGGTGATGGCGTTGTTCACCAGATTGACCACCAGCTGCACCATCAGACGCGCATCGACGTTGACGAGCGCCGGCTCGTCGCACGGCACCACCTTAAGGTCGTGCTCGCGCACGGCAGGGTTCACGTGGCGCAGTGCCTCCTCGACGATATCGTCCATGAGCTCGAGCGTGGTCGACAGGCGCATGCCGCCACCCTCGAGCTTGGTGATAGCGAGCAGATTCTCGACAGTGGCGTTGAGCCATTGCGCATCCGAGCGAATGGACAGGAGCAGGCCGCGGCGCGTCTGGGCATCGAGCACCGCGGTGCCGGTCGAGCCCTGGTCGAGCAGCACATCGGCATTACCCGAAATACTGGTGAGCGGCGTGCGCAGGTCGTGCGAGATGGAGCGCAGCAGGTTGGCGCGCAGCTGTTCGTTTTTGGCAAGCACCGCCGCCTCCTCGCGGGCCTCCATGGCGCGGGCGCGATCGAGCGCCAGCTCGCCTTCGCTCACGATGGCATCGGCAAGTGTCCGCTCCTCATGCGTCAGCACGTCGGGCTCGGCAACGATAGCCAGCACGCCCACCACCGAGGCGGGGTCGCCCGAGCGCGCGAAGCCGTCGCCTGTGCGAACCGTCAGGTAGATGCCATAAAACGCCGAGCCGCCATAGGTGGCATCGAGCGGCGTTCCCACATAGGCGGACGCCGAGAGCCGCGGCGGCATCTGCGGCGCCAGTTCGTGCACCGGTGCGGCATCGCCCACGGCCGTGTAAGTCGCGCGTGGCAGCAGGTCATCGCCCTCGGCGTCGGCGCTGTACCACACGACCGGGCAGCCCGAAAGACGCGCCAGCTGCGTGGCCATGGCGTGAACGATCTGATGCTGATCGGCGCACCGCTGCAGCATGCGGTTGGTCTCGAGCACCATATGCGTGCGGCGGTCGCTGGCGGCAGCCTGTGCCAAGGCGCGGCGCAGGGCCAACGCAATCGAGCTCGACACAAGCGAGACCACGAACATGATGAAGAACATGCCGGGATAGCCGCGGTCGATAAGCGACAGCGAGTAGCGCGGGTCGACAAACAAGAAGTTGTAGAGCGCCACGGCGGCAGCCGAGCTCAGCAAGCAATACAGGCGACTCCAGGTAAAGAATGCGCACAGCTGAACGGCGAACACATAGACGATCATGATGCTCGGCGCGAGACCCGGATGGTCGAGCAGCGCGCCCACAATCGTCGCCGCGACCAGCAGCCCCACCGATACGCAGGCGTCATACAGAGGAGTGCGGCGCGTCAGCGTTGTGCGCCGCCACCAAAAGCTATCGGCAATATCGCCGTCCGTACGGACGTCCATCAGCGTCCCGCCCCTCTCTCAAAAACAAAAACCACCACAAAGGGGACAGGCACCTTTGTGGTGGTTTCCCTTGTGGTGGTTCCAAGTGTATAGCCTTTGCAGCCGGCGGTCGCTAGACAAACAGCACGTGCGCGAGCAGGGCGCACACGCACACCGCTCCAAATACCAGCGCCACGATCGAAATTACGCGATCGGCCATATCCATGTTGGCACGGTTCGTCAAAAACCGATCTTCGGCGGCGTCGGCGCGTGCCTCACGTACCAGCTCGGCAACAACCTCGCGGCCATCAAGCATCTTTGCATCCATGTTTGCCTCCCCGGTCTCAATCTTGTCCATCGAAAACCAACTCCGTGCAACCCGTCGGCGCCTACGGCCGCTCGTTGGGGGCCAGGCGCTGCATCTTGTTCACGGCCTTGAACTTGGTGAACAGCGGCACGTACTCAAAGCTCACGTTGGAGTTCTCCAGGCCGTACCAACGCGCGGGCGTGCCGGCGGCGCGGCGAATGATGTACTTGAGCGTGATGGCCGTACGCTCGCTCGGCTCCACATCGCTTTCGGGCGCCAGAAGCTTACGGATCAGGACGAACTTGAACGTACCGATGTTACCCGGATCCTTGTAGACCGAGTAGTCATGCGTCTGCGCAGGCAGTTCGCCGGTGGCAGCCAGGTCCTGAACGACCTGACGCAGGTAGGCATTGACGCGCTGGTTGATCTTGTAGCCCAGGTACAGATGCACGCGGAACACGTAGTCGGTGCCGAACGTCTCGACCGAATAGGCAAAGGTATGCGGCTCGTCCATGGTCTCGACATTCACGAACCACCAGGCGCGAGCGCGCTTGGGATGCTTGTCCAAAATCGAGTAGACGATGTCGCGGTCGATGTAGTCGGTATGGGTGTCC
>CABVAO010000106.1 GCA_902496335.1 uncultured Collinsella sp.
AAGCGCTTCCGCCACAGCTACGCGACCAAAAACGCAAGCGATGCAGCTAAGGCCGCCGCGAGCGCGACCATCGGCAGCTGCATGGTCCACGCCGTCCCCAAACACATGCTCGCCACCATGCACAAGCAAAATTCCCGCACCGTCATCGAATAATGTGACAAAGGGACAGCCCCTTTTTCACGAGAACCCTGCACCTTTGGCATGCGAACATATATTCGTATATATAACTAAGTTTTGATAGAATCGGTATCGTTGGCGGCAGTTCCATGTGCCGGGCAGCGCCCTCCATCTGATGGGAGGTGATGCCCATGACCGATTTGATTGATTTCGTGAGGCTTCTGACTGCTTTGGTCTCGTTCTTCACGGCGCTTGTCGGCCTTTCCGAGGCACTCAAGCAGCGTTCGAAGCGCAACAGAAGGGGTCGCCGCCGCTAAGGCGTTGACCCCCTAATGCAAACAACGGCGCTGCCCAGCTAGCTACAACTTGGGCTGCCGTCGACACTATTCTACCCACGAATGACATTTTGGACAATTGGTAATGCCGCTTCAAAAGCCAGGCACAACTGGCACAACCTAGGCGGCCGCTGAATGTGGCAAAGGGACCGTCCCTTTGTCACAACCCAAATATTGCCTTTACGTGTTGATGCACACGGTGTGCAATAATACTCGCACTGTGCAATAGCGCACAGGCTGAGTAACAAGGAGGACGCTTGTCCCAGCTCGAGAAATGTGATCGCCGGTCCCTTCGCTCGCAGCGCGCCCTTCGCCAGGCGCTTGCCAGCGAGCTTGCCGAAAGCGGCGACCTTTCGCGCATTAACGTCGCGTCGCTCACCGAGCGCGCCGGTCTTACGCGTCGAACGTTCTATTCGCACTACCGCGATATCCCCGACTTTATCAGTCAGATCGAGGACGGCCTGCTTGCCGAGATTCGCGAGCGGGTGGAGCTTATCACCGCAGCTCAATTACCTGATCTTTACCGCAACATCGACGAGCTCGAGCCGGCACCCGGTTCGGTTGAGCTGCTTCGCTATCTTGCGGCTAATCGCGACCTTATCGGGGCCTTGCTGGGCCCGAGCGGCGACCCCGCCTTTATTAAAAAGATCATCGACACCGCGCGTGAGGCTGTGGTGCCGCGTGCGCAGACGGGCATTTTGGGCCTGGCGCTGGGCACGTTCTTTGACTACTACGTCACCTACGTCGTGAGTGCCGAGGTCGGCATGATTCAGCGCTGGTTTGAGCGTGGGCTCACCGAATCGCCCGAGGCCATGGCGCGCATTATGACGGTGCTCGCTTTTGTGCGCCCTGGTGACCTGTATGGCCAACCCATCGATATCAACGTGCCGGAATACGGCATGAAGCTATTGAATCTGCAGCTCGAGGACGCGGTCGACACCACCGCAACCGTCGAGTCCAACAACTAAGAGGAGAGACAATGAGCAAACTCGTCGAGGGCATCAAGGACCGCATGGTCGCTGCCGCACGCGAGGCCGCGCCCGCCGTGGTGGACGCCGCGCAGAAGGCCGCGACCGCAGCTGCCGAGAAAGTTGCCGAGGCAGTTGCCGATGCCAAGAACGCGGCAGGGGAGACGTCCGTCGCTAGCGAGCCCGCCACCGCCGCTGAGCCCCTAGCCGCCACCGCCGCCCAGGCCCCCGAAGGCGCGATCTTCAATCCCGAGGCCGCCCGCGGCAACCTGCACCTGGGCATCGACGTGGGCTCCACCACCGTTAAGCTCGCTGTGCTCAACGACGACAACCAGATTGTCTACGCCAAGTACCAGCGTCACCACACCGACGTCCGCGCCCGCGACCTGTTCGAGGGCGCTGCGACCGTGCTGCCGACGGCCCAGATGACCTGCGCCATCACCGGCTCGGGCGGCCTTCTGCTGTCCCAGTGGCTCGACCTGGAGTTTGTCCAGGAGGTCATTGCCAGCAAGCGCGCTGTCGAGACCCTCATCCCGGCCACCGACGTCGCCATCGAGCTGGGCGGCGAGGACGCCAAGATCATCTACTTCGACAACGGCATCGAGCAGCGCATGAACGGCACCTGCGCCGGCGGCACGGGTGCGTTCATCGACCAGATGGCAACCCTGCTCCACACCGACGCCAGCGGCCTCAACGAGCTCGCGGCCAACGCCACCACCATCTATCCCATCGCCAGCCGCTGCGGCGTTTTTGCCAAGACCGACGTGCAGCCGCTGCTCAACGAGGGCGCCCGCCCCGAGGACGTGGCCGCCTCCATCTTCCAGGCTGTCGTGACCCAGACCATCTCGGGTCTGGCGTGCGGCCGTCCCATCCGCGGCAACGTCGCCTTCCTGGGCGGCCCGCTGCAGTATCTCTCCGAGCTGCGCCACCGCTTCTACCTCACGCTCAATCTGGACGAGGAGCACCGTATCGTGCCCCAAAACGCTCACCTGTTTGTGGCGAGCGGCGCCGCCATGGCGCACGAGTCCAACAAGCTCAGCACGTTCCCGCAGCTCATCGGGGCCATCGATGCCCTGGGTGACACGCAGGGTGCCGAGGTCGAGCGTCTGGATCCGCTCTTTGCCACCGACGAGGACTTTGCCGTTCAAGACCCGCCACGACACCGAGGTCGTCCCCAAGGGCAAGCTCGAAGGCTACACCGGACGCGTGTTCATCGGCATCGACGCCGGCTCCACCACCATGAAGGCCGCGCTCGTGGGCGAGGACGGTCAGCTGCTGCACACCTGGTACGGCAACAACAACGGCGACATCCTAGGCACGGCCAAGGTCATCATGGCCGATTTCTACAACCACATCCCCGCGGGCTGCACCATCGGCCACGTGACCACCACGGGCTACGGTGAGGCGCTGCTCATCGAGGCCCTCAAGGCCGACTCCGGCGAGATCGAGACCGTCGCGCACCTGCGCGGCGCCAAGGCGTTCCTGCCCGGCGTCGAGTTCATTCTGGACATTGGCGGCCAGGACATGAAGTGCCTGCGCGTGAAGGACGGCGTCATCGAGCACATCATGCTCAACGAGGCCTGCTCGTCGGGTTGCGGTAGCTTTATCG
>CABVAO010000107.1 GCA_902496335.1 uncultured Collinsella sp.
TATACGCGCTACAGCTTTGAGCAAGGCACCTCGAACTCCTTCTATTACGCCGAGGAACCTTTTAGCTATATCCCTTGCGACCGCAACATACGAATCTCGGACCGCGGAACACTTACCAACTTACTTATCACGTCGAACGGCTACACCCTGTCGACCGGTGTCCTCTCCAATGAAATGCAATGGGGTATGGCATCGATCCCGTTAGCAGACGCCCCAACGATGCACGTAGGCTATATCATGCACGACGAGCGCAAGCCCTCTTCCCTCTTGCAGCAATACCTCGACGAGCTCAACCGCATCATCCATGCCAACTAACTGTCGGAAGACGGGGTAGAAATCGTAGATTGCTAGCCCCCGGCGGGCATGGCGCTACAATGGTCACTCACACGAAACGTACCCAACGAAAGGAAGCCCGTGAAGGTCATCATCTATACCGACGGCTCGGCCCGATCAAATCCGGGACGCGGCGGCTACGGCGCCGTACTCAAATACACCAACCCCGCCGGCAAGACCTTCACCTCCGAGCTTTCACGCGGCTACGCCAAGACCACCAACAACCGTATGGAACTCATGGCGGTCATCGTGGCGCTCGAGGCGCTCAACCGCCCCTGCGAGGTCGAGGTCCATTCCGATTCGCAGTACGTCGTCAACGCTTTCAATAAACACTGGATCGACGGCTGGAAAAAGCGCGGGTGGAAAACTGCCAACAAGCAGCCCGTTAAGAACCGTGACCTGTGGGAGCGCCTGCTTGCCGCAAAGAGCAAGCATAAGGTGGAGTTCATCTGGGTTAAGGGCCACGCCGGCCACGAGCTCAACGAGCGCTGCGATGAGCTCGCCACCACGGCGGCCGACGGCAGCAACCTCGATATCGACACCGGCTTTAACGAGAGCGACCTGTAATAGCGTTTTCGCGCAGCTTTATATCCCCACGCGCTACACTCATCCTGTAGACCAAACAACGCAAGGGGGACGTATGCTGCGCATCGCGACCATCGGCACATCCATGATCACCGACGACTTTATCCAAGTCGTCAACGCCAACGACCAAGCCGCGTTTGTGGGCACGCTCTCGCGCGATGCCGAACGCGGCGCCGCCTTTACCGCCGAGCGCGGTGGCGAGCGAAACTTTACGTCACTCGATGAGCTTGCGGCAGCCGTCGACGTCGACGCCGTCTATATCGGCAGCCCTAACGCACTTCACTACGAGCAGGCCCTTGCCTGCATCGCCGGTGGCAAGCACGTCATCGTCGAGAAACCCTTCTGCGCCACCGAAGCGCAGGCGCTGGAAGTCTTCCGCGCTGCCGAGGCAGCAGGTGTCGTGGCCCTCGAGGCCATGCGTCCCCTCCACGATCCCGCCTTCCACGCCATCGAGGACGCCCTGGGCGAGATCGCCCCCATCCGCCGCGCTTCATTGCGCTTTGGCAAGTATTCCTCGCGCTACAACGAGATTCTCGCGGGACGCGCCACCAATATCTTCGACTGCAATATGGCATCGGGTTCCCTCATGGACATTGGCGTCTACGCCGTCGAGCCCATGGTCGAGATTTTCGGCATGCCCTCCGGCCTTACGAGCATGACTACCCTGCTCGATCCCACCACGCGACAGCTCACGCACGGCCCCATCGACGGCTGCGGTTCCATCCTCGCCAGCTATGGCGGAGGCCGCATCTCCGTCGAGCTCGCGCACTCCAAAATTACGAATGACCTGCTGCCCTCGCAGATCGAAGGCGAGCGTGGCACTATCCAGATCGACCATCTGTCCACGCCCCGCAACGTCCGCATCGACTATCGCGGCGATGTCGTACGCGGCTCAGCGACCGAGGCACCGCGCGAACAGGGCGAGAACGGCCGCGTGCTCGACCTGCCCAAATCGAGCAACACTATGGAATACGAACTCACAGACTTTATCACCGCCATCGGCGGCATCGATAACGTTAAGGAAGAGATTTGGGAGACCCCGGCGGGACGCCACGAGCTTGGCCACTACCGCGATGTCACGCTCGTCTCACTGCGCATCATGGATGCCGTGCGCCAGCAGGCCGGCATTACCTTCCCGGCCGACGCAGGCAAGCAGGCATAGCGATGGGTCTCTTCGATACGTTCTTCTCCAGCGTCACCGGCGGCAGTCGAGAACCCCAAAAACCATCAAACGTCGAGCTCGAGCTGCGCCGCAGACTTACTGTGCTCGCAAGCGACGAGGCCACTCAAGACACTCCCCTGCGCTATTTCCTGCGCTGGGCGGGGCAAGTCCAAGGCGTTGGTTTTCGCTTTACCACCACCAACCTCGCGCAGGCACGCTCCCTCACCGGCTGGGTGCGTAATATGGAAGACGGCTCAGTCGAGATGGAGATACAGGGAGCTCCGGCAAACATCCTATCTCATCTCGAGGCGCTTCATGCCTCCTACGAGCGCATGGGAACGCGTTTTCGCCTCGTAGACGCCCAGGCCCGAGCCCCACTTGCCAATGAAGACGGTTTCAGTCCTCATTATTAGTATTGTGTGCTAAATACGGTATCATTTACCTACGACCGTTAATAGAAAAGAGGCGAGGCGCATGGCGGTGCAAAGAAGGAATACCAGGCAGCGAAAGCTGGTTCTTGACGCCGTGCGCCAAAGCTATAACCATCCCACCGCCGACGAAATCTACAACGTCGTGCGCGCGCAGGATGACAAAATCAGCCGCGGCACGGTCTACCGCAACCTCAATCTCTTGGCCGACGCCGGCGAGATTCTCTCCATCAAGACGCCGGGCGGCAGCCGCTTCGATCGCACGATCGAGCCGCATGCGCATATCATCTGCACCTCGTGCAGCCGCGTCATCGACGTACCACTCCCCTTCGATGCCCAGCTCGACGCCAAGGCATCCGAGCAAATCGGCTGGCACGTCACGTCGCACTACACCATCTTCGAGGGTCTCTGCCCCGACTGCCGGTAGATGTTCGGGACA
>CABVAO010000108.1 GCA_902496335.1 uncultured Collinsella sp.
GGCACGCCATCTTTTATCAGCCAACTCGCTGAAGTACGGTGACGAAGGCGCAAGGCCGGGAGGGGTTATCTAAGCCGACATCCCGCAGCCGCGAAGCGGCGAGGACGTCGGCGTGATAACCCCGCAGGCCTTGCGCCGGCGGGGAGGAACCTACTTCACGACCAAGATGTCGCAGTCGGTGTTGCGTAGCAGGAACGTCGAAATCGAACCCAGGAGCGCATACTTGATCGAGGACAGACCGCGGGCGCCGCAGAGCACCAGGTCGGGCTTAACCACGTCGAGCATCTCGTCCTTGAGCGTCTCGCGAATGCGGCCGGCGCGAATCATGACCTCGACCTCGGGAATATCGGGATTGGCCTTGGCCTCTTCGAGCTGCTTGGCGATGGAGTTCTTAAATGCCTCCTCTAGGCCGTTGACCAGATCGACCGGATAGGAACCGGCGCTCTCGAGCGCCGTGGAATCGATAACGTGGCCGATGATTAGCTTGGCGCCGTTGTTCGCGGCGACCTTGATGGCGCGTGCGAGCACAAAATCCTGCTGCTCAGTACCGTCGAGTGAAACAAATACCTTGGTGTAGCCCTCGTTCATGGTTTCCTCCTTGGTCTATCGCACGGGCGCGGGGCTCGTGCATCGGGCGGGCGCGGGCGCGTCGGCCGCCGGACACTTTATCTTGTTGCAGTTATACCCAAGGATTTGGGTTTGACCGCTCGCAATTCTGTGAACGGGCGAGTTTTTTGGTAAGGGTAGGCGCAGGCGCGCCGCCAACGGTTGATAATGGGACATCGCCCGCACCGTCCGCAGAACATCTACCGGCGGGTGTCTAACGAGGGGGTCCCTTTGGATATTATCGAGCTTCTAAAATCTGCCTTCATGGGCCTGGTCGAGGGCATCACCGAATGGCTGCCTGTTTCGTCGACCGGTCACATGATCTTGGTGGACGAGTTCGTCAAGATGAACGTGAGCGAGACGTTCTGGAATATGTTCCTGGTCGTGATTCAGCTCGGCGCCATTCTGGCCGTCTGTGTGCTGTTCTTCCATGAGCTCAATCTGTTCTCGCCCAGCAAGGGCAAGGAGGGCCGTCGCGACACCTGGGTGCTGTGGGGCAAGATTGTGCTCGGCTGCATTCCCGCCGCGGCGATCGGCCTGCCGCTCAACGACTGGATGGAGGAGCATTTCTACAATGCTCCCGTCGTGGCGCTGGCGCTCATTGTGTACGGCGTGCTGTTTATCGTGATCGAGAACTGGCGCGCGAGCAAGCGCGAGGAAATGGCCGTTGCCGGTTCGTTTGGTTCGCGTGCTGTGGTGTCGGGTGGACGTCCCGCCGGTGCGCACTTTGCGGCGCCCGCCGCGGCTACCGCTGAGGATGAGGACGATGACGAGAATCTGGACTTTGGCTCCATCGCCACGCTCGAGGACCTGAGCTGGAAGACTGCGCTGGGTATCGGCTGCTTCCAGGTGCTTTCGCTGGTGCCTGGTACGTCGCGCTCCGGCTCCACCATCATCGGTGGCTTGCTTTTGGGCTGCACGCGTTCGGTGGCGTCCAAGTTTACGTTCTTCCTGGCCATCCCTGTCATGTTTGGCGCGAGTGCGCTCAAGCTGGTCAAGTATTTCATCAAGGGCGGTACGTTCGGCGCCAACGAGGTCGCTATCCTGGGCGTGGGCTGCGTTGTGGCCTTTGTGGTTTCGCTCATCGCTATCAAGTGGCTTATGGGCTTCGTCCGCCGTCACGACTTCAAGTGCTTCGGCGTCTACCGCATCATTCTGGGCATCGTGGTGCTTGCGTACTTCTTTGTTCTGGAGCCTATGCTCGGCCTGTAACTTGGTTGACGCTGCGCGGCGGCCAGAGCGACAACTTGTCATTCAAAGGGGGCGGCATGACCAAAAGGTCTATGCCGCCCCCTTTTCATGCCAATTTGTTCGCCCTGACCGTCGCTCGCTGCTGCTGCCATGACATCGGCGGTTTCGTGATTGTCAATAGATTGGTGCAGACTAACCTGACCCCATTGCACCAAATCCGTTGGGGCGAGCCTGACGGTGACGCACGGAGTCGTGGTGTGATTTGCGTCGGTGTCCGCGCGGCTCGGTATACTGGTACGGCTCAAACTATGGCGCCGCCCGCAGGCGCGCCGTCCGTCAGATGAGGAGTCGCCCATGACCCAGCCCTTGCCCTGGGAAAAGAATGCCGCGGAACCTGTGCCGCCCGCGCCGGAACCTGTGCCGCTCGATGCATACACCGCCCCTGCAGCGCCGGAGCCCGAGCTCGTTCCGCTCGACATCTACGACGCTCCCGCGCCGGCGCCCAAGCCCGCCAAGCCGCTCGTCGACATCGACAGCCTTAATCCCGCTCAGCGCGAGGCGGTCCTGACCACCGAGGGCCCGCTGCTGGTGCTCGCCGGAGCCGGCTCGGGCAAGACCCGCGTCTTGACCTTCCGCATCGCACATATGCTCGGCGACCTGGGTGTTAAACCTTGGCAGGTTCTTGCCATCACGTTTACCAACAAGGCCGCGGCAGAGATGCGCGAGCGTCTGGCGGCACTCATTCCCAGCGGCACCCGTGGCATGTGGGTGTGCACCTTCCATGCTATGTGCGTGCGCATGCTGCGCGAGGACGCTGACCTGCTGGGCTACACCGGTCAGTTCACCATCTACGATGACGACGATTCCAAGCGCATGGTGCGCGATATTATGCAGGCGCTCGGTATCGAGCAAAAGCAATTCCCCATCAATATGATCCGCAGCAAGATCAGTTCGGCCAAAAACGCCATGGTCGGCCCCGAGGACATGCTCAAGAGTGCCGATAGCCCCAACGACAAAAAGGCCGCGCAGGTCTACCTGGAACTGGAGCGCCGCCTGCGCGCCGCCAATGCGATGGACTTCGACGACTTGCTCGTGCGCACGCTTGAGCTGCTGCGCACCCGCCCCGAGG
>CABVAO010000109.1 GCA_902496335.1 uncultured Collinsella sp.
TCCGAGCCCAAGCCAACCCCACCCCCACTGCCATCTCCACCACGTCACAAACCACCTACGCCCACTCCGCCACCGCAGCCCAAAACGGCGTCACCTTCACCGTCTCGTGGAACGACGCCCCCGCGGGCACCCCGACGACCTTCCACGTAACCCAAGCCAACGGCTCGTCCCAGGCCAAGGCGCGCATGGACGTGCCCACCTATTGGGACGGCGGCAGCCATGAAAGCGTCTGCGACCCGTCGCGCCCGGCATGGGCCAGCTACTGCAACCTGGGCACCGCGGGCCACGACTTTACCTTTGACTTCACGGCATCGGGCACGTACCGTATCTACTTCTACTTTATGGACAACGACAGAAACGACCCCCAAAACGACAAGGGGATCTACTACCTGCACACCACGGCAGAGGTGACCGTAAACGATGCCGCCCGCCCAAGCGTCACGCAGATCGTCAACGACGCCGTGGACCTATGCAGGCAAGAGACAGACGGCTCGGAATACGATATGGCGCTGTGGCTCCACGACTGGACGCTCGACCAGCTGGAGTACGACCACAACCTCAACTGGTGCTCGGCCGAGAGCGGCCTCACGCGCCACCAGGGCACCTGCGAGAGCTACCAGCGCATCTACTCCAAGCTCCTTGACGCCGCGGGCATCGCCAACGGCCGCGTCACCGGCAACGGCCACACCTGGAACGCCGTAAAGATCGACGGCAAATGGTGCCAGATGGACCTAACCTGGGACGACACCAGCGACAACTGGTACGGAGACCTGGAGCAACGCCTTGCCGTTGCGCGTGCGGTCTACTCCGGCTCCCCCGTGCTTCTGCTCGATGAACGCACATCGGCCCTCGACCCCAAGACCGAGCGAGAAATGCTGGATCGTATGCGAAATCTCGGCCATACCGTCATCATCGTCACGCATCGATCTGCTGCGTTGGAGGTTTGTGATCGGGTTGTAAGCCTTTAACCTAAATGAAGAGTGGGCGCTGTAGTCGTTTTCAACAGCGCTCTCGCCGATCGCGTCGGAAATGTTGGTGTAAGCGCGCCGACGGCTGACCGCTAAACGCAAGCGGCCCCTGTCCTAGAATCTGGAATTGCTACATAACACAGGTTCTGGGAAAGGACAGGGACCGCTATGGAGATATTAGCAGACGCGATGCCGGGTAGGGCCGCCATCCCGAGGTCGACCGACGGGATGGTCGACATCCAGTCGCTGCTCAGGCTGCTCGCCGAGCAGGTGGTCAACGCCATCATGGACGAGGAGGCCGACCAGCTCTGCGGCGAGGGGGCCAACAGCAGGAACGGCTACCGCAACCGCACGCTCGAGACGTGCGTGGGCACGCTCAACCTGAGAATCCCCAAGCTCAGGACGGGCAGCTTCTTCCCCGAGGACGTCCTCGAGCGCTACCAGCGCGTCGACCGCGCGCTCGTCGCGGCGGTGGCCGAGATGTACGCCACCGGCACCAGCACCAGGAAGGTGCAGAGGATAGCCGAGAAGATGGGCATCGAGAGGCTCGGCAGGGACCGAGTGAGCGATCTCGCGGAGGGGCCGCTCGATGCGCGCGCGATACCCTACATCTGGCTCGACGCGACCTACGTCAAGTGCCGCCGCGGGGGCCGCGTGGCTTCGACCGCGGTGGTCACGGCGATAGGCTGCGACGAGTCCGGCTGGAGGCGGGTGCTGGGGGTATCCGTGGTGGACACGGAGTCCTACGAATCGTGGCTCGGTTTCCTGCGGAAGCTGCGCGACCGCGGCGCGACCGGCACCGAGCTCGTCGTATCCGATGCCCACGGGGGCCTGGTCAGGGCCGTAGGCGAGGTCTTCCAGGGGGCGGCCTGGCAGCGCTGCGCGGTGCACCTGATGCGCGACTGCATGCGCGAGGCCGGCTCCTGGCAGCTGAGGCGCCGCGTGGGGCGCATCGTCTCCTCGGTCTTCCGCGCCAGGGACGCCGCCACCGCCGTGGCCATGTACCACGCGGCGTGCGAGATGCTGGAGGGGTGCTGCCCGAGGGCGGCGAGGGTGCTCGAGGAGGCGGAGCCCGACGCGCTCGCGTACCTGGACTTCCCGCCGTCGCACTGGAAGCGCCTGCGCACCAACAACGTGCAGGAGCGCGCCAACAGGGAAATCAAGCGCCGCTCGCGCGTGGTGCAGGTCTTCCCGTCGGAGAGTTCGCTGCTCAGGCTCGTGGGCGCCGTCATGTGCGACCAGGCCGAGACATGGTCCGGCTCGCGCTACTTCTCGGAGAGGAAGATGGCCGAGATGCATGACGCCGCGTTCAGAATGGGTGCCGCGGGCGAGCACGACTGGGCGGAGCTGGAGAAGGCGGCCAGGAAGATGATCGAATCCAGCCTGGAACTTGCCGACAGCGTGGAGGCGACCTAGGATATCAACTGATTCCGGATATCGGACACAGGGGCCGCAAGGGCCCTTACACCAACTTTCTCGACACTACACTCTCGCCATACTCATTGATTTGAGGGACACAAGGTGGCTCAATCCCGCACGATGGTATTTGGCAGATAGCCAAATATATGGGTTGTAAATCGAGCCCCGAAAGGAGGTAAAGATATGGACGAGGCGACTCAGCACTATTTGAACTCGCTGCGTGCAATTGCGTTTCCAAATGGCCAGACCTTTGTTGGGCCGCAGGGGACATACCATTGGCAAAAAGACTCATAGACCTTGGATTGGCCAAAAATCGAATCGAGCATGCTGACTGCAGCGGAAACTGCTGATTTTGGATTAACATGTCGGCAAGAAGGCCCTAAGTCGAGATGCAAAATGCTAAAGATTAATTAAATAGCGGCTCGCCAGCTTTCCCGACGAGCCGCTAATCTGCTAGAGCGTCTTGAGGTACTCCCCCAGCTCTTCCTCCCAGTCGGGCATGTGGAAGCCGGCAGCCTCG
>CABVAO010000110.1 GCA_902496335.1 uncultured Collinsella sp.
GGCAAGTGCGGCGTGAAGTTTAATCAGGAAGACGTTTCCATCGACATGATGGGCATGCCTGTCTGTCGCGACGGTCTGACTGTTCCCTTTGACGAGGACGAGGCTCTACGACGTTTCGAGGCGTCCGAGATCGTGGTCTCGGCCGACCTGGGCGCAGGCGACGCGGCAACGACCGTGTGGACCTGCGACCTCACGCATGAGTACATCTCCATCAACGGCGACTACCGTTCCTAGATTCCAGGCACGCTGCGCATCTTGCCGCGATTGCGGACAGCGGAGCACGGCGCGATAACGATACGAAAGACGAGGCTCTTGCCGCGATTGCGGACAGTGGAGCACGGCGCGATAACGATACGAAAGACGAGGCAGATTATGAAATTCGCACGCGATTGTCGTTCGAGCGAATCCAACGAAGCAACCGCGCAGCTGCTGTTCGAAGCACTGCCGTGGATTAAAAACCTGACCGGCAAGACGGTTGTTATCAAATATGGCGGAGCAGCCATGGTTGACGAGCAGCTGCGCCGCGACGTGATGAGCGACATCGTTTTGCTCAAGATCATCGGTATGCGCCCCGTCATCGTGCACGGCGGCGGCAAGGCTATCAACGAGGCGCTGAGCCATTACGATATTCCCGTCGAGTTTAAGAACGGCCAGCGCGTGACCACGCCGGCGACTATGGATATCGTGCGCGAGGTGCTGGGCGGCAAGGTTAACCAGGAGCTGGTTGCTGCCATCAACCACCACGGCAACCTGGCCGTGGGCGTGTCGGGCAGCGATGCCGGCACGCTCATCGCCGAGTCGCTCGACCCCGAGCTCGGTCGCGTGGGCAAAGTGACGCACGTCAACACCGACTATATCGAGCGCTTACTCGATAGCGAGTACATCCCCGTCATCGCTACCGTCGCGGCGGGGGAGGACGGCGGTTTCTTCAACATCAACGCCGATACCGCCGCCGGTGCCGTTGCCGCGGCGCTCCACGCGCATAAGGCGATCTTTTTGACCGATGTCGATGGCCTGTACAAGGACTTTAGCGACAAGGACTCGCTTATCTCCAACCTAACACTCGACGAGGTTAACGAAATGCTCTACGGCGACGAGGTCGATAAGGGCATGATTCCCAAGCTGCGTGCGGCTGTCGATGCGCTTACCGCTGGCGTGTTCCGAGCCCACATCATTAACGGTACTACGCCGCATTCGCTGCTCCTGGAGCTGCTGACCGATGCCGGCGTCGGCACCGTGATCCATTCCACCGAGACGGCTTACGAGTTCGATACGCATCCGCATCCGCTTTCGACGTTTGCTGCGCGTCTGACCGAAAACCTTGACGAGGTCGAGAAACTTCAGACGGTCTAGCTGACCCGCAGCCGCCCCATTCCTGCACCCATAGCCCCGCGCCGGCTGGCGCCCAACGAAAGGCATCCCATGTCACTTGCAGCTCAGCAATCGCTTGAATCCCATTACGTTATGCATACCTTTGGCCGCTCTCCGGTCGAGTTTGTCAAGGGTCACGGCATGAAGCTCACCGGCGACGATGGCCGTGAGTACCTCGACTTTCTTGCCGGCATCGGCGTGTGCAGCCTAGGTCATGGCGACCTGGCTGTGCTCTCGGCGCTCGAGGCACAGACCAAAAAGCTCATGCATGTCTCCAATTACTTCTACATCGAGCAGCGCGGACAGGTCGCGGCGCTGCTGTCCAAGCTTGCTAACGACGACGTAGATGGTGCGCGCGTGCTTGCCGATGCCATTGTCGCCGGCGATGAGACCACGGCAGCTGCTCTTGGTGCCCCGGCTGCGGATGAGCAGGTTTGGGAGACCTTCTTTGCCAACTCTGGCGCCGAGGCCAACGAGGGCTCGATGAAGCTTGCGCGCCTGTACGCCAAGCGTGCCGGTAATGGCGGCAACACTATCGTGTGCATGCGCGGCGGCTTCCACGGCCGTACGCTCGAGACCATTGCCGC
The DNA here is from genome assembly GCA_902496335.1 of uncultured Collinsella sp. Classification (GTDB taxonomy): domain Bacteria; phylum Actinomycetota; class Coriobacteriia; order Coriobacteriales; family Coriobacteriaceae; genus Collinsella. The sequence goes on from CABVAO010000110.1 coordinate 1,959, forward strand.
CACCATGCAGGATTGGCTGCAGGACAGCTTCCGCCCGCTGCCGGGTGGCTTTGTGGCCTGCACGCCCAACGATGTGGACGAGCTGCGTGCGATCTTTAAGCAGCTGGGGAGCGAGATTTGTGCCGTGATGCTCGAGCCGATCCAGGGTGAGAGCGGCGTGCACCCCATGACCGAGGAGTTTATGGCGGCAGCGCGCGACCTGGCACACGAAGTGGGCGCCGTGCTTATCGCCGACGAGGTCCAGTGCGGCATCTTCCGCTCCGGCAAGCCGTTTGCATTCCAAACCTATGGCGTGGAGCCCGACATCATGAGCCTTGCCAAGGGCATTGCCGACGGCGTGCCCATGGGTGCCGTGGTGGCAAAGAAGGAGATTGCCGACGTGTTTAAGCCGGGCGACCACGGCTCGACCTTTGGTGGTAGCTGCCTGGCCATCACGGCGTGTGCCGCGACGCTCTCCGCGCTCGTGCGCGGCGATTATGCCGATCATGCTGCCAAGGTGGGTGCCTATATGGAGGCAAAGCTCGCCAAGCTGCCGCACGTGACCGAGGTACGTGGCCGCGGCTTGATGCTCGGCTGTGATTTGGATGATGCCGCGGGCGACGCGCATGATGTTGTTGCCCGCGCGCTGACCGCCGGTGCCGTGATCAACGCCACGGGTGCGCATACGCTGCGTTTCCTGCCGCCGCTCGTCTGCGAGGAAGCCGACGTGGACAGCCTGATCGAGATTCTGTCGGGTGTCTTGGGCTAACGCGGCGCAATAACTCAATTTGGACCGGGTTCCGGACTGCGGAAGTGCCCTACGCGGCATGATTCAGCGGTCTGGAGCCCGTTTTGCCTTAGATTTGCTAAGGCAGGGAGACCTGCTGGTCAAAAAACATCAAATATGAGTACTGTTAC
>CABVAO010000111.1 GCA_902496335.1 uncultured Collinsella sp.
AGGCCGATGTTGGGGCCTTCGGGGGTCTCGATCGGGCACATGCGGCTGTAGTGCGAGTTGTGAACGTCGCGGACGGCCGTCGGCACGTTGGTGCGGCGGCTGGAGCCCGACTTGTGGCCGGCAAGACCGCCAGGGCCGAGTGCGGACAGACGGCGCTTGTGGGTCAGACCGGTCAGGGGGTTCGCCTGGTCCATGAACTGCGAGAGCTGCGAGGAACCGAAGAACTCCTTGATGGAGGCCACAATCGGACGGATGTTGATGAGCGACTGCGGGGTGATCTCGTCGATGTCCTGGGAGCTCATGCGCTCACGGACGACGCGCTCCATACGGCTCATGCCGATACGGAACTGGTTGGCGACGAGCTCGCCGACGGTGCGGATGCGGCGGTTGCCGAAGTGGTCGATGTCGTCGACCTTGAAGCCCTGCTCGCCGGCGGCGAGGGACAGCAGGTAGCGCAGCGTAGCGACGATATCCTCGTCGGTGAGCACCGTGACCTCTTCCTCAGTGGTGAGGTTGAGCTTCTTGTTGACCTTGTAACGACCGACGCGGGCCAGATCGTAGCGCTGCGGGTTAAAGAGCAGGCCCTCGAGCAGGCTGCGGGAAGCGTCCACGGTGGGAGGCTCACCCGGGCGCAGACGACGGTAGATCTCGATGAGGGCGTCCTCGCGAGTGAGGGCGGTGTCGCGCTCCAGGGTACGCTTGATCACATCGGAGTTGCCGAGCAGCTCGATGATGTCGTCGTTGGTGACGGCGATGCCAAGGGCGCGCAGGAACATCGTGGCGCTCTGCTTGCGCTTACGGTCGATGGAGACCATGAGCTGGTCGCGCTTGTCGACCTCAAACTCAAGCCAGGCACCGCGGGACGGGATGATCTGGGCCTTGTAGATCTGCTTGCCCGAATCCATCTCGGAGCTGTAGTACACACCCGGGGAGCGGACGAGCTGCGAGACGACGATACGCTCGGTACCGTTGATGATGAAGGTGCCCTGATCGGTCATCATGGGGAAGTCGCCCATGAAGACGAGCTGCTCCTTGATCTCGCCGGTCTCCTTGTTGGTGAGACGAACGTCGGTCAGAAGCGGGGCCTGATAGGTCATGTCCTTCTCGCGGCACTCCTCGACGGTGTGCGCGGGGTCGCCGAACTGATGCTCGCCAAAGGTAACCTCGAGAACATGGTTCTGGCTCTGGATGGGGCTGGATTCCTTGAACGCCTCACGAAGGCCCTCGTCCTTAAAACGCTCAAAGGATTCCCTCTGAACAGAGATAAGGTTGGGGAGCTCCATGGCCTCCGGGATTTTCCCGAAGCTGACGCGCTTGCGCTCAGTGGCAGTGTATGCGTAGGTCACCAGGTTTTTCCTCCTTCACGGAAATGCTCGGTGGGTTGGCGAGGCATAGCTTCGCCAGTTATCGCAACCTAATAGTTTATCAGGTACCGACCGTTGGGCAAGAAAAGCCTTGACGCGATTGAGTTTTTGGAGTAGCAAAGTTTTTCGACAGAAAACATGCAGGTAGATAATGGTGCATCGAACACCTGTTCATATATTTTCTGTGAACAGAGAGCCGGCAATCGCAGCTCTTATAAAAAAACGGGCGCGAACCGAAGTCCGCACCCGTAAATGTCGATGCCCGAAAGGCTTATTTGCGCATCAAACCGCCGCGCTCGTCGATGGCATCCCAGAAGGCGCCGGCAAAGCGAGGATCGCTTGCAGCCATGAGGGCGTTGGTGGCCATCCAGCCAGACGGGGTACCGGTGTCGTAGCCCGACAGCGGGTCGATGACGACGGCATACATGGCCTCGCGATCGAGCGAACGGGCCATGGCGTCGGTCAGCTGGATCTCGCCGCCCTTACCGGCCTGCTGATCGGCCAGCAGGTCCATGACCAGCGGGCTCAGCAGGTAGCGACCGACGATGTACAGGTTGGACGGAGCCGCCTCGGGAGCGGGCTTCTCAACCAGACCGCCGATACGCCAAACGGCACCAGGCTCGTCGTCGGCAGCATTCTCGAAGCCCTCGAGAGCGCCCACGCGATCGCCGGCGATAACGCCATAGCGGCTGACTTCCTCGGGAGCGCACGCGGCAACGGCGATAACAGAAGCGCCACCGTGTTCCTTGGAGACGGCAAGCATCTTGTCGCAGATGTCACGGTTGGGCACAACGTAATCGCCCAGAAGAACCAGGAAGTTCTCCCCTGCCACAGCGTCGGCGGCAGAGCGAATGGCGTGGCCAAGGCCCTTGGGCTCGTACTGATAACGGAAGTCGACCGGCATACCACCAGCATGGGCGACGGCGTCGGCGTAGGCGTCCTTGCCACGCTCGCGAAGCAGGTTCTCGAGCGAGCGATCGGGCTGGAAGTAGTTCAGCAGCTCGGGCTTGCCGGGCGAGGTGACGATAATGGCATCGTCGACCTCCTCGGGGTCGAGCGCCTCCTCAACGACGTACTGGATGACCGGCTTGTCGAGCACCGGCAGCATTTCTTTGGGCGTGCACTTGGTGCCAGGCAGAAAACGCGTGCCAAGACCGGCGGCGGGGATGATTGCCTTCATAGTATTCAAGGATCCTTTCGCAGGCGCAAATAGCGCCCGTGCATGCGGCTCACCGGCCGCAGACCAAATTGCGATACCGGGTTATTTTACCGCTGTTAATTAACGTTAATGCAGGCAAGCGCCATTCTTCAGCAGGTCAACGCAAATTATTGCTCGAATGGTGCAATTTTATCGCCCAACGGTAGCGACCCCAAAGCACCGCAAACGACAGCAATTTGCATGCCGAGCCAGCAAAATAGAGTGGTCATAACAAAAAAGACGGGGCTCGCAATGCGAACCCCGTCTGCAAAGAAATCTGGCGAG
>CABVAO010000112.1 GCA_902496335.1 uncultured Collinsella sp.
GAAAAATATATTCCGAATCTGGATGATCCTTTTCGGAAACCTCTATTGCTTTTCTTCCCTATCAACAAAAGCATCGGGCTCAATCGTCATGCGCCGATCGGAATCAACCGCTCCCTCACCCGCGCGCCCGTTGCCGCACAAACTGTGCGCAGCGATGACCTCGGTCGCCCCCGCGCGAAACAGCCCTTCGATATCCGACGGGTCGAGTGTCTCAATCAACACGACGACGCGACTCACACGGCCCTCGGCCGTCAGGCGCGCAACGGTCTTCCGCACGTCTTCGGTATCGAACAGAGACGCCGCGATGATGGCGGCACCGCGGCGCGACGGAAACGCCCGCGCCATGGATACCAGCCCGTCCAGGTCGCCCACGCGAAGCACCTGCGCGCCCACATCGCGACCCTCGACTTCCTGCTGTAGCAGCCCGTAATCGCCGCACGCGCAGCACGCAAGCCAGATCGCCTTCATCACTCGTCGCCTCCGCTCTTTTTGCCGCGCGCCGTGGCGGGAATCGTCAAGCTGACCGTTCCCTTTCCCGAGGCTCCCAGCAATTCCTTGACGTCTTCGGGGTCTGCCGCCAGCGTCACCCACTCGATCTTGCCTTCACGCGTGGTGCCGGCATCTTCGCTGGTATCGATCACGCACGCGCCGCACAGCCGATCGGTCACGCCATCTTTTTGCACGTACACGTCCACATAGCTGCCCACGCCCGTGGCGCCGCCGACCGAGTGCTCGGCATCGACCGCCACCGAAACGGCAACCTTGCCTTTAGGCACCTCGAGCTTGTGGCTCTCGACCTTGGTGTAGACATTGCAAATCACGGCGTTTTTGGGAATGCGCGAGGTCGTCACGTCACCGCGCACCTGACGCAGCTCGGTCGCCGCATCACGCGGCAGCAGACTCGCCAGCCATTCCTGAGTTATGACATTAGTCTCGTCTAGGGTCTCACCCGCATCGATATCGCGCGCCGCGACGCACACCTCAACGCGGTCGCCGCCGTATTTTGCCAAAGTCTCGGCCTGGGCCTGCTCGGCTTGCGAGCGGATCGACGAGCCGTAGACCATGCAGAGCGCCGCGGCAAGCACGCCCGCGACCAGACTGATGGCGATGCGCTTGCTCTTGTTCACGGCCGCTCCTCTCAAGGTAGCACCGGGCACATGCCCGTACCATCATTGTCTGGGCGACCAGGGCGCAAAGCGGCGCAATCGCAATCTTGGTTTTACGCGTCAAACCAATTGCTGACCAAAAGCTGACCAGCCCGTCAAGCTCGTGGCAAGGTTTTGGTCAGAACATCGGAAAACGCGTATTTCGAGGCACTTTGGCAGCAAAAAAGCCGCCTCCCAAGCAATTAGGAGACGGCTGTCATAGGAAAATTCAATTACAGATGGACATCTGGGTCGAGCATTTGGGCACTCACGCGCATGGATGACGCCAGGTTTTGGAACGTCTCCAGGCGCAGGCCGTCGATCTGTCCCGCGTCCTCGGCCTCGCGAACGGCACAACCCGGCTCATGGGTGTGCGTGCAATCGCCAAACCGGCACGCACGCGACGCCTCGACGATCTCGGGGAAGGCACGCGCCAGACCCCGCTCATGTCCCACGAGCGGCAGGCTGCGCAGGCCCGGGGCATCGGCGATCACGCCGGCTTCGCCCGGCAGCGCCACCATCACGCGCGCAACCGTGGTGTGGCGACCCTGGTCATCACGCTCGCGCACGCCGCCAGTGGCTAGCGCATCGTGGCCCAGCAGCGCATTGAGCAGCGTTGACTTGCCGGCGCCCGACTCGCCCAAAATCATGGCACAGCTCCCAGCCGGCACGCAGGCGCGCACCTCGTCCAGGCCGAGGCCCTCGGCAGAAGACGTCACGATCACGCGCACGCCCGGACCCACCAGACGGCGCACGCGGTCCAGATCGCGCTCGAGCTCATCGGCCTCGCAGCGGTCGGCCTTGGTGAGCACCACCACCGGCTCGGCATCGCAGTCGAGCGCCAGCACCAGCGAGCGCGCCACGCGGTCGAGCAGCACCTCGCCGGCGCCGAGCGCCTGCACGATCAGCACGCTGTCAACGTTGGAGCAGAGCACCTGGCGCTCACCGCGGGCACGGCCACGCCAACGCTCAAAGCTCGTACGGCGCGGCAGCACGCACTCGATCACGCCCATGTCGTGCCCGGGGGCACGGCGAACCGCCACGCGGTCGCCCACAGCGGGCAGCAAGACCTCGTCCTCGCCACGCGACTTGGCAAACCCTACGGCATGCTCGGCACGAAACGCGTCATCGGCAGTCGCCACCAACGGAAACCCACGGTCCAGGCGCACCACGGCGCCGAGCTGCATCTGCTCGGGCTCCTCGGCCTGCGCGCAAAAGTCATCAAATGCAGCCTGCTGAGCCGCATCGACCGGCAGGTCATCGAACGCCGGAACATCCTGCAGCGCATCAAGCCCCGGCACGCTTGCCAGCAACTCCTCAGCAGATGCAGGGGCTTCGGTCGCGAGCTTCCGACGACGATCACGCTTAGCCCGCGCCCCCGTCGTCTTTTTCTTCGCCTTAGCCTTAGCCTTGCCCACAAACGCCTCCCAGCACAAAACCACACAACTGAGCAGGTATTTTAAATCAAAAAGAGCTGGCCGGGCAAAGTCCTAAATCAGAACCACCCTTAAAAAGGGTGGTTTGCTCTTAGGGTATAACCCACGGGCC
>CABVAO010000113.1 GCA_902496335.1 uncultured Collinsella sp.
GATTAATGGATGGAAACGGATGTTCTATCGGGACACACATTTTGTCCTATAAGCCGATAATCGCGCCGCGAAAACAAAAACCTCCGCAGGGGTGCTTCCCTTGCGGAGGTTTTTTACTCGTTGAGTAGCCTTACGGCTTCGGCGGCCATGTTCTCGACCGTCATGCCGTTCTGGGCAAGCAGCTCGTTGGGGTCGTAACGGTCGGGGAAGCCCTTGGCGATGCCAAAGGTGCGGGTGCGCACCGGTGTGCAGGCCAAGTAGCACGCCACGCGCTCGCCCCAGCCGCCGTCTAAGATGCCGTCCTCGAGGGTGACGACAACGCGATGCTCGGCGGCAAGGCTGTCGAGGAACTCGTGGTCGAGCTCGGTTGCAAAGCGCGGGTTGACGAGCGTGGCCTCGATACCGTACTCGGCAGCCAGACGGTTTGCCACGCGCTCGCCCAGCTCAAAGAAATCGCCAAGCGCGAGCACGGCAACGTCGTGACCCTGGCGCACCACGTTGTAGCGAACGGCGCTGTAATCGGCGCCCTCGGCGGGTGCAAGGTCGGGACGGCTTACCAGGCCGATGCCCGGTACACGAATCGCTACGGGATGCTCGCGGTGGTCGAGCGACCAGCTCAGCATGGACAGATATTCCTCCATGCAGGCCGGCGCCAAGTAGTGCATGTTGGGAAGTCCGTCCAGCATGGAAATATCAAAGAACGAGAGATGCGTCTCGGACGTGGTGCCAAAGATCGACGCGCCAAACACCAGGATGGTTGCGGGGGCGTCGTTGAGGCACAGGTCGTGCCACAGTTCGTCGTAGGCGCGCTGCAAAAACGTGCCGTACGCGCCAAAGACCGGCTTGGCGCCGGCGCTGGCGAGCGCGGTGGCAAAGGTGACGGCGTGCTCTTCGGCAATGCCCACGTCGACAAACTGCTTGTCTGCCGCGGCGCGAAGCTCGGGCGTAAAGCCCATGATGTAGGGCGTTGCGGCCGTGATGCCCACAACCTGTGGATCGCGCTCGATGGCAGCGCTCAGGACCTCGCCCGTAATATCGGCATAGGTGCGCGGTGCGGGCTCGCTGGGGTGGCCCGGGCAAAGTTTGCGGCCGGTTGCCATATCGAAGGGCCCCACATGATGCCAGTGCTCGGGGTCGCTCTGGGCTGGCTCAAAGCCCTTGCCCTTGGCGGTGGAGACATGCAGCACGATGGGATGATCGATATCGCGCAGCTCCTGCAGCGTATCGACCAGCGCTTGGACATCGTTACCGGCGTCCAGATAGCGATAATCGAGGCCCAGCGCGCGGAAAACGTTGTGCTCGGTAGCGCCATTGCTGGCGCGCAGCTCGGCCAAATTGCGATACAGGCCACCGTGGTTTTCGGCGATGGACTGGTCGTTATCGTTGACGATGATGATCAGGTTGCTGTCGAGCTCGGCGGCATTGTTGAAGCCCTCAAACGCCAGGCCGCCCGAAAGCGAGCCGTCGCCAATGATGGCGATGACGTTGTATGCATCGCCCGCCAGGTCGCGAGCGTGCGCTAGGCCGCAGCCCAGGCTCACCGATGTGGAGGTGTGGCCCATGGCGAACAGGTCGTGCTCGGACTCGTCGGGATTGGCAAAGCCAGAGGCCTCGCCAAAGCGCTTCGGATCGATATAAGTGTACGCGCGCCCCGTCAGCGCCTTGTGGGCGTAGGTCTGGTGCGAAACGTCAAAGACAATCTTGTCGATAGGGGAGTTAAACACGCGATGAAGCGCAACCGTAAGCTCAACGACGCCCAGGTTGGGGGCAACGTGCCCGCCGACGGCGGCGGAGCTTTCGAGGATGGCGTGGCGAATCTCGTCGCAGAGCTGCGGGAGCTCGGCACGATTAAGAGCCTTGACGTCCTCGGGCGTTGTCGTTTGCGTAAGCAGCATCGTTGTGGGTTACTCCATGCGAATCGAGCGTCGGCGCTCCCTCGGCCGACACAATTGCACAAGACAGTCTCGCACATTTTGGCGTTTGATATGTGACGGCGGCGCGGTAATTCGCCAACTGGTGGGGCAAAACGTTTTGTCCGATGCCATACTGGTAGATTCGATGATGATTTTATTCCATGCGTGCAGGCCGTGGCTTGTCGCCGTGAGTCGCTGGAAGGAGGCAGCATGTCCGATGGCGTTCGTGCCGAGAAAATCGCGTGCGAAGTAGACCATGCTGCCCGTCAACTGGCACAGGCGGGCCGTCTGGACCTGACGCGCGAGTTTATCCAGCATGGTGACGTAACGGTCTATACACATGTGACCTCGGTAGCGCGGGCGAGCCTGTCCTTTGCCGAGCGCCTGGGCCGCGTCGGTGTCTCTGTCGACCGCGCCTCGCTGCTGCGCGGAGCCTTGCTGCACGACTACTTTCTCTATGACTGGCACGATCCCGATCCGAGCCATCGCCTGCACGGATTTCGGCATCCGTTTTTTGCCCTGGCACGTGCCGAGGAAGATTTTGAGCTGACGCCGCGCGAGCGGAATATCATCGTGCGGCATATGTTTCCGCTGGTGCCAGTGCCGCCGACGTGTCGTGAGGCTTGGATTGTGTGCCTGGCAGATAAATGGTGCGCGCTGCGCGAGACGGTCGCCGGCCGTCTGCCGCGCAAGGACGAGGCGGACGATAGCGTGAGTAAAGCATCGAGTGAAAAGAGGAGAGGGTAGACGGTGGG
>CABVAO010000114.1 GCA_902496335.1 uncultured Collinsella sp.
ATGTCGTGGCGCTCAAAACGCTTGCGCTCACGAACGTTGAACAGCTGCTCAGTTGCTGCCATGGGCGGCTCCTTTCACGGGAAAGCTCCCGTCTTAAAAAAGCACGGCCCGCCCAAGTGGCGGCGCCGCGCTCTAACGTATTACGCTTGCATCTAGCCTACCCTGCACGACAAGCACGCAGGCGCGGCCGAAAAGCGGAACCACAGGTTGAACATTATTTGCTCAACGGCACGGGCACGCCTGTCCAAGAGACGACGCGGCGCCGTGCACAAAAAACGACCGGAGCGCGGGGCGTCCGCGATCCGGTCGTAGCAGCAAGAGACGACGCGACGCCGTGCACAAAAAACGACCGGAGCGCGGGGCGTCCGCGATCCGGTCGTGGCGTTTGGTCAACTAAACCTAGCAGGCGGCCATGATGGGGGCAGCAACCTGCTTCTTACGGGAGAGGACGCCCGGCATCCAGACGCCGTCGTGCTCGTCGGCAATGCCCAGGCCCTTCTGAGCAGCCTCGGTCTCGCCCTCGAGCAGGACCTGCGAGCCCTCCTCCATGATGTCAGTGATGCACAGGACGATGCCGTCGGCACCCTTCTCGGCGGCGTAGGCGCGCATGGCCTCGCGAATCTCGTCGATCATGCCGAGTGCGCGAGTCTTGTCGACAGTCTCGTACTGGCCGATGAGCAGCTTCTTGCCGGCAGGCTCGAACATCTTGATGTCGTTGCCGACCATCTCGGCTGCGGTGAAGGAGCCGGACGGACGGGTGAGGAAGACCTCCATGCCAAACTTGACCGGGTCGACGCCCACCTGCTCGCCGAGCTTGGCGGCGACGGCGCGGTCGACATCGGTGGTGGTGGGGCTCTTGAGCATGAGCGTGTCGGTCATCATGGCCGAGAGCAGCAGCTTGGCCTGGACGTCGGAAAGCTCAACGCCGAGCACGCCGGCGAGCTTGGTGACGATGGTGCAGCTGGAGCCCCAGGGCAGGCAGATGTAGTGCAGCGGGCCGGCGGTCTCGAAGTCGCCGATGCGGTGATGATCGACAACGCCAAAGACCGTGGCGTCCTTAAGGCCGGCGACAGACTGGGCAGACTCGTTGTGGTCGGTGAGGACGACGAGCTGACCGGCCTCGACGGACTCGATCACGCGGGGCTCGGCAATGCCGGCGTCGGCGAGCAGCTTGGCAGACTCTGCCGGAAGCTGACCAAGGGCGCAGGCCTCGTAGGTGTTGCCGGCATACTCAACCTGGTTGAGCAGCTGGGACAGGACGACGGCGCTCATGATGGCGTCGTTATCGGGGTTCTGGTGACCAAAGACAAGAACGTTTGCCATGGGTATCCTCCACTTGATATGTGTACTTAGACGTAGCTATGGTAGCACGCTGGCGCCGAACCTTATGAGACGGAAGGGGCGCGGCGCGATTTGGGGTGAGCCAGGGGAGGGGCGAAGTCTGTCCCCTTGTACCACCCGCCCTCCTGTACCGACTATTTGCCGGCAGCGCGCAGGGCTACGTAGGCGGCACCGATGATGCCGGCGTCGTTTCCGAGCGAAGCGACCTTAATGGGCGTCTCGCGCGAGGCGGAAAGCGCGTACTGCTTAAAGTACTCGCGAGCCTTGTCGAGGTAGACATCGGCCGAGGCGGAGGCGCCGCCGCCGATGAGGAACATCTCGGGATCAACCACGTTGGCAATAAGCGCCAGTGCGCGGCCGAGGTAGTCGGCCATGGTATCGGCAGCTGCCAACGCGAGCTTGTCGCCCTCGCGGCAGGCCTGGAACACGTCCTTGGAATCAGAAGGCCCGGTGAGCTCAATGGGCTCGACGCCCGCCTTCTTGCACTCGGCAAGGTAGTTGCTCACCACGCCGGTGGCGCTGGAATACTGCTCCAGGTGGCCATGGCCACCGCAGCCGCAGGTGCGCTCTTCAGCCGGGTTCAGGCACATGTGGCCAATCTCGCCGCCGGCGCCCACAACGCCCGATACCACGTCGCCGTTAACGATAACGCCGCCGCCCACGCCGGTACCAATGGTGACCATCACCACGTTCTGTACGCCCTTGGCAGAGCCGAGCCAGGCCTCGCCCATAGCAGCGGCGTTGGCGTCGTTCTCGTACTTAACGACCGCGTCGGGGCAGTGCTCCTGGATGGCAATCTTGAGCTCGGGCAGGTTAATGGCAATGTTGGCCTTGACCTTGGCATCGCCCGATGCCGGGATGGGGCACGGAACGGCCAGGCCAATGCCTGCCACAAAGGCACGCGGAATCTGCGCCTTGGCGACCACCTGGTCGATAGCCTCGGTCACCGCGGCAAAGCCCGCAGCGTCAACGATGGGAGGCGTAGGCACACTGGCCTTGGCCAGCAGGTTACCGTCCTCGTCGAACAGTCCTTCCTTAACCGAAGTGCCGCCGACGTCAATGCCGATGTAGTATTGCTTAGGTTCCATGGGAGCCCACCTTTCTCGTTTAAACATTGCCTGTATGGTACCGCTCCCAAG
>CABVAO010000115.1 GCA_902496335.1 uncultured Collinsella sp.
GCGATGTACTCCTCGCGCACATGATCGATCTTGGGCTGGGTGCGGCCGATGCTGCCCTCGCTGCGCAGCCAAATCGTTACATCAAAGCCGCAGTAGGCAGCCTGAAAGGCAATCTGGCTTCCCAGCACGCCACCGCCGGCGACGCAAACGGTCTTGTAGCTCATGGGACGGTCCTCTCTTACGTAATTCCATAGATGTGTATTTATTCAACCGTAAGAGGGCTGCACACTGGGGGTGGGTTCTATAAACGGACGGTAATTTGCGGCGAACGGCTACATCTGTTCATTATCTCAGGGTTCCGAGGGCGATTTTTTGTGCCACCGAGACGTCGTTTGCGGAAGTATGCGGCAAATTCCGGAACCCTTGAGCACCCCCCGATTTTCCGCCAATAAAACCGCAGGTACAGGGCTTGGACATATTCGGTGTGCTCGGTCTATTCAGATTTTGCCGCATACTTCCGAAATCTGAGTTCGCAAAGGGTGATAGTCGGGGCGTTTACGCAACATATGTCCAAGCAAAAACGGGTGGTAGCCGGTACGGCCACCACCCGTTTGTCTCATATCCAGCCCATAGCAGGCCAGCTACTTCTTAATGCCGCGTCCCAGACGCTCAGCGACCGACGCCACGGCGCTCTCATCGACCGAACCGCAGCTCACGCAGCCGTCGTGGGCACGCATCTGGCCGGTGACCTCGTCCATCGCGAGCGGCGCCACCTTCTCAAGCTTAAAGCCCTTGCCGGCGCGCATGTTTTCCTTGGCCACGCTGATCATGAGCTTAATACGGTTGAGCTGGTTGACCTCGGACGCACCAGGATCATAGTCCACCGCAACGATGTTGCTCTCGGGATGCTGGCGGCGCAGCTCCTTAATCACGGCCTTGCCCACCACGTGATTGGGCAGGCACGCGAAGGGCTGCGTGCAGATGATATTGGGTGCGCCATGATCGATCAGGTCGAGCATCTCGGCCGTGAGCAGCCAGCCCTCGCCCATGTTGTTGCACACCGAAAGCACCGTGCGGGCCTTGTCGGCCATGGTGCCGATGCGCTCGGGCGCCTCGAAGCGGCGGGACTTTTCGAGCATCTCCTCCACCGGCGTGCGCATCCAGTCCACGAGCTTGATGAGCGCCTGCATACCAGCGCGCGTGGTAGCGGAGCTTCCCAACTCGTCCTTCTGCAGCTCGGCGTTGCTCATGGAGTACAGGAAGAAGTCGAGCAGGCCCGGCACCACTGCCTCGCAGCCCTCGCGCTCAATGACATCGACCACGTGGTTGTTGGCTGTGGGATGGAACTTGACCAGAATCTCGCCGACCACGCCCACGCGTGGCTTGGTGCCCTCGCCCACAAGCGGCATAGTGTCGAACGCGCGGATGGCCTCACGCGCAAGCTTGGTGTAGTTGTGCCTGTTGAACTTAGGCGCCAGCTTGCGGGCACGCGCCATGTATTCCTCGTAGAGTGCGTTGGCAGCACCGGGCGTGGCCTCGTACGGGCGGCAGCGGTAGAGCATCTGCATCATCACGTCACCAAAGAGCACCGCGTAGACTGCCTGCTTAAGCAGCGCCGGCGTAATCTTAAAGCCGGGGTTGTCCTCGCCGAGCGCCACAGCCGAAAGCGAGATCACCGGAATCTCGGGATGGCCGCTCTCGCGCAGGGCCTTGCGGATGAGTGCGATGTAGTTGGTGGCACGGCAGCCGCCGCCGGTCTGGCTGATAACCACGGCTGTCTTGGACAGGTCGTATCGACCGCTCTCGATGGCCTCCATGATCTGGCCCGTTACCAGAATCGACGGATAGCAAATGTCATTGTTCACATAGCGCAGGCCGGCCTCGACGGCATCGTGATCGGTCGAGGGCAGCAGCTCCAAGTTGTAGCCAGCACCACGGAACACCTCTTTGACCAGGTCAAAGTGGATCGGCGCCATCTGCGGGCACAGGATGGTGTAGCCCTCGTCGCGCATTTGCTCGGTAAAGGGCACTTTGGGCCATGCGGTCGAGGCGCTCTCACGCTGCGCCTCGAACGTGTACTTGCGGCTCGCGAACGCGGGGGCGTCCGTGGAGGGTGCCACCGGCGCAGCATCGCCCTGCTCGTAGGCCTCGCCCGCGGCCGTGGCCTCGGCCAGGCGCTCGGCCTCCTGGTCCTTGAGCGCTGCCATGAGCGAGCGGATGCGGATGCGCGCGGCGCCCAAGTTGGACACCTCGTCGATCTTGAGCACGGTGTAGATCTTACCGCTGGCCTCCAGAATCTCCTGCACCTGGTCGGTGGTCAGGGCATCGAGACCGCAGCCGAAAGAGTTGAGCTGGATCAGGTCCAGATCGTTGCGCATCGTCACAAAACGGGCGACGGCGTACAGACGGCTGTGGTACATCCACTGGTCGACCACGCGGATGGGACGCTCGGGCTTCACCAGGTGCGCAAGCGAATCCTCGGTAAAGA
>CABVAO010000116.1 GCA_902496335.1 uncultured Collinsella sp.
CGAGTTCCGCACGAGCCGGAGAGCACTTAATGTGCTCTCCGTGCGAGCAGGACTGCCCGAGCAGGCGATGTTGCCCCATACGCCCGCCCAGGTCCGCCGGGATCACGACAGCTTGACGATCGGCGCAAAGCCCTTCATCAGCTTTTTGGTCTGGCCGGTCTTTTCGAACTGGACCTCGATCATGTCTCCGGCGACCGAGATCACGGTACCCGTGCCAAAGGTCTTGTGGCTCACGGTATCGCCCGCGGCAAAGTCCTGCGATGCGCTGGCGCGATCGACCTTGCGCTCCACCGTCGGAGACACCTTGGACGACGGCTTTTTGGCTCGCGGCGCACCCGAACCAAAGGTCGAGGCAACACGGCCGGCGTCGGGCGAAACCCCACGATGGCGCTCGGTCCCATAGCTGCTGCCGCCAAAGAAGTCATCAAAGCTCGATCCGCCGCGCGAACCGGAACCGCCGGTCGAGCGCGTATGCGAACCGAACACCTTGCCGCCATACATATCCGAACCCATGCCCGAGCCAAAGGTGCCGTGACGGTCGCCGCGCTTCTCCCAGCCCGTGCCCTCAAAACCGGCAGAACCGATACCGCTAAACTCGATATCCTCAAACGGAATCTCGTTGAGGAAGCGCGAGCGCGGGTTGGCAGAGGTCGAGCCGTAGGTGCGACGCGTGGCCGCATAGGTCAGGAATAGGCGCTTACGGGCACGCGTGATGGCGACGTAGGCCAGGCGACGCTCTTCCTCGAGCTTGCCCGGGTCATCGCTGCCGCCAGAGTCGTGCACGTGCGGGAAGATGCCCTCCTCCATGCCGGCTACGAACACCGCCGGGAACTCCAGGCCCTTGGCGGAGTGGATGGTCATCATGGTAATGGCATGCGTCTCGCCGGCCAGGGAATCCAAGTCGGAGCGCAGGGCCAGCCACTCCATGAGTGCCGGCAGCGCCTTACAGGTGAGCGGACCGTAGGTGCGCTCAATCTCGTCGGCATGCACGGCACCCGCCGGCATCTCCGTCGGCGCGGCATACGCGTTGCCCGCGATGGCGGCGGCCAGGGCGTCCTGCGGCGAGAGCGCCGGGGCGGCTAGGCTATCGAGCGGATTGGAACCTGCGGCATCGCGCGCGCCGACGAGCGCCTCAAACGAGGATGCCGGGGCAGATGGCCCCGGTTCGGGCGCAGGCGCGCTCACCACAACGGGCTCGGACTCAGGCTCGGCAGGCACGTCGGCAACGCCGGCTGCGCGCAGCTCTTCCAAGCTCTCGAGCGTACCCTCGATATCCTCGTGCGTCTCCTCAAATTCGGCGGCGACGCCCAGGAATTCCTGGATGTTCTCGGCGCGGCTCTCGGACTCCATGGTGCCCTCGGCGCGGAAAGCCTGCAGCAGGCCCGTCTTATCGACAATCATCTCGACGACGTCCTTGAGCTCGCCGTCCATGCGGCGACCCTCGCGCACCAGAGACACAAAGCTCGACAGGCCATTGCGCACCTTGGCGCTAAACATGCCAGTTTCGGCGCACGCGATCTCGCAAGCCTGGAAGAACGAGCAACGGTTGTCGCGCGCCAGCTGCTCGATCTTTTGGATCGAGGTGGAGCCGATGCCGCGGCGCGGCGTGTTGATGACGCGCTTGACGCTCATCTCGTCTGCCGGGTTCACGATCATCTTGAGGTAGGCCATGACGTCGCGGATCTCGGCACGGTCGAAGAATCGCGTGCCGCCCACAATCTTGTAGGGCACGCCCGCGCGCAGGAACATATCTTCAAGGATACGCGACTGGGCGTTGGTGCGATAGAACACGGCGATATCGTCATAGCTCGTGCCTTTGGCATGCAGTTTCTCGATCTCGCCGGCAATCCAGCGACCCTCGTCGCGCTCATCGCTTGCCTGGAAGGCCTGGATCTTCTCGCCGTCGCCCTCGGCCGTAAACAGGCGCTTGTCCTTGCGCTGCGAGTTGTGACGCACCACGGCGTTGGCGGCGCTCAGGATATGGCCCGTGGAGCGGTAGTTCTGCTCCAGCTTGACGGTCTTGCAGTTTTTAAAGTCCTTCTCAAAGTCCAGGATGTTAGTGATGTCGGCGCCGCGCCAGCTGTAAATGGACTGGTCATCGTCGCCTACGACCATGAGGTTTTGGTACTTGGCGGCCAGCAGGTTGGCGATCTCGTACTGGACGTGGTTGGTGTCCTGATACTCGTCGACGCTAATGTAGCGGAAACGCTCTTGGTACTTATCGAGCACCTCGGGACAGGTGCGCAGCAGCTCGAGCGCGCGCACGAGCAGGTCGTCAAAGTCCATCGCATTGGCGGCGCGCAGGCGGCGCTCCAGCTCCAGGTAGACCTGCGCGGCCTTTTTGTCGTTGGGGCTATCGGCACTCTTGAGC
>CABVAO010000117.1 GCA_902496335.1 uncultured Collinsella sp.
CATCGCCCACGGCCGCGATTACCGCGACTGCATGCTCGACATCGGCATCTTCTCGGGCTATCAGGTCCAGCAGAACCAATGGGTGAACGCCTCCGTCCACGAGCAGCTGCTGTGAGGACGGTTGCCTGGGGCGTTTTGCGGGCTATCTCGCTTTCGAGGGGTTGATTGAGGCTGCTCGGGTCATCTATCTGCGTTTCAGGGGGTTGCTCAAACGCGATACCTGATGTATTCGGCTTGTTACGCTATTGGAATCATGCGGATTAGCGAGCCGTCATACTTGACCACCAACCCCTTGAAATGCAGATAGATGTTTTGCAGGAGCTGAATCCACCCCTCGAAACGCAGATAGCTCGCCGATGGAGGCTCGATGGAGCGGTGGCAGGTGCGCCACGCGCTGATTTGCGTAATCGGGAAATCGACTTATAATGAACAAGTTGCGTTTTTTCGCAGCGCATGGATAGGTGTCCGAGCGGTCTAAGGAGCACGCCTCGAAAGCGTGTGAGGCTAACCCCTCCGCGAGTTCGAATCTCGCCCTATCCGCCAGCAAAGAGGGTTCCGGGATTCTCCCGGAACCCTCTTTCGGGCTTATAGGAACTTTTGTGGTGCTTTAGGTCTGGTTCTCGGCGTCAGTCGGTGCCGTTGGGATATCGCGTGCCGGTGTGGAATTCGTTCCAGTCGATGCCGATCCCGTATGCGGGCGAGGCGTCGCCTTCCGGTTCGGGCGACGTCGCTTTCCCGTCCTCCAGCGGATCGTCGGGAATGAATGATTCCGGCCGCGGGTGCGCGGTCTTCATGTAGCACACCCATTCGCACGCGCGGAGCATGTGCTCCTCGGGCAGTCCGCGGGTTGCGCAACACGTTCTTGACGACCGAGTTGACGCCGCCCTCCAGCCGGTTCGTGGTGCGCGCCACCGGCCCACCTGCGGCAAGCGCCGGCCCGGGAAAGGCGAAGAGTCCCCCGCGCGGAACAGTTTCTCCAACCGCCGGCAGCAGCGGCGCAGCTCCTCGTATGCGCGCCACTGGAAGGCGAGGACTTCTCCGCTTTCGCCGTCGATGGCGATGATCAGGCACCAGCCGTGGCCCATGTACGTGCCGTCGGCCATGACCGTGTGGCGCTTCGCGTCCGGCGGGGCGATGCGCAGCTGGATTGACCAGCACCATGCGATGCGTTTGCGCAGGGCGCGCGCGTCGCCCGTGGATTCCGACGCCGTCTGGGACGACGCCCCGGCAGCCATGAGAGGAACTCCTCCAGCGTCCGCGCCCGTCTGCGGCCGCGCTGCGGCATCGTCGAGCTCAGCCGGCAGGCCCGGCATCTCCACCGTTGCGTGCCCTTGCCGGTCCGTCCGTTCTTCTTCATCGCACGCCCGCATGCCGGGCATTTCTTCGCTTTGTTGGATGGCGTTCTCACACCATCCAGCCCACCACCGGGAGCGCATCTTTTTCCACGCGGGGAAAAAGACATGCCGACACGCCTACTCGTACAGGGCCAGACCTCGATCATAAACACCACAAAAGTTCCTATAGGCCCTACGTTGTCGTTGCTGGCTCATTGATGAGCCATCGAGGGTGAGTTTGGCGTTTTTTCCATCGGGTTTCACGGCAACGTGAGACCTTTTACGAAGAAACGGTTATGCTGCGCATATGCAATCGGGCTGACTTCTGCGGCGTACGGGTGTTGCTTTTACCCCCGTATGCATAATAGGGCTGCGGGAGTGATGCGATCAGGAGAAGAGGAACGCGTCCATGTCGGGGTAGCCGAGTGCGAATGCGGAGGTGATGTGGGAGGAGATCAGCGTGGAGAGGACACGCAGGCGTGCGTCGTTTTCCGTGCCGACGGTGTTGGTATCGGTGGCGTTGACGTCGGTGGTGTCAGTTGCACTGTCGGTATCGCCGCTGCCGTTGGTGTTGTTGCCGGTCTTGTCGGTGTGCTTCGACTTGGCCGACGCCCCGTCATCGGCCATTGCGGCGAGCTGCTCCCGGGCGCAGTCGATCTCCGTCAAGGCCGTTGTCGGCACGCTCAGGCCGGTCGTGGAATCGGTCATCGAGGTCGGCGAGGCGAGGATCTTCTGGATGTCGTAGACCTTTTCTCGCGGGTCGCGGCTCAAGCCGGACGCGGTGAAGAGCAATTGCCCCGCGGTCTTGTGCCGGTCGGACCGGCTCAGGGTGGCGCCGGGCGTATCCCGCGCGGCGAGCACCTCCATGACGAACCCGGCGCGGTCCTCGGCCAGCGACATGGCGCCCAAGGTGGCGCCGTCGAGGTCGATGCCCAGAACCTGCCTCAGGCTGTCGTCGGAGACCGTGCGGTAGGTGTCGTTGCCACCGAGCCTTGTGC
>CABVAO010000118.1 GCA_902496335.1 uncultured Collinsella sp.
GGCCGGCGGTTGCGGCGGGTTCGATGCTCGACGTGCTCGAACGCAAATGCCCGCATCCGTCTACATATTGCGCTGTGCCGCTGGCGTCGAGGCGGCGTATGTCGGCGCGCTCGCTCGCGTAGCCTACAAAGAGCGAGATGCTGTCGCACACCACGTGCTTATCGACTAAGTCCAACACGGCGTTGTCGACCATCTCGCGCAAGACGGTGTAGGCCTGCTCGTAGGCATAACCCTTCGAGAGCACCTGTCCTGTGGTGGTCGAAGTTGCTTGCGGGCGATAGGCTTGGATATCGGCGATGGTTGTCGACTCGCGCCCGAAGGCGTGGTCGATAAGATACTCGGCATTGACGCCGAGCTCGTCGTAGAGCAGGTTTTCGTCGAGCGCCGCGACGCCCATCAGATCGTAGACGCCGTATTTTTCGAGTCGGGCTGCCACGCCGGGGCCGATGCCCCAGATATCGGTGATGGGACGATGGGGCCAGATTTCCTTGCGAAAGGTCTCGTCGTCGAGTATGCCGATGCGGCTGGGTACGTGCTTGGCGGTGATATCGAGCGCTACCTTGGCCTGGAATAGGTTGGGGCCGATGCCGACCGTCGCCGTGATGCCGGTGCGCGCCAGGACCTCGTCGCGCAACATGCAGGCGAAGCCTTCCGCATCGGTGTGATAGAGGTCCAGATAGGGTGTCACGTCGATAAAGCACTCGTCAATTGAGTAGACGTGAACGTCCTGGGGGCTGACGTATTCCAGATAGATGCCGTAGATTTTCGCCGACACCTCCATATAGTGCTGCATGCGCGGTACGGCCTTGATGTAGTCGATGCCGTCGGGAATCTCGAACAGACGGCAGCGGTTGTGTATCCCGAGGTCCTTCATGGCCTGTGTGATGGCGAGGCAGATGGTCGTGCGCCCGCGCGATTCGTCGGCAACGACCAGGTTGGTGGTGAGCGGGTTGAGTCCGCGGTCGACGCACTCGACGCTAGCGTAAAACGTCTTGAGGTCGATGCAGATATAGGTGTGACGCTCGTGCCCCACGCGTCCTCCCATCAAACACATGTTCTTATCGAATATCTGTTCGATAATACCCGCTCGTCCGGACATCGTCAAAACCTGTCAAAAAGGGACTGGTTTGTTTTGGTAGGTATGGTCGTGCGGTTGGATCGGGTTTTTAACGCAGCTCTAAAGAGTGCGAAACAGCTCGGAAAACCTTGCTTCGTAGCATGAGCCTAACGATTGATACCGCCTATGCGCACGGAAGGGTTGTGGGAAAGATGGTCAATTATGGGTTTGGTATGCCGACACGCCTTGTTGCGGATGGAGACGTGGATCGCTGGTGCGGACGATTGGTCGCTCACTACGGTGGCACCAAGGCGCTGGTCGTGCTGGGCGGAGACAAGCATACGCGTGATGAGCTCGTCTCGGCGGCGCTCGGCTCGCTTGATCGAGCTCTGCTCGAGCGCGTGCTTTTTCGCTGCGGCTCGGTTGAGGGTGACGGGGGAGACGAACTGATCGACGAAGCCGTGGCCCTGGCGACCGACGAAGGCGTGGACTTTGTCCTGGCGATCGGCGATGCCGATACTGCTGGCTTTGCGCGCGAGCTCACGCGTCGCATGGCGGCGCTCGATGCCGGCGAAGACGGCTTTGTGCCTTATGGATGCATTGTCTCGGAGGGCAAGGTGCCTGCTGTCGCGGGAGCCGGCGAGGTTCCCGTTTTTGCCATTATCGCTCCCAAATTGCTTGAGGGCATTGGGTCTCCTCTGCGCGAGTTGCTCGGCAGCGTGTGTGCCGCGGCCTAATATTTCTTATAAAAAGACGGGTTATTTTTGATTGGTAAAGCGTTTGACCTGCCAAAATAAACCTGTCCCTATTTGGTCGGTTGCCGTTTGGGGGCCGATTGGCAACGCTCGCTGATTATAGTCTTGACCTGCGCTAGAATAGTGGCATCTGAATGTCCGGGCGCATGGAGGCGTGCGCCCGTATGCTGAGGAGGACTCTATGGCAACTGTTGCCGCACCTATCGATGCTACGTCGACTGCCGCTTGGAAGGCACTCGAGGCCCATCAGGAGAAGCTCGAGGCCGAGGGTATCGACCTCAAGGCCTGGTTCGCCGCCGATGCCGAGCGCGTGAACAAGCTGAGCTTTGACGCCGGTGACCTGCACTTCGATCTGTCGAAGAACCTGGTGACCGATGAGACCGTCAAGCTGCTGTGCGATCTTGCCCGCGAGGTGAAGCTCGAGGAGCGCCGCGACGCCATGTTCTCCGGCGAGCACATCAATACTACCGAGGATCGCGCCGTCCTGCAT
>CABVAO010000119.1 GCA_902496335.1 uncultured Collinsella sp.
TCCTGCTCGGTACCCGCATGGAGCGTGGTGAGCGAGCCGTCGTGGCCCGTGTTCATGGCCTGCAGCATGTCGCAGCACTCGGCACCGCGCACCTCGCCCACGACGATGCGATCGGGGCGCATACGCAGAGCATTGGTCACCAGGTCGCGAATCGTCACCGCACCCTCGCCCTCGATTGACGCCTCACGCGCCTCCAGACGAACAACGTGTGGGTGATGTGCAAACTTGAGCTCGGCGGAATCCTCGATCGTCACGATGCGCTCGCCGGTGGAAATCTCGCACGACAGCGCGTTGAGCAGCGTGGTCTTGCCCGACCCCGTGCCTCCCGCAACCGCCAAGTCCTGCCGCAACGACACCGCGCACGACAGCAGCTGCGCATACCAAAGCGGCAGTGACCCCAACCCCACAAGCTCGTCCAACGAACAGATACGGTCCGAGAACTTACGGATGGTAAGGATTGGCCCGTCGATCGCCACGGGTGGAATCACCGCGTTGACGCGATAACCCGTCTTGAGGCGGGCGTTGACGATGGGGCTACGCTCGTCGATACGACGGCCGAGCGGCGAGATGATGCGGTCGATGAGCACACGGATCTGCTCGTCGTCCTCAAACGCGTGCTCGATGGGATACAAAACGCCACTGCGCTCAAAAAAGGCAGAGCGACAGCCGTTGATCATGATTTCGGTAACGGTGTCGTCCTCGATGAGCGGCTGCAGCGGTCCCAGGCCCACCACGTCATCTAGGATCTCGTCGATGATGGTCTCACGCTCAGGCGTCGCCAAGTCGGTCGACTCTTCCACGTTGAGCGCCGCTTCCACCGCCGGACGTAGCTCAGAGCGAGCAAGGGCCGGGTCGACGTAGGCACTGATGCGTGCCACCTCGTCGTAGCCCACGCGGTTCATCACCGCACGCTTGGTGCGGCGTTTAACGGCACGGCGGCGTCCCGCATCAACGGGGGCAGCCGCGGCGGCCGCGCCAGCGGCTTTAATCCTCGTCTGCAGACTCATCGCGAATCACCCTCACGCGACCAGGGAAGACGGATGCGCGGGCGCTCGGTACGGGTCGCGCGGTCAGCGACCATATCGCTCCAGGGACCGACGGCGCAGCCCAGCTCCACGAGCATCTCGCGCGTGGCCTCGCGCACGCTAGTCGCAAAAGCGCTCGTCTGGCCCACCGCCTCGTCGGCGCGACCGAATGCCATGAGCGCGGCCAAATCCTGACCGCCATCGGCAATGCGGATCTTGGAGCTCAGTGCGCAGGCAATCTCAAAGCGCATGGCGACGTCCTCGTCGGCACCGCGCGCACCAAACCGGTTGAACACGGCGCTCATGCGCGTGCGTGGCACGCCCACGCGGCTCGCCAGCTCAATGACGCGTGAAGCGGATGTCGCGGACGATACCGCCGCATCGCCTACGACCAGGCAACGGTCGCTCGCCGCCACCGCGGCGGCCACGGCATCACCCCAAAAGACCGAGGTGTCGACAAAGACCACGTCGGATTCGCGACGCAAAACATCGAGCAATAGCTCCACCGGACGCGCCATGAGCTCGGCCTTCTCGGGGGCCGCGACAGGTCCCCAGAGCGTGACGCCCGGGGCGACGCGCATCGATGCGGCCACGATATCCGGCTCGGCAAGTGCGCCCGCCGCCGACGGTTCGATAAGCGTCGCCATATCGTGCGGGGCATCGACACCCAGCAGATCGTATAGGTTTCCAAACATGAGGTCCAAGTCGAGCACAGCGGCACGCAAACCCAACAGCGACGCCGCATGCGCCATGGTGGCAACGATCGTCGACTTGCCGCAACCGCCCGAACCCGAAACGGCGCAGACGACCGGTGCCCGACGCGACGGAACCGAAGCGTCCGCCGACAGCGCGGGGGCTGACGGTGCAGGAACCGGCGACACGGACGCGGGCGATAACATCCCCGTCTCCCCCGCCGCGGTCACGCGCTGAGCCCAAGCCGGCATGGCGGGCTGCCCGGACTGCGGCTCCGAAGCCAAAGACGCAGCGGCACACGGCTCGCCAGCTCCGGCAAAACCCTCGACCTCGTCGAGCTCATCGGCCAGATTTACGCCGTGCACGTATCCCATATCTTCAGCCAGAACGTCATCGCCATACGGTACCGGCCCTCCAGCGTCATCGTATGCAAGGGGGTCCCGGGGGCGCCGACCATGCTCGGCTTCCGCTTTTCCATATTCATCAACACGCGGACCTCTTGTAGCGCGAGGCGCCCCGGGTTCCCTATCAACAAAAGCATCGGGCTCAATCGTCATGCGCCGATCGGAATCAACC
>CABVAO010000120.1 GCA_902496335.1 uncultured Collinsella sp.
CACGCCAGCGCACCGATCGGCGCCAGCCGCGAGCGTATCGAAGCGTTTGTGAAGCGCAACAGCGCCTGGATTATCAGCCGACTTGCCCAGCGCGAGCAACGTCAGGCGACGACGCGAGAGCCGCTCAGTCCCTCGTCTATCATTGCGCTTTGGGGCAAGCCCATCACGGTACAGGATGCGCTCGATCACAACTTTGCATCACCCGCACTGCGACCCAAACAGGCCACCTTCGCAAGTTTTATGGGTACCGAGGAGCCAAGTGGGTGCACGCAGACAAAACAGCACACAACCCTCGACGGCCTAACGCCCAAAGAGCTCCAGACCCACATCGACCAGCTCTATACGTCCGAAGTCACATCGGCGCTGCGTGATATGGTGCACGTATACGAAACCTCAATGGGTGTCGCCGTTACCCGCGTTTCCGTACGCAGCATGAAAACGCGTTGGGGCTCCTGCACGCCCAAATCCGGCACCGTTCGCATCGCACGAGAACTTGCCGCCTACCCTGTCGAATGCCTCGACATGGTTGTCGCCCACGAGCTCGTCCACTTGCTCGAGCCAAGCCACAATCGGCGGTTTCACGCCCTGCTCGACACGTACTGCCCCAACAATAGAGCACTGTCCCAGCGGCTCAAGCAGCCACCCATAGAGACGTATTAGAACCGGTTAGCGCACGCGCTCGATCTCGACACCGCAGCTTGCCAGGGGAAGACCGACGGGCGCCCAAGGCTTATCGAGCTTAACACGCACGCCAAGCAGCAAGGGGTAACGACGCAGCAGCATCTGGGCCACACCCTCGGCTGCAGCCTCGATGAGCTTAAACGTATGCTCGCGCAGATAGCCATCGACATCGTGGCATACCGAGCCGTAGTCAATCGAGGCGTCCAGGTTATCGTGCTCCCCCGCTGCACGCAGGTCGGCATAGAGCACCAAGGACACGATGAACTTCTGGCCCAGCGCGTTCTCTTCGGGATACACACCGTGGTTAGCAAAAACCTCAAGACCTTCAACGGTGATGCGGTCGGCATGACGCAGATCGTCATAGCTCACGTGGGGTACCGCCGTTGCGGTGGATATTTCGCCCCTTCCACGGCGGGCGAGCTCAGCACCTTCAGTCTTGGTTGCATTCTCGGGCAGTTTCTTATTGCTCATCGCGATCGTCTCCTTCGTTTAGAACCCCGACCGCGCAAACTAACTACACGCGAATCGACAGGTTCTTTTTATCATCGCTCCAGTTGCAAGCATTGCGCGCGGGGCATGCAAAGCAGGAGCGCGACGCTTTGTCGGCTGCATAGAGCAGACGCTCAAGCGGTTGGCTGTTCACGCGCAGCTTTCGATGGCCCAAAATGGCCGTCTTAATGGCTGCGGCATCGGCCGGCTCAAACGCCACGTCATCGGGCATACCGCCGAGAATCGCATCAGCGACGCGTTCGCTCGCAACATCATGGGATATACCCGATTCATACTGTTCATCTTTGCCGATATCGTGAAGAAGTGCCGTGGCGTAGACGACCTCGCGGTCAAATTCGAGCTGTTCCTCGAGATTCTTGATCCACATAATGCGAGCGACATCGAGCAGATGGTCAATACCGTGGCGGCAGAAGATGCGCCCCGATTCCAACTGTGCAATGTTGCCCAGGTGCCGACGGAACAGCCCGTTGGCACAAATGTAATCAATGCGAGGCATGGCACCAAAGGGAGTCAGGCCCGAAGCCATAAAGCCGCGACGCGACGTCCCCTCATCTGTCTTCGATGTAAAGTCGTTGACGACTCTCATGGTTAGCGGCCCAGCATCCTAAAGAAACGCTCCTCGAGCGCGGGATCGGTCTCAAAGACGCCGCGGCGAGCGAGCGTCACGGTCTTGGTGCCAGGCTTTTGCACGCCGCGCATGGTCATGCACATATGCTCGGCTTCCATGAGCACAATCGCTCCCTGGGGAGCGAGATAATCCATGAGAGCATCGGCAACTTGTGCGCACAGCTGCTCCTGCAGCTGCAGACGACGGGCGTAGACCTCAACCGTGCGGGCAAGCTTAGAAAGCCCTGCGACACGGCCGTTGGGGATATAGCCAATGGCAGCCTTGCCGTAAAACGGCAGCAAATGATGTTCGCACAGCGAGTAGAACGTGATGTCGCGCTCGATAACCAAATCGTTCGAAGCGACGGCAAAGGTTTTGGACAGGTGCTCCTCGGCACTCTGGTCCAGACCGCCGGCGATCTCACCATACATACGAGCGACGCGCGCCGGGGTCTCCAGCAGGCCCTCACGAGTTGGGTCCTCGCCTATGCCCT
>CABVAO010000121.1 GCA_902496335.1 uncultured Collinsella sp.
TTGATCCCGATGTGTTTACCATCACGGATACGATTTTGGACCCGCCGCGGTTTACATTTTTGCCGGCTATCTACCAGGATGCCACGCGCCACAAGTGGGCCGTGCATCAGCGCGGTGGCGAGCCGAAGATTTTTGACTATGCGGACGTGTTGCAGTGCGAGATTGTCGAGACCGGAAATCCCGAGGATGTGCCGGAGCTTAGCAATCGCGAACTAGCTCAGCAGATTTTGATTAATCCAGCTCAGGCTACCAAAAACAATGCTGCCAAGCGTAATATGTGCCTTGGTATGGGTGTCATCGTTGCCGTGCAAACCGGCGAGGATGAGATTTCGAAGCTTGAGATTCCGGTGACCGCGGGCGAAGTCAAGCGAGACTCCGGCCTATATCGGTCGTATCGGAACGTTGCGGAGCAGATCAAAGAAGCCTTCGACGCCATGGGGCGTCCGGAGCAATGATGTCTGCAGCATCAAGCGGTTGAGGAGCCGTGCCCATGCCGAGTGAACCATATGCGATTCCGCCCAAAGATTGCGCCTTTGAGGGCATTCTTTGGTATATCAATCATTATGACCTGCAGGGTGGCGACCGGCTGCCCGCCGAGCGTGTGCTCTGTGAAGAGCTGGGCGTGTCGCGCACGGCGTTGCGTGCTGCGATCACGCGCCTTATTTCGTGCGGAACTTTGGAAAGCCGCCGCGGTTCGGGCACCTATGTGTGTCCTCCCAAACCGCTGAACATCTTTCAGGAAACATGGAACTATACGCAGGCGGTGGAGAGGGTTGGCTCAAAGTCGACCGCACGCCTTGTTTGGTCCAAGGTCGTGTACGCCGATATCGATCTGGCCCAAAAGGCCCAGATCGACCTGGGTACACCGCTCTTCTGCATTCGACGTGTGCGCGTGGTTAATGGTTCCCCGGCGTCGATTGAGACGGCCCACGTCAATCTGTCTTTGTGCCCCTCGCTTCCCGATCACGATTTTGAGCAGGAAAGCCTCTACGACGTTTTGCTCAAAGAAGGGAATGTCCATGTGACGCACGGCAAGGAGCATATTTCCATCAGCCGTCTGAACGCCGACGAGGCCAAGTTGCTGGGTGCTCAGGAGGGCACGCCGGTGTTTTACAAGGCTTCGCACGAGCGTGACGAGAACGATGGCTTTGTCGAGTATTGCAAGTCCGTGATTCTGCCGACCAAGTATCGTTTTGCCGATAACGGCGAGGCAGACGGCGTTGCGACGAAGGTAGGTGTCGAATGGCTGATGCAGTAGAAGACTTGCCGGTTTACAAACAAATTCGCCGCTGCATTGCGGAGCGAATCGAGCGCGGCGACTACCCGACGGGCTCGATGATTCCGTCCGAAAACGAGCTGGCCGAGGAGTTTGGCACGACGCGCCTGACAATCCGAAGTGCCATGGACGAGCTGGTCAAAAGTGGCCAGATTCGTCGCGTGCAGGGCAAGGGCGCCTTTGTGGGACACAAGTGGTTTGACGAGCACGAACGCAAGGGCGGCTTCCGTCAGTCGGTTCTGGCGTCGGGCGCGACGCCGTCGGTGCGCATTCTGGCGCGCTCCAAACGCTACGCCGGCCCGTATTACGCCGACCTGTTTGGCATCGCCGAGGACGATCTGCTTTACTCGGTGCGCCGTCTCAACTGCATTGATGGGGAGCCCGTGTCGATTGAGATGACGCTGATTCCGTGTCTGCTGTTTCCGGGCATCGAAGACGTGGACATTTCGGTCTTCAGCCTGTTCGAGACCTACGACATGTTGGGGCGCAAACCGGACAAGTCGATTGAGAAACTCGATATCGAGGCGCTGGGCGCACGCGATGCGAGTTTGCTCAATCTTGAGCCGGGCGATCTGGCGCTCGTACTGGAATGCCTGACCTATGACTCGAGTGGGCAGGCGATCGAGCATGCCAAGTCTTTTACCCGCGGTGATGCCGGCGGATATACCTACAACTATTAGCGTCTAGAGCGTCCCTGCGCATGGCGGGGGCGCTCGTTTTTACGGATATATGTCGCTTGACCGATGAGCGGCAAAAACTGACCGTCTACCGAGAGGGGAGGATGAAATCATAAAACCGGTATTAAAAACGGCTAACCTGTAATCGTTAACTGGTATTAAGAACCTTTGAATTGTTGAGCTTGGGGCCAAGATGTCCACAAGGTTAAGCGGTGCGACGGGGCGGCAAGCCCGTTCATTCCGTGCGACAATTCAAACTGCTCGTGAAAGGAGCGGGAATGAAGGAGACCGAGAAGATCGAGATCATGCACTTCGACCAGGAGGGCTACCTCG
>CABVAO010000122.1 GCA_902496335.1 uncultured Collinsella sp.
ACCCGAGAGATACTCGTAGCGACCGTGGCCGTAAGGATGCTCGGGGTCGGCCGGCTTGCTCGCCAGCTTAAAGCCCAGCACGCTCACGATATTCGAGCTGGCATCGGACAGGTTGTTCATGGCATCCGCCACAATCGAAACCGATCCCGACAGCACGCCAATTACGCCCTTCGCAGCGCATAGTGCCACATTGGCGAGAATACACACCATGCCCGTCAACGTGCCCACGCGCGCACGGTCGCCCTGCGCACGCTTAACAATCCACTCGACCATCTACATCCGCCCCCACGGTGCTACCTATATATCTATTGCTCAAACGGATTGTAGTGTAGCCACTTTGTCCCCCAGATACAAAAAAGGCCGCAACCCACACGGGCCACGGCCTTGGAATATGGCAAAGGAATCGTCCTTGTGTCGCACAGGTTTACGCGCTTACTTCGGCCACGCTCTTCGAGGTTTCGGGTGAATCGGCTCCGTCCCCCGTCGTCTGTCCCTTCGCCGGCACCACGCCAAAGCAGTAGCTCAGCGCCGCAGACACCGCAAATGCCACACCGCCGGCAGCGCAGCACCACAGCAGGTTCGAGATGCCGCCCGTGGCAAAGCCAATGACCATAAGGACATTCGTCATGCCGATGGTATAGGCCGTAACGTGGCCCACGGCCGCAACAAGGCCTCCGACGGCGCCGCCAATGGCCATGCACGTCAGGCACCTGCCAATGGCCATGCACGTCAGGCACCTGCCATATTTAAAGCCGCAACCGTACAGCGCCGGCTCGCTTACGCCACCAAGCACACCCGAGATCGAGTAGCCCAGCATGAGCGCCTTCTCGTCCTTATCCGCAACGCGGAGCGACGCGCCAAAGGGCATGCCCCAAACGGCGAACGTCGCCATCGTCGCGGCGATCAGGATGCACGAATCCGTTCCCACACTCATGAACTGCGCGTAGGCAAGCGATAGGACAACGTTGCTGACGCCGGCGATCTTTAGGAACTCCCAGCCCGCGGCAAGCCCCATGAGCGTGAGCAGCGACACGATGCCACCGGAATTGCCAAGCATAAACATAAGCTGGCCCAACAGCATGCCCAGATAGCTGCCCGCCGGTGCCGTAATACACAGCGAAACCGGAACCATGACAAGCATGGTCGCAAACGGAACAAACGAAAACGCCACGGCCCTAGGGATAACGCGCTGAAAGAAACACTCCACTCGCCATAGCACGGGCACCGAGATGAGAACCGGAATAACAGTCGTCGTGTAATCGTTGACCGGCGCGGGAAGCAGACCATACACGGAAGTCATCGATGCCCCCGTCGTCGATGCGGCATCGACGAGCTTAAGCAGATCGGGCGCAATCAATACGCCGCCCAGCATCATGCCTAGCTGCTCCGAGCAACCGAGCTGGCGGGCGGCCGCCCAACCAAGATAGATGGGCAAAAAGTAGTAGCCGGCGTTATAGAGCCAACTGTAGAACAGGCGATAGATTTCGGAATCGGCAGACCACAGGCCCAGCATGCCTTCGCCCATAATGACGGCGACGGTGCGGAACAACGCCGCGCAGACAATAAACGGCAGCGCCGACATCATGCTTTTGGACAGATAATCGACCACGGCCATGGCGTTTGATGAAACCGACGTTGTAAACGAGGTGTTAGAAACTTGTAGCATGGAACGCCTTTCCCAATATGACATGCGGGCTGTCCCTTTGTCACATCGTGCGGTACTGACCGATTGCGCGGTACTTTTCGTAGCGGAGGTTTGTGAGGGTCGCGTCGTCGAGCTGCCCAAGCGCATCGAAGGCATCAAATGCCGAGGACATGACGGCACCGGCGATCTCCTCATGCGACAGGCCCTTATCGTCAACAATGCCGTCGATGATGCCGAGCGCCAGCAGATCGGGGGCCGTGAGCTTAAGCGCCTCGGCGGCCTCATTCGCGCGCTCGGTATCCTTCCACAGGATCGACGCACAGGCCTCGGGGCTCACGACCGAATAGGCCGAGCTCGAGAGCATCAGGATGCGGTCGGCCACGGACAGCGCCAGCGCGCCACCAGAGCCGCCCTCGCCTGTCACCACCGAGACAATCGGCGTCTT
>CABVAO010000123.1 GCA_902496335.1 uncultured Collinsella sp.
ATGCGGTTTTTCTTGCCGTGCCGCACACGGCTGCCATGGCACAGGTGCCCGCGCTGCTTGCATCGGGCGTCTCCTGCTTTGATCTTTCGGCCGATTACCGTCTGAGCGACGCGTCTGTCTTTGAGACATGGTATGCCGCCGAGCACACGAGCCCCGAGTTGCTCAAGACCCGTGCCTTTGGCCTGCCCGAGCTGTTCTGCCAGGACTTGGAGATCGCCGCATCCGACCATGCCGACGGCAAACCCGTGCTGATCGCCTGCGCCGGTTGCTATCCCACCGCAACGAGCCTTGCTGCCGCTCCCGCCGTGCGCGCCGGCTGGGTTGCCGAGAACGGCCCCGTAATCGTCGATGCCATTAGCGGCGTGACGGGTGCCGGTAAGTCCTGCAACGCCCGCACCCACTTTTGCAGCGCGGACGAGAACCTGGAAGCCTATGGCGTGGGTAAACATCGCCACACGCCCGAGATTGAGCAAATCCTTGGCTTTACCGATCGCGTCGTCTTTACCCCGCATCTGGTACCGCTCAAGCGCGGCCTGCTCTCCACGGTGACGATGCCGCTTACGCCGCAGGCTATCGATACCTTGATCCTTGAGGACGTTGTCGACTATTACAAGCAGTTCTACGCTGGTCGCACCTTCGTGCGCGTGCTCGATGCCGGTCAGCAGCCCAAGACGGCTTCGGTCGTCGGCACCAACGCCGCCCAGATTGGCCTCGCGCTCAACAAGCGCGCAGGCGTGCTGGTGGCGACGGGCGCCATCGACAATCTGTGCAAGGGCGCTGCGGGCCAAGCAGTCCAGTGCGCCAATATCGTCTTTGGCTTTGACGAGCGACGAGGCTTGCCCACAGTGGCGTGCCCGGTGTAGCACATTCGATTGTTAACGATTTGGTAGTCGGGCATCGAGTGAGGCGCCACTCTTAAGCTGGTCTCATGATCACGACTGGCATGGCGCACCAACCGATGTCCGTTTTTTGTTTGACATAAGGAGTCATAAAGACGATGAATACCGAGCTGTTTGATATCAAGATTCGCGCCGTCGAGGGTGGCGTTACGGCAGCGGCCGGCTTTAAGGCCGCAGGCATCCATGCGGGATTTCGGAAGAATCCCGAGCGTCTGGATTACGCGCTCGTCGTGCCCGATAAGCCCTGTCCCGGTGCCGGCGTGTTTACCATCAATCGCTTTTGCGCGGCGCCCGTGCAGGTGAGCCGTGCCAACCTGGGCGGTGCCGACAAGGGCTACGGTATCATCGCCGGTGTTTCGGTCAACTCTGGCAATGCCAACGCCGCCACGGGTGAGACAGGCCTTGCATGCGCGCGCGAGACGTGCAGCATCGCATCGCAGGTCATCGGCTGCGAGCCCCAACAGATCCTGGTTGCCTCCACGGGTGTGATCGGGCAGATTCTGCCGATCGACACGTTTGAGACCGCCATTCCTGCTGCCTACGAGGCACTTTCCGCCCACGGTGGTGCCGATGCCGCTCGCGCCATCATGACGACCGACACGCACTCCAAGGAGTACGCCGTGTCCTACGTCAGCGAGGCTGCGGGACACACAGGCAATGCCTATACGGTGGGCGGTATGTGCAAGGGCTCGGGCATGATCATGCCCAACATGGCCACCATGATCGCGGTTATCACCACCGATGCCCCCGTCGAGCCGGCGGCACTTCATGCCCTGCTGCTCTCGACCGTCAAGCAGACCTTTAACAAGGTAACGGTCGATTCCGACACCTCGACCAACGACACCTGCATCATGCTTGCCTCCGGCGTCGCTGCCGCAGATGCCGAGCCTATCGTCGAGGGCTCCGATGCCTTCGACGAGTTGGCATTTGCCGTGCACGAGGTGTGCGAGAGCCTGGCGCGCAATATCGCCGCCGATGGTGAGGGCGCATCCAAGCTTGTTACGGTCAACGTTAACGGCGCCGTGAACGACGAGGAAGCCGATATCGCCGCCCGTGCCGTTGCCAACTCGCCGCTCGTCAAGACCTGCATCGCTGGCCACGACTGCAACTGGGGTCGCGTTGCCATGGCGCTTGGCAAGTGCGGCGTGAAGTTTAATCAGGAAGACGTTTCCATCGACATGATGGGCA
>CABVAO010000124.1 GCA_902496335.1 uncultured Collinsella sp.
CGTCGGCCACGATATCGCGGGTGGCGTCGACGATGTTTTGCGGCAGCACACCCTTGCGGTTGAGCTGGTTGGTAACGAGGCGCTCACCGGGAGCAAGCTTGATGGTCTTCATATCGGTATCCCCTATCGGTCGAGGTTGTGTTCGAAAAACGAGAGGCCGGGCGGCGGCGCCAATCGGCCCGCAGCCCAGACGTTG
The DNA here is from genome assembly GCA_902496335.1 of uncultured Collinsella sp. Taxonomy (GTDB): domain Bacteria; phylum Actinomycetota; class Coriobacteriia; order Coriobacteriales; family Coriobacteriaceae; genus Collinsella. Next base: position 197 of record CABVAO010000124.1, read on the forward strand.
GGACGCCCGTGCGTGCTCGCGCTATTGTGCCGAGCCCGCAACGGGCTCAAAATGCTTGTCCTTCACGGCCGCTGCCAAGCGATCTGCCAGGTTGCGCACGCGCGGATCCAGGCGAGCGGCACCCGGGTTGACAAAGAAGCGGGCCGTGCAGTCCATAATGCGACCAGTAATAACCAGGTCGTTATCGCGCAGCGTGGCGCCCGTGGCGGTAATGTCCACGATGCGATCGGTCATACCGACGATGGGGCCCAGCTCGATGTTACCGTGCAGCGAGACGATATCGGCATTCACGCCGCGCTCGGCATACCATGCACCCGCGATGCGCGGATACTTGGTGGCCACGCGAAGCGACCCGCGGCGAGTATAGTTGCGCTCGGCCTGACCGGCGCGCCATGCGGGCTCCGCCTCGATAAAGGTGCACAGGCCATAGCCCAGGTCGACCAGCTGCAGCAGGTTGAGGTCTGCCTCGATGAGCGAGTCCCAACCGCAGATGCCGCAATCGGCACCACCGCAGCCCACAAAGGCAGGCGCATCGCTGGGACGCACGATGACAAACTCGATATCGCCGACCGCGCCCTCGCCGGCACGCGTGTCGCGGCCGCGCACGATCAGGTGACGGCCGGGGTCACGCAGCTCGGAGACGTCCAGGCCCGCGATCTCAAGCACGTCGAGCGTGTCGGCCTTAAGCGAGCCCTTGGGCACGGCAATGCGCAGCGGGCCCTCGGCGCCACGGCCCACGGCGTGGTCGCCATCGGAAGCGGCATCCTCGGCCGAGGTGCGCGCGGCCTCCAGGCGCTCGAGCGAAAAGGCGAAGCCCGCCGCCGGCACCTCGATACCGTCGCCAAATGCGCCGGTAAAGATGGAGTCATAGCGTCCGCCCGAGCCCACCGGATCGGGCAGGCCGCCGGCATAGGCCTTAAAGACCAGGCCCGTGTAGTAATCGAAAGAGTTCATGATGGAGAAGTCGAATGACAGCACCTGGGCGTCCTCGGGTGCCAGGCCCTCGACCAGGGCACGCAGCTCGCGCGTCAGCGGCGCGACAATACCGGCGGCCTCCAGCAGCGCGTCCACGCGGTCGAGCACCTCGGCACCGCCGTGCAGACGCGGCAGCTCGCTAATGGCGGCCTTGACGGCATCGGACTCGACGCTTACCGCCACGCGGGCATCGAGGCCCACAAAGTCGTTGGCGTGCACGCAGCGCAGGGCCTCAGCGGCCAGCTCGCGATCCTCACACGCCGCGAGCAGCTCCTTAAACGGACGCACGCTACCCGCGATAATGTGCGCATCGGGAAGTGCCAGCTTGCGCACCGCCTCGGCCACGAGCGAGACGATCTCGACATCGCCCGCGGTATCGCCCGCACCGATAAGCTCAAAGCCCAGCTGTGTAAACTGGCGCGAGCCACCGGCATTGCGCTGACACTCGCGAACCACCGGCGCCTCGTAGCGAAGGCGTAGGGGCAGGTCGGCCGCGCGCATGCGGGTCGAAACCAGACGCACGATCGGCAATGTGTTGTCGGAACGGACCACCAGCAGGCGGCCATCATCGTCAAAGAGCTTAAACGGCGTGTCCGCGATGCGGCCGCCCTCCTCGAGCGAACTCTTGTCCTCGAGCAGCGGCGTCTCGACCGGAAGGTAATGATGCCCCCTGAAGCAGCCCTTCACCGTCAGCGCAATCTCCTCGCGCGCCTGAGCCTCCTCGGGCAATATGTCCCGGAATCCCCACGGTGTGGCCGTCATCTGGTGAGCCTCCTCATGCTGTGTTTCATATAGAGCAGAAGACCGGCATAGCTCCGCCGGTCTTCTGGGTACTTTAGCATACTAGAGTGTTTGCGGGGAGAATCGTCCTCCTCGGCTCATAGCGTATTCATTTGGAAACATAGGG
>CABVAO010000125.1 GCA_902496335.1 uncultured Collinsella sp.
CGGCGATCGTGGGGCCGTCGAGCTCCTCTTGCGTGGGCTCGGCCAAAAAGTCGATAGCATACTGGGCGGCCACCATGGAGCCCTTTGCCAGCACGGTCTCGTCAATCTTGTAGAAGCAAGAATGTTGGGCGTACGTGGCGCCAATCTGGGGGTTGCGCGTGCCAACAAAGGCGAGCACGCCCGGCACGCGGCGCAGGTACTCCGAGAAGTCCTCGCCCGAAAGCGTGCCGCGATAATGGCCTTCGCCCGCGGGGCCCAAGCACTTGACCACGGCCTGACGACAACGCTCGCTCGAGGCGACGTCGTTTTCGACCTTGTAGTTGGCGATGGTGTAGTCGGTAAGTTCGGCCTCTGCGCCCAGGGCTGCCGCGGTGTGCTCCACGATGCGGCGCATAAGCTCGGGCATTTCCTCGTGCGTCTTGTCGCCATAGGTGCGCACCGTGCCGGCGAGGTAGGCCGTGCCGGCGATAACGTTGCGCGCGGTGCCGCCGTGCAGCTCGCCGACGGTGATGACAGCCGGCTCGTAGGGGCTGATCTCGCGCGAGACGATGGTCTGCAGGGCGTTGACGATCTCGGCAGCCACCATAACGGCGTCGTGGCCGCGCTGGGGCATGGCGCCATGGCACGAGGTGCCGCGGACATCGATGCGGAACCAGTCGGTGTTTGCCATGCGCGGGCCGGGCTCACAGCTCACGGTGCCGGCGTCGACTTCGCTCCAGATATGCGCGGCGTAGGCACCATCGACGCCGTCGAGCACGCCCGTGCCGATCATGAGCTTGGCGCCCTGGCCGTTTTCCTCGCTGGGCTGGAAGACGATGCGGACCTCGCCGTGGATGTCGTCGGTCATATGGCGCAGGATTTGCAGCGTGCCGAGCATCATGGCGATATGGCAGTCGTGGCCGCAGGCGTGCATACAGCCCTCGTTGACGCTGGCGAACTCCTCGCCGGTCTGCTCGGTAACGGGCAGGGCGTCGATATCGGCGCGCAGCAGGATGCGGCGGCGTGGCGTGCCGTCCTCGCGATAGGCGTCGGGCGCGGTGCCGCGAAGCGTTGCCACCAGGCCCGTCTTAAGGGGACGCTCGTAGGGGATATTCATGGCGTCGAGCTGGTTGGCGATGTCGGAGGTCGTGCGCTCCTCGGCGAGGCTCAGCTCCGGGTGCTTATGGAAGTGCCGGCGCTGCTTGATGATATATGGTTCAAACTCGGTAGCGATATCTTGGATGGCCGCGGTGACGTCGTCAGCCGCGCGAGCCTCGGTCGCCGCCATAATCTGCTGTGCCTTGGTCTTCGTCATGGTCGATTTGCTCCTTGCTGGGTTGATCGCAAAATCGTACAGGCTCTCTCCAGTATGCCACCTGCCGCTAGGGCTGGTAAAGTTGCCGTTTGCCGCTTGGGGTTTTGTTACAAGGGCGGGGGAGTACACTCGGGGGTGTTGAATTTCCTGCCAGAGATGGGGATGCCCATGCAACATATCGATCGGATTATCCGCTCCAAGAACGTCTTTACCGCGCAAGACGGCATCGATACCGCCCGCGAGCTGGCGATTGCCATCGCAGGCGACCGTATCGTCGCAGTCGGAAAGCCCGATGACGTGATTGCCGCCGCTCCCGCCGCCACGCCGGTTATCGATTACGGCGAGCAGTTTGTCTGCCCCGGTTTCCATGACGCTCATCTGCACTTCTTCCATACCTCGGTTGGCTCCTCGCCGTACATGCTCATGGATATGGGCACGTCCGAGGCGGCACTGGTGCAACATGCGCTCGAGTTTTCCCAGGACCTGCCCGACGACGCTTGGGTTGTGACGCAGGGCTGGCGCGACTACCGTTGGGACCCGCCCGAGCATCCTAGCAAGGCGTCGCTCGATGCGGCATTCCCCGATCGTCCCTGCGTTATGTACTCGGGCGACGGCCACACGCTGTGGCTCAACAGCTGTGCACTCGAGGCGCTCGGCGTCACGCGCGACAGCGAGCCGCCAGCGGGCGGTAGCTACGACAAGGACGCAAACGGCGAGCTCACGGGCATTGCTCACGAAGCGGCT
>CABVAO010000126.1 GCA_902496335.1 uncultured Collinsella sp.
CGACAAAGGTGATCTCGGGCATGCCGGTCATGATAATGATGCGACACTCGGGCAGCTGCTCCTTGATGCGCGCCGCCGCCACGATGCCGTTTGAGTCGTGCTCGGTGCACACGTCCATCAGTATCATGTCCGGGCGCTCCTTGAGCGCGACACCCAAGGCCTCGGAGGCATCGGCGATCGCGGAAACAACGGTCATATCGGGCTGGTCGCCAACGGAGCGCGCCAGGCTTTCGCGCAGAATGGCCTGATCTTCGACTATAAGGACGCGGATCATGAGCTTCTCCTTTGGGACGTGTCGTTGGCGTTAAGCGGAATGGACACCGCAAGCGTAAAGGGCGGGGCGGCGTGGACCTCTAGGCTGCCACCCAGACCTTGCGCGACATGCCTCATACCTGGGATACCCGTTCCCTCGCGATACGATACGGGGGCCGGGGACCCGTCGTTAGAAATCGTCATGTGCGCGACGGTGCCAGCATCCGTCCCCTCCTGCCACAGGCGCACATGGACCCGATGCGCCTGCGCATGCTTGGTGGCATTGGTCGAGGCCTCGCGGATAATCTGCAAAAATGCGGCGGCGACACGCGCGTCCTCAGGCAGCACACCCTCAACATCGATCTGCACACTAACCAGGCCAAAAGCATGGACGATATCACCCAGCTGCTCTGCGGGCTCGCTGGCACCACCACTGCGCAGGTCGGCGGCGATCGAGCGTAGCAATGGGTCAATCTGCTCGAGCGACTCATCGTCCAGACGCCCCTCCTCCAAATAGCGATGAAGAATGGACAGACGCTGCCCGATTACATCGTGAACGCGGGCACGCATACGTAGGTAGGCCGCATTGTCGGCAACCTTTTTAACCTCTTCGATCTGGGCCTGAAGCTCTTGGCCCGCAAGCTCAAGCAGGTGGTTGGCTTGCGCCAGGCGGTCGTGGGCATGCGCGTACTCTGTCACATCAAGACCGATAATGCGCTCAAAGAGGCGGCCCGAAACCATAACCTCGTCGTGCACAAATAGGCGAATCTCGACGGGGGAAATCTCGATCACCGCGCGAGCCTCACCAAAACGGTCCAAGTTAATCCGCACACGGTTCCTACTGCTTTCGGGCATTTGCATGCTAAGTTTGCGCAGGTCGTTCCATGTGCTGCTCATGTCACACAGATCGGTAGGCATATGAAGTTCCACCAGGTTTTTGCGCATGCAGCGGTTCATGAGCAGCGGACGGCCCCTCGGGTCCAGATACAGGATGCCCACGGGAATCACGTTGATGGTCTCGATCGTCGAGAACGCAGTGATATCCTCCTGGCGGTTACGGACGTCCATCAAGAGCGCCGCGATGGAACGGAACAGGAAGAACGCTCCCTCTGCGATAAGGACAACGGTCCACGCCGAGCCCATGGCAAAAACCACCGGCGGTGTAACGGCGACAACAAGCAGCAGCTCGACCAGCATGACGGGGCGACGATAGTGCACCATAAGCAGCACGCCATAGGCAAAAATCGCGGCATTGAGCCACAACGCTCCGCCCATTGCCCTGGCGCAAACGTCAAGCGGCGCCACCAGATGCGAGCCAGACGACGCGAACAGGATAAGCGCCGAAATCATCAGGTGAAGCACAAGGCTCGCCTCGTAGGCGCAAATCACCTTTCGGTTATAGGACGAGCGGCGCGATGCGATGAGCGGGACGTGGATCGTCTGCAGACACGCAGCCAGGGCAAAGACAACATCGAGCGCAACGATTTGGGGAAGGATGAGCGAAATCTGCATCGTCACTCACCCGCCCTCGGCATCAAGACGATCATGCGCAGCTGGCCGGGCTCGCCCTCAAGGCGGTATGCCACGTTGCGCCCTTGCAGAGCGCTTTCGAGCTCTTGCGCAGCGGGCGTCTGCGAAAGATCTGCATCATCGTTGGAAAAAAGCGTGGCGCGCAGCTCGACACTGCATCGGTCATGGTCGCCCAAGTGATACATAAGCGCCGGATGGTCAGTGGTGTAGGCAAAAAACGCAAAGTCATACACGCAGTCGTACAGGGCGCTTACCG
>CABVAO010000127.1 GCA_902496335.1 uncultured Collinsella sp.
ATTGAGCCCTACGATCCCAACTTTACGCCCACGCGCATCAATCTTTCGGCCAACGAGAACACCTATCCCGTACCGGCCGGCGCGCGCGAGGCGGTCGACGCCGCCCTGTCTGCCACACCGCTCAACCGCTATCCCGATCCCATGTCCAACGATCTGCGCGACGAGCTTGCCGCTTGGCATGGTGTGGCGCGCGAGAACATCTGCGTGGGCAACGGCGGCGACGAGCTGCTCTATAACTATCTGCTGGCGTTTGGCGGTGCGGGGCGGATCCTGCTCAACTGCCCGCCGTGCTTTAGCGAGTACGCGTTCTTTGCGTCGCTCTGCCAGACCGAGGTGCGCGACGTGTGGCGCGACCCTGCGACCTTTGAGCTCGATCTGACAGCTGTGCTTGCGGCGGCGCCCGAGTGCAACCTGGCAATCGTGACCTCGCCCAATAACCCCACGGGCGACGTGGCACCGCTCGACTTTGTCGCGGCGCTTTGCGATGCGTGCCCCGGCATGGTAATGGTCGACGAGGCCTACGTTGAGTTTGCCGACGATTCGTTTGGCGCGGCCACCACGGCGCAAGGCCTTATCGCCGAGCATCCCAACCTGGTGATTCTGCATACGTTGTCCAAGGCGTTTGGCGCTGCCGGTACGCGTCTGGGTTATGTGATCGCGGCGCCGGAAGTCATCGACGTGTTCGCGGCGATTCGCCAGATCTATTCGGTCAATGTGCTGAGCCAGGCCGCCGCGCTTGCCTGCGTGCGTGCCCGCGATGCGTACGCGCCCGTGGTGGCGCAGGTCGCAACCGAGCGCGAGCGCGAGCTGTGCGCCCTGCGCGCGATGGCTGCCGAAGGCCTGCCCGTGGAGGTATGGCCGAGCGCGGCGAACTTTGTGCTCGTACGCACGCCGCATGCCACGCGCGTGCGTGAGCGCCTGCGCGACGAGTATTCGATTTTGGTGCGCGACTTTAGCTACGCGCCGGGGCTCGCGGACTGCCTACGTATTACCGTGGGTACCCCACAGGAAAACGACGAGGTGCTGGCCGCGTTTGCCGCGCTGGTGAAGGAGGAGATGTAGATGGGCCGTTATGCCGAGGTGACCCGCAAGACGGGTGAGACCGACATTGTCGTCAAGCTCGACCTGAACGGAAGCGGCGTGTGCGATATCTCGACCGGAGTGCCGTTTTTCGACCATATGCTCAACGCCTTTGGTCGCCATGGACTGTTTGATTTGACGGTGCATGCGGTAGGCGATGTGGAGGTCGACGCACACCACACCGTAGAGGACACGGGCATTGTGCTGGGCGAGGCGTTTTGCCAGGCGTTGGGCGACAAGGCGGGTATTACGCGCTTTGCCGACGCGGCAATCGCCATGGACGAGACGCTCGTGATGGCCGCCGTGGACATCTCGGGCCGCGGGCAGGCCTACTGCGAGCTGCCCGTGCCGACCGAGCGCGTGGGCAGCTTCGATACCGAGCTGGCCGTCGAGTTCTTCTACGCCTTTGCGCGCGATGCCAAGCTCACGCTGCACGTGCGCGAGCTGGTGGGCGGCAACTCGCATCACATTATCGAGGCCGCCTTTAAGGCCGTGGGCCGCACGATGCGCCGCGCCTGCGAGCTGGACCCCCGCGTGCAGGGCATTCCCAGCACCAAGGGCTCGCTGTAACCTGTCCCTTTTTGGCAGGTTTTGAATGGGGAAAAGGAGGGTCGCGTGGGCGAACCGAAGATCGTGGTAGTTGACTACCACAAGGGCAACTTGTCGAGCGTTGCGCGCGGGCTTGCGCGCGCCGGTGCCGCCGCCTGCACGTCGGACGATCCGGAGCAGATCCGCCGCGCCGACGGCCTGGTCATCCCGGGCGTGGGCGCGTTCTATGACGCGATCGCCTTT
>CABVAO010000128.1 GCA_902496335.1 uncultured Collinsella sp.
CGCGCGTCAACGGCCTCACCGATATCGCCATGACCAAGCTCGACGTGCTTTCGGCCTTCGATACCATCAAGGTGTGCGTTGCCTACGACGTTGACGGCGAGCGTTACACGAGCGTGCCCGAGCATCAGGTTCGTTTTGAGCATGCCAAGCCCGTCTACGAGGAGCTCCCGGGCTGGAAGTGCGACATCACCGGTTGCCGTAGCTTTGAGGAGCTGCCGCAGGAGGCTCAGGACTACGTGGCATTTATCGAGGATCTGGCACACACCCGCGTGACGTTCATTGGCGTCGGCGCCGATCGCGAGCAGATCATCAACCGATTCTGGAAGTAATCGGCACTATTCGGTTATTGCGATATACCCCTTTGCAGCCCAGGCGGGCGGCCGAGGGGTATATTTGCTTTGTAATGGGTCCGCATGGTTGGCGGACCGTTCATCCATAGAGGAGGCACCCTTGAAGGCGGACACTCAAACCATCGACATCCTGTTGTTGGGCAGCGGCGGCCGCGAGCATGCTCTGGCAGCAAAGCTCGCAGCATCACCGCGCGCCGGCAAGCTCTACATTGCGCCGGGTAACGGCGGCACCGCGAGCTGCGGCGAGAACGTGGTTCTCGACGATTGCGATCCTGCGGCCGTGGCGGCGTTTGCGCAGAGCCACGGATGCGGACTCGTGGTGATTGGCCCCGAGGCTCCGCTCGTGGCGGGCGTAGCCGATGCTGTGCGCGCGGCGGGCATTCCCTGCTTTGGCCCGGGTGCCGAGGGCGCTCAGATGGAGGGCTCCAAGCTATTCTCCAAGCAGCTCATGGAGCGTGCCGGCATTCCGACGGCCGCCTACGGCTCGTTTACTGACGAGGCTTCGGCTCTTGCCTATGTGCGCGAGCAGGGCGCCCCACTGGTCGTGAAGGCTGACGGCCTGGCTGCAGGCAAGGGCGTTATCGTGGCGACTGAGCTTGCGCAGGCCGAGGAGGCCGTGCGCGAGTGCTTTGGCGGCACCTTTGGCGATGCCGGCAACACCGTTGTCATTGAGGAAATGCTGGTTGGCCCCGAGTGCTCGCTGCTGGCCTTTACCGACGGCAAGACCGTGCGTCCTATGGCCACCTCGCAGGATCACAAGCGTGCACTCGAGGGCGACCTTGGCCCCAACACCGGTGGCATGGGCGTCTACAGCCCGGTGCCCATCGTGACCGACGAGGAGCACGCCATCATGGTGAAGGTCATGGAGCAGACCGTGGCCGAGCTCGCCGCCGAGGGCATCGACTACCGCGGCTGCCTGTACGGCGGCTTTATGCTTACCCCCGCCGGCCCCAAGGTGCTGGAGTTCAACGCCCGCTTTGGCGACCCCGAGACGCAGGTCGTGCTGCCGCGCCTCAAGAACGACCTGGTCGAGGTCATGCTGGCTTGTGCCAACTGTGAGCTCGATCAGATTGAACTCGGCTGGCGTGACGAGTGGGCTGTGGCTGTTGTCCTGACGAGCGCGGGCTACCCCGGCAGCTACGAGAAGGGCAAAGTCATCACCGGCATCGCCGACGCCGAGGCCATGGAGAACGTGACCGTGTACCATGCCGGCACCGCCGTGGTGGATGGCCAGCTCGTGACCAACGGCGGCCGTGTGCTTGCCGTGACCGCGCTGGGCGACACGTTTGAGAACGCCCGCAACCTTGCCTATGAGGCCTGCGAGAAGATTGATTTTGAGGGCAAGACCTTGCGTCATGACATCGGTCTGCGTGCGCTGCGCGGCCGTGACGCCTGGGATGCCTAAAATCCGAGAGGAATGAGACGGATGGACGAGAAGAACG
>CABVAO010000129.1 GCA_902496335.1 uncultured Collinsella sp.
GCGAATACGATCAGGAGCACCAGGCCCGCGATACCCAGCAGGCAGCCGACACCATGGGTGACGGAGTTCATGATCTCCTCGCCCACCGTGTAGTGTGGAACGGCCGCGGTCTTGGGTCGCGGCTTAGAACTGTCGCTCGAATCGGACATGCCGGTTACATCCTCCAACGTAAAGAGTTCTCAACACTATATCAAAGCGTCTAGGTACGTGCGAAATTTGCACCATACGTGACCCTTTGTTTACCCATTCTTTGCCTGTTGACGCATCAACGGCGAACGTCCATAATGCGCTTGCATTAAATGTTGATGTATTAACATCTTATAGGAGAATACCGCATGGCTCAAAACGCACGTTCCCATCGAAAGCTCAAGATAGCCGGCATCGTTGCACTGGTGGTTGTCGTTGCGCTGCTCGGATTTGCCGGCAACTTTCTGTTTGACTTCGCGCTGAATCCCCGCGCGCCATACACCATGAAGATGATGCAGGATAGCAAGAACGACAAAGAAGGTGAGCAGCCGGATGCCGAGGATACCGAGGCGCGGGCATGGTTTAAAGAGAACCGCGAGAGCAGGAGCCTCACCGCGGACGACGGGACCGAGCTTGCCGCCTGGTATTTTGCTGCGTCGGAGAGCACGCACGACTACGCCGTCTGCCTGCATGGATATACCAACGAGCCCATCGGTATGGCCCGATACGTCAAGCGATTCCACGACCGCGGCATGAACGTACTCGCACCCGCCGCCCGCGCCCACGAGCGCTCCGGCGGCGACTATATCGGCATGGGCTGGCCCGAGCGCCTTGACATCGTCGCATGGATTGAGCGAATCGTTCAGGCTGACCCCGAGGCACGCATCCTGGTCTTTGGCGAGTCGATGGGTGCGGCAACCGCCATGAACGTCGCGGGGGAGTCTCTGCCCGCAAACGTGAAATGCACTATCGAGGACTGCGGTTATACGAGTGTTTGGGACGAGTTTTCTCTGCAGCTCAAGGACGTGTTCGGCCTGCCCAGCTTTCCCTTGCTCGATGTAGCAAACTTGGTGTGCAACGTGCGCGCGGGCTACGACTTTCATAAGGCGAGCAGTGTGGAGCAACTCAAACACGCGACGGTTCCCATGCTGTTTATCCACGGCGACCAAGACACTTTTGTGCCGTACGATATGCTCGACCAAAACTACGACGCGTGCGCCAGCAAGGTCAAGCAAAAGCTCACCATCCATGGCGCCACCCACGCCAAGAGCGCGCAGGTCGACCCCGAACTCTACTGGGACACGGTCGACAACTTCCTCGACGAGTATTTTTAGGCAAATAGTACGGTTTACTGGTCTATCTGACCCCCTAGCACTTCCGAAAAGCCGCCCGTGGGCACTGTGCTCACGGGCGGCTTTTACTAACAGTTGTGCTACAAAGGCGCTTGTTTTGTCTAATAGCTAGGTGCTACTTGACCTCGATGAGCTCATACTCGCTCGTGCCCAGGCCGATCTTCTCGGCATGCGCGATGCACACGCGCCAGTCGGTGTCGGGATGCGTAATGCAGAAGGGGTCGTGCGCCTGCTCGCCCTCCAGATGCTCGTGGTTATGCTCCATCTTGGCCGCGCTATCGGTGAGCTCGGTGTTGGGCAGCGGCTCAGACGCCATGACGGCGTCGGCGCAGGCCTGGTCGATGGCGACCGGGTCGAAGCTCGCGAACATGCCGATAT
>CABVAO010000130.1 GCA_902496335.1 uncultured Collinsella sp.
CACGATCGCGTTGAGCCTATCTTCCGCAAGCATCGCTTACTCCTCCTCGGGGTACACGACTCCCCAATCGGCGCGGAGCTTGGTCATCAGATCCATAACATCAGAAGCATAGCCTAGAAGCTCGCGCTTCGAATCATCGCCAGCAACGGCCTTCTCCAGGTCGGCCATCTCGTAGCACAGTGCGTAGGCTTCGGTGCCAGCGTGGACCTCCTCACGGTGACCGTCCGCAGTCCACACGATGGTCGCATGGTCGGCGCGCGGATACTCGTTGACCTCGATATAGCACTTATCGAAACTGATGACCGAGCGCTTGGGCTGTTTGGAGTGGAGCGTAAGGCTCACGACGCCCAGCTGCTGCTCAGCATTACGGCAGACAATGCCACCCGCAACGTCAACGCCAGTCTCGCAGGTATTGCCCAGCGAGACGACCTCGGCGGGTTGGCTGGCCATAAACAGGCGCATGACGGAGAGCGCATACACGCCAATGTCGAGCATGGCGCCGCCGGCAAGGCTACGGTTGTAGAAACGATTGGTCAGATCGCCGTACTCCTTGTAGCTGCCAAAGTTGAGCTGAGCGAGATTCATGTGGCCAAACTCGCCAGCATCCATGCGACGGCGCAGCTCCTGATACAGCGGCATGTGAAGCACCGTGGTGGCGTCCATAAGGACCACGTTGTGCTCGTCGGCGATGGCACGGGCCTCGTCGAGCTCGGCAGAGTTAAGGGTAATGGCCTTCTCGCAGAGCACATGCTTGCCGGCGGCCAACGCGGCACGCAGATAGGTGATATGCGTGTTGTGCGGCGTGGTGATATAGACGGCGTCGATGTCCGGATCGGCGTAGAGGTCCTCAACCGTCTCGTACACCTTCTCGACGCCATACTGCTCGGCAAAAGACTGGGCCTTGGACAGCGTACGGTTGGCGACACCCGCGAGTTTGCGGCCGGCCAGAGCGAGGGACTGGGCCATCTGGTTGGCGATAACGCCGCACCCGATCACGGCCCAGCGGAGCTCGGGGGCCGTAAAGATATCATCGGGGAACGGCTGATCCTGGACCGAGGCAAACGCCGCCTTTGCGGCTGCCTCGGCGTCGAGCGGAGCCTGTTTGGAATCTGCCATCATGTGCCTCCTGAGTCATCGAAGGTTCTTCATTTCTAACAGCCCTATATTCGCACAATTGCGCGCGTATTTGCTCGTATTTGCGTGTCTATTTGCTTTTCAGTCACTATTTAGCCATAGTTTGCGCATGTTTGCGCCGTTACACGCATTATCGCGCAATAATATGCGCATAAATGCGCGTGCGAAAGTCCTTGCGAAACATAAAGGGGCGAAAAAACAAAGCCCTAAAAGACAGAGAAGGCTGTATTACTTCACCCCTCTGGGGGCATCAGACATCAAAGGACCGTCCCAAATTGCCGGCACCTGAGGACTGTCCCTAAGTACCGCTTTCGTTGAAGCCCATCCCAGATGGCCAGATATATTAATCTAAAGACTGTCCTCATAGGCTAGTCGTTTAAGAACGTCCCAAACGACCAGTCATGTAAGTCTGTCCCCAATGAGTAGGGATACCAAATGAGTGGGGATAGAAAAAGGCCCGGGTGCCGTGGCATCCGGGCCATTGCTAGCAACTTGATGTTGCGGGCAGCTTAGAACTTGTGGCCGCACTTCTTGCA
>CABVAO010000131.1 GCA_902496335.1 uncultured Collinsella sp.
CAGGCATCTTTGTAGTGGTTTTCATTCGTGGTACCATGGTTCATATAGTTGTTTAAACGACTAAGGGAGCAACATTATGGAAGAGGCCTATCGTCAAGCACGCAAGCGCGGCGAGCAAGGACGTCGACGCGCCATTAGCCAAAGCGAGCATCCATACCTTACGGACCTCGATAGCTTGGTTGCTCAGCTCCCCTTAGGTCAGCGAGAGAATGTCGGCCTGCGGGATATTCCGCTCGAAATGGTCGTCGGCACGGTCACCAAGGGCCGTCAGTCCGCCTTTTCGTGTAACTTTATGCCCCTGCTTCCGTTTAGCACCGAGTTCGCCCGCAAGTGGTCCAACCTCTACGACATCCAGGTGACCGAGGGCTATCGCGACCCCGTCATCGTCACCGAGTTCATGCATCGGTTCTATGTCCAAGAAGGCAACAAACGCGTCAGTGTCCTCAAATTCCTAGACGCCCCGACGGTTTCGGCCAAGGTCACCCGTCTCTACCCCGGCACATGGGATTCCGTCGAAAGCCGCCTGTACGGCGAGTTCTGCGCGTTTTGGCGCGTCTGCCCCCTATACGAGATCGAGTTCTCGCGTGAGGGAAGCTACGAAACGCTCGCGAAGATGCTCGGTCAGAACCTTATCGAAAAATGGCCGCAGAAAAAGGTCGACTACCTGCGCCACACTTTCCTGCTCTTTAAGCGTGCCTACCTTCGCGCAGGCGGCGATCACCTGGACATTACGCCCGCCGACGCCATGCTCGTCTACCTCAATGTGTACAACCAGGACCGCCTGCTGGATACGCCAACGGATATCGTCGTAAACCGCCTGTGCAAGATCTGGCGCGAGCTGGTCATTGCCGGCAAAAATGACGAGGACAAGGTCGATCTTGTCGAAGCACCGAGCGTCGACGAGGAGGAGACGCCCGCCAAGTCCACCTCTAGCGTGCTCAACTTCTTTATGGGCAAGACCGTCTACTCGACGGCCAACCCCCTGCGCATCGCCTTTATCCATGAGTTCCCCTGTGCGACGTCGAGCTGGGACAGCCTGCACGACCAAGGGCGTCAGTATCTCGATGAGCACTTTGGCGGTATCGTGCGCACCGAGGCGTTCGAGGACTGTCACGATCCGGATGTGTTCTACGCCGCCGTGGAAACGGCTGTCAAACATGGAGCAAACGTCATCTTCTCGACCTCGCACCGCCTGATGGAATACACGCTCAGGGCTGCCGTTGAGTATCCCCGGGTTCGGTTCCTCAACTGCTCTATCGGCCTTCCCCATCAAAGCGTCCGTTCGTACTTTGGCAAGATGTACGAGGCCAAGTTTCTGCTGGGCGCCCTTGCGGCCAGCATGGCGGACAACCACCGCATCGGTTACCACGCGTCGGTCTTCGCCTCGGGCGCACTCAGCGAGATCAACGCCTTTGCGATTGGCGCCTCGCTGCTCGACCCGCGCGCGCAGGTCATCCTCACCTGGGGCGATGTTCCCGCCGGTGGTCTTGCCGAAGCCATGTGCCGCGAAGGCGTAAGCGTCATGACCGGCGCTGACATGTCAAAGTCGCTCGAAGACCCAACGGCCTACGGGCTTCACCGCTTGGTCGACGGCAAAGTCACCGGCATCGCCATGCCCGTATGGAACTGGGGCCGTTACTACGAGCTCATCGTTCGCAGCCTTCT
>CABVAO010000132.1 GCA_902496335.1 uncultured Collinsella sp.
TAGGTTGGATTTGGGACGCGCCTGCCCCTGGGGTATCATGGCTTGGTTGCTATAAATCGCATTTACGCGCCTTGTAGGAAGGGGCTGCGCCCATGGCTTTTGAGCCCGCTCAACATAGCTTTATCACGCTCGAGGGCGTCGACGGCGCCGGCAAGTCCACGCAGGCGCGTCTGCTTGCCCGCGCGCTCGAACTCGCTGGCTACCAGGTTGTGAGCCTGCGCGAGCCGGGCGGTACCGCCATTAGCGAAAAGATCCGCGCTCTGCTGCTCGACCCCGCCAATACAGCGATGGGCGACACCTGTGAGTTGCTGCTCTACGAGGCAGCGCGCGCCCAGTTGGTGCACGAGGTCATAGCTCCCGCCCTCGCGGCCGGCAAGGTGGTCCTGTGTGACCGCTTTTACGATTCCACAACCTGCTATCAGGCATTTGCCGACGGCCTTGATCGCCAGATGGTGCGCGATGCCAACAACCTGGCCGTTGCGGGAACGCACCCGGCGCTCACGCTCGTCTATCACATCACGCCCGAGCAGGCGGCGCTGCGCATGGCAGCCCGTGGCGCGGCAGATCGCATGGAGGCCAAAGGCATGGCATTCCAGGAGCGTGTCTACCAGGGATTCTGCGCTATTGCTGCCGAGGAGCCAAACCGCGTAAAGCTCATCGACGCCACTGCGACCGTCGAGGAAGTCTTCGAGAAGACGGTCGAGCAGATTCGCGCGTACGGTCTCGACATTTCGCAAGATGCTGTCGCCGCCGCGCTTGCCAAGGAGGCCGAGTAACATGGCCCCCGCTCAGGCAAGCCTGCTGGCCAAGCTCGACACCCAAGAGCGCGTTCGCGATTTTTTGACCAACGCCGTCGCCAGCGGCCGCGCATCGCACGCCTACCTGTTTTTGGGCGCTCCCGGTGCCGGCAAGCTCGATGCCGCATGGGCGCTCGCCCAGGCCTTCCTGTGCGAGCAGGACGGCTGCGGAGCATGCGACAGCTGCGTACGCGTTGCTCGGCATACGCATCCTGACGTGCACTATTACACGCCCGAGAGCGCCACAGGCTACCTCATTGCCCAGACCCGCGAGCTGCTCGATGACGTGCCGCTGGCGCCCATCCGTGCCAAGGCCAAGGTCTACATCATCGATCGTGCCGAGCAACTGCGCGCTAACACCGCCAACGCGCTGCTCAAGACACTCGAGGAGCCGCCCGAGGGCGTTATGTTCATCTTGTTGGGCACCTCGGCAGACGTGATGTTGCCCACCATCGTGAGCCGCTGTCAGTGCGTGCCGTTTCGGTTGGTGTCGCCCACCGTGGCCGCGCAGGCCGTGAGTCGCGCGACGGGTCAGGACCTCGCGCGTTGCCGCATGGCGGTCGCCGTGGCGGGAAGCCCCACACGCGGCATCGAGTTCCTTAAGAGTGCCGAGCGCCAGGATGCTCGCCGCCAAATGGTCCGCGCCATCGATTCGCTCATCGCTGCCGACGAGGCTGATGTGCTCAGCCGCGCCAAGTCGCTCATCGTCGCCGTTAAGGCACCGCTCGCCGAGGTCAAGTCCACACAGGAAAAGGTGCTCGAGCAAAACGCCGACTATCTGTCGCGTGGAGCATTGAAGCAGCTTGAGGACCGCAACAAGCGCGAACTCAACG
>CABVAO010000133.1 GCA_902496335.1 uncultured Collinsella sp.
GGACTTGCAGCGACGGACCTCGGGACGCTCTTACACCACGTCTGCGCGCGCCACCTACAGCCATCCATTATCAAGGCACTTTAAGGTGGTTAAAGTCATTTTTAGCAGGTTTTAATCGCTCGCAGACACCCAACTAGGCCCTCAAAAGCTTAATTTCGCTGTTACTAAATTAGTGACAGTACTCATATTTAGCATTTTTTGTCCATGGAGTCCCGGGGGGCGACAATTCGACTCCCCGGGACTGCTCACCTATTCGGAAATCGGCACTCCATGGCCCCAGGAGCCTTCCATGCCGCATACGGTCGAAGCAAACCCCGCCGCAAAGTCGAGTGCACGCTCGATGGCCTCGGCACCATCCTCGCCACGCTTGACGGAATCGAGGTAACACATCAGGAACGAAGTCAGGAATGAGTCGCCCGCACCCATGGTGTCCTTCATATCCGTTACCGGCTTAGCCAGTTGGCGGTAATAACGATCGCCATCATAGGCAATGCAGCCCTCAGCGCCAGCCGTTGCCGATACGAAACGCGGACCTAGGCTCCTCACCCATGCCAGACGCTCGCGAATCTCATCCTCACTCGCGGCGTCTGCCGCGCTAAAGAACGCGAAGTCAACGTAGGGAGCAATCTGCTCGTAGTACTCGTCGGTCGAATCGTCCGAGAAGTCAAACGAAACCGTGATGCCCGCGGCCTTCAACTTGGGAAGTTCACGCTCGGTAAAGCAATAGTTGCCCGAGTGGACTACGTCGAACTGCTTCACGTACGCAAGGTCAAAGCGATCGAGCACATAGCGCGCATCACCACGGATGCCGCCCTCATTGGAGCCAAGGAAAACACGGTCGCCGTTAACGACGGTCACGCGCGCAGCACCATTCTCACCGATGAGCTGCTTGCATTTGGCTAGTTCAACGTCCTCATCTTCAAGACTCGCAATCACGTGCTCGGCAGCAGCGTCATTACCAAAGATGCCCATATACGCGGAGCGCGCGGCTCCGCATTTCTTGGCATACACGGCAAAGTTCACCGCATTGCCACCCGGATACATCGTGCGAATATGCTCGTAGCGGTCGACGACGTTGTCGCCAAACCCCAGTGCGCTCACGTTAAATGCCATAGCGCGCCCCTCTCTTATGCCAACGGAACCACTGTTGTGACAGCAGTACCGCCCAGGATCTACGCGAGTTCCAGTAGCTCCGGCAGCTGGTCGATAATCTTGTCCGCGGCATCCTGGCTAAAGCCAAAGCGCTCCTCGCGCTTGGCAATCACCGTTAACCCCGCGCGTTTGCCGGCAGTGATACCAGGCACCGAATCCTCAACACAGCAGCAACGGTCCGCAGGCAGCCCCAACAGATCCAGCGCATGCAGGTAGATGTCGGGCTCGGGCTTGCTCTCCTTAAACTGTTCGCCGCTCACCACATACTCAAAGGCATCCGACAGCCCGCATGCATCGAGCACTTCCTCGATGCTGTCCATGGGAGACGAACTCGCCAGCGCCACGCGAACGCCGCGGCGCGGCAACTCTCGAATCGTATCCACAGC
>CABVAO010000134.1 GCA_902496335.1 uncultured Collinsella sp.
GCATCCAGGCGCCGGTGGCCACGACCACGTCGGTAAAGCCCTGGGCCTTGAGCTCGTCAATGGACTCCACGCGGGCATTGAGCTGCACCTTGGCACCAAAGGCCAGGCAGAGCTCGGCATCGTGGGAGATGTCATCGCTCGCAATGCGGAACTCGGGGATGACGTGACGGACCACGCCGCCGAGCGAATCGCGGGCCTCGAAGATGGTGACGGGCACGCCAGCGCGCGTCAGGAAGAACGCCGTCGCCAGGCCGGCCGGGCCGCCGCCGATAACGGCAACGTTGCGCTCGCCGTCGTTGGCGATGGCCTGGGCGCGCAGCTTGGGCAGCACGGCGGTCATGGCCTCGCGGGCGGCCTTGAGCTTGCTGGCGCGAATCTGGGCGCCCTCGGGCTCGTAGAGCGCACGCTCGCAGGCACGGCCGCAGGGATGCGGGCAGATGGTGCCGGTAATGAACGGCAGGGCGTTGCGCTCGATGATGATGTTGAGTGCGTCCTCGTAGCGGCCCTCGTCAACAGCCGCCAAGTAGGCGGGAATATCCTGCTGGATGGGGCAGCTCGTGCGGCACGGCGTGGTAAAGCAATCGGAAAGAGGGCTCTTGCCGGCGACCTTGCGGTCGGGCAGCGGACGCAGCGGCTTCTTGTAGAGCGGGTTGGTGAGTGAGTCGGTCTGGATCGCAGTCACAGCCTCGAGAGAGACACCCGCGAACGGCTTGCCATCCAGGTCGGTAAACTCGCCGGCCATCTGGCTAAAGCGCTCGTAGCCACCGGGCTTGAGCACGTCGGTCGCCAGGGTGACGGGCCAAATGCCGGCATCGTACAGGGCGCGGATGTTGTAGACCGTAGCACCGCCGGAGTAGCTGATGCGCAGCTTGCCATCGAACTGCTCGGTAATGCGACGGGCAGCCTCGATGGTCAGCGAGAACAGCGAACGGCCGGACATGTACATCTCGGTGGAGGGCAGCTCGTTCCTCGTCACGTCGACGGGGAACGTGTTGGTCAGCTTGACGCCAAACTCCAGGCCGCGCTCGGCGCACAGGGCAATCAGGCGCTCGAACATAGGCACGGCATCGGCCCACTGCAGGTCCTCGCGGAAGTGCGTGTCATCGAAGACGATGTAGTCAAAGCCCAGCTCGTTGAGGCGCTGGCGGGCAAACTCATAGCCCAGCAGCGTGGGGTTGCACTTGATGTAGGTGTTGAGACCCTTCTCGGTAATCAGATAGGTCGCGATGCGCTCGATCTCCGCCGGCGGGCAGCCATGCAGGGTGGACTCGGTGATGGAGTTGGAAACGCGTGCCGGGATGGACTCGACAAACGCGGCGTCGACATGCTCAAACTTGTCCAGGTTAGCGAGCGCCCACGTGCGGCACTCGTTCCAAACCTCGGAGCCGCTGGCGTCCTTCATGCCCTCAATGTACGCATCGACCTTGGGGCTCTTGATGCCCTCGAGGTCATAACCCACGGACATGTTGAAGACAAAACCATCCGGGCTGCCCAGGCCGTACTCGCGAGCGATCAGGTGGCAGGCAAACCATGCCT